>DDMF01000135.1:402-24354 GCA_002340515.1 Rhodobacteraceae bacterium UBA2553 | reverse complement strand
CCGCCGCAAGTGCAGCGTGCAGCGCAAGGATGAGCCGATCGCCGAGATGCCCCGTGCTGCCCAGAAACGCATCCACCATTGCTTGTGGCACGGTTTCATTTGCCAAAAGATTACCACCAGAGGCAACATTTGGCCCCTGTGCTTGTGTCCAGATCCCAAGACTGTTGGGGCCGGAGTGGATGGCTGTCGCGCCGTTTTTGTCAACCGCAAGCACCTGCCGGAATTCGGTGAATCTCCCAAGATCCCTTACACCAGCAATCGCCTCGCCGGCCCCCATGCCGCCTTGCATGAGGTCAAGTGCCAAAGGGCCAAGCATGGGGTCGGTAATGTTCTGCGAGGCCACGGCCCCCACGCCTGCGCGCGCATAAGAACAGCGTGCGGCGACGGCAGGGGAAGATGACGAGATTGCAACGCCAAACATGCCTGTTTCCGTGCAGCGGGCGACAATTGAAAAGGTCATAGCGTCACTCCGGAATGACGGCGGTGCCGTCGATTTCGACCAGCCATTCAGGCCTGGCCAGCGCTTGAACCACCAAGCCGGTTGATACTGGATACACGCCTTTGATGTATTCGCCCACGGTGCGATAAACAGCCTCGCGGTGGCGTACGTCAGTGATATAGACCACAACTTTGACCAGATGCTCCATCGAACCGCCGGACTCTTCGATCAATTGTTTGATATTCTGCATGACTTTATGGGTCTGTTCGACCGGATCATGGCTGTCGATATTGACCGCATCATCCAGGTTTTGCGGACATTGACCGCGCAGATATACGGTCTTGCCACCTTGGGTAACCACTGCCTGACACAGGTCGTTATCAAGGTTTTGCTCTGGATAGGTCTCGCGGGTGTTGAATTTGCGTATGCGGGTATGGGCCATGGGGGATCCTGTCTGTTTATGGGGGCGGTCAGCGTGCGCGTCCGGCCTCAATCCGGGCCATCAGATATTGCGCAAAGTCATAGTTGGGGCGTTCAAGATGGCTAAGATGTCCCGGCGTGGCGCGTTCGGAACACAGGCCATTGTAAACCTTTTCCGTGCAACCGCGGTCTTCAATATTCACGTCATCTAACAGGGTTTTCAGGTCTTTGAAGTTTTGCTGTGCGTCAGGGTCGTTTGCATAATCATCGGACATTCCGCCGCCAAACCGGATATGCACCTGACCGGGGCCTTTGGGGTGCAGGGAGAGATACCAGAAATAGCCCGGTGTCAGGGTGATCAGCAGGCTGGGATAAATCGCCAGCAAAAAGGTTGTGCGCCTTTCATCCCCTTTAAGCCGATCATTGGACGGATGCGCCATCGCGATGCGCAGCTGATCATCCTTTAGGATTGTGTGATAGTTGAACGCGGGCAGGCCGGGCGGGCAGATCATATCCTCAAGCTTGGAAAGGCCGCCAATTGTACCTGCATGACAGACGGGCAGGTGATAGCTTTCCATGAAATTCTCGGCGAGCACCTTCCAGTTTGTGTCCCACACATGCTCTTCATAAAACGCTTCAGTGTAGCTGGTCATATCATAGCCTTTGACCATGTCTTCGACCTGTTGCAATTGATCTGCCACATCGGGCGCGTCGGCGCTCAACGTGACAAGAACCCAGCCGAGCCATTCCTGGCATCGAATTTTTGGCAGTTTGTATTGATCCTTACAGAACCCTTCGTTCAGCGTCATGGCCGGGGCACCGCGCAATGACCCGTCCAGATTATAGGTCCACGCGTGATAAGGGCAGACGATTGAGCGGGCATTGCCGCGACCATGTAAAAGTGTCGACATCCGGTGCAGGCACACATTTGACAGCGCCCGCAAAGTGCCATCCCGGTCGCGGATCACTACTATGGGTTGGCCCGCCAATTCGCATGTGGTGTAGTCGCCAGGATTTGACAAAGCGTCACTTCGCCCGACGCAATACCAATCGTTTGAAAAGATATGCTCCAATTCTTCCGCCGCGAATTCTTCAGAGGTGTAAACCGATGGTGGCATCGCGCGCGCCTGTTCAAAAGGCTGGGCCGTGTTTTGGCGTAGGGCGTCAATGGGGTTGATGTGGTCTTTGGCCATGTGCGGATCCTTTCAGGCGTCTTCCATGATGCGCAAGTCGCTGGGTTCATATCTCAGATACATGCGTTTGGTGGCAATATGATCCGCCACATGTTTGGCGTCGTGCCAAACACCCCAGATAAAGGTTGATCCGCGCCGTGATTGCCATGGAAGACCCAGAAAAAAGATGCCTGGTTCTGACGATACGCCGCGCTGATGTTTGGGCTTCCCAGCCTCATCGAAACTGTCCACGTCCAACCAATCAAAATCTTGCGAAAAGCCGGTGGCCCAGATGATGGTGGTGACGCCCGCCGCGATGAGATCCAACTCTCGCATTGGATTTGACATACAGTCGGGCGCAGGGACGAAATTGCGCGCCTCTGGCTCCTCTGGAAGGTCAAGCCCGTTGCGCGCGATATACGCGTCTGCCATGTCAAGCATTGAAAGGTAATTGGCGTCCCCTCCGGTAATATTGTCGGCAAGGTCCGGGGCAAAGCGCATCACGCCTTTTTCATAGCTTTGGGTCATGCCCACAAGGTTCATGCCCGCATTTGCCAAGTTGCGGAAATCAACAGTGTTGCCCCAATGTGCGCCGCTGACCGAGATGGTCACATGTTCGGTGCCGGGTTTCATCGCGGGAACATCCCACAGACCAAGCACCCCCAACCACCACACAAAATCACGGCCCCGATAGGTGCGAGGTGGGCGGTCATGTGGGCCAACAGACAGATAAACTTTGCGTCCGGCCCGTAACAGCTCGTCCGCGATTTGCGCCCCGGAAGATCCAGCGCCTACAACCAACACGGCACCGTCTGGCAATGCGTTTGGGTTGCGATAATGGAAGGAATGGATCTGTTTTAGCGGCGCATCGTTCGGCACCAAAGGGGGGACGACCGGATGCTGAAATGCCCCTGTGGCCGCCACGATGTTTTGTGCTTTTATGGTGCCTTCTGAGGTTTCGATCGAAAACCCTGCCTGTCCGGGCAGGCGCGTGGCAGAGAGAACCTCAACCCCGCATCGGACGGGTGCATTGATCATCTTGGCATATTCAACGAAATAATCCGCCACGCGTTCCTTGTCGGGAAAAGCGTCAGGATCCACCCCCTTGAATTCAAGGTTAGGAAAGCGGTCATGCCAAGCGGGGCCGTTGGCGACCAGAGAATCCCAGCGCCCCGTGCGCCAGCGCTCTGCGATGCGTTCGCGTTCCAAAACCAGATGCGGAATGTTGTTGTTTCTTAGGTGCTCGCTCATGGCTATTCCGGCCTGACCCGCGCCAACGACAAGAGTATCAATTTCCTCAACGGCCATGACGGTCCCCTCTGGTTGTCAAAATCTTGCATGTCCGGCGGAACTTGTCCCGACGCAGATTTCAGCAAGGTGTTTGATGCAGAGTGACATCATGTGGCGCGCGGAAAAGAACAGTCTGCGTCAGTTTTGATTAGGGTTGGGCTAAGTCAGATGGCAAAAATGTAGTGGCCCCCTAACCATCCGTAGGGGAAATCGTGCATAGAGGATGATATTGACCTTATCTTGCGGTGCTTTTCGGCACGCGTTGGCCGTCGCTTATTAGCCGCCTGTGGCGATCCATACACCGCCAAATGCTGTCGCCCAACCAAGCCCGCGAATAAGTTTGCTGTTTGAAAGATTATGACCAGTAATCACAGCGGTACTGATGCCAAAGGCGTGAAGTATGGCCGCGGATAAGACAAACCCCGCGCCAAATGCAAACGCGCCCGCCGACCCCAATTCTCCACCATGGGCAAAGCCGTGAAATAGGCCGAAGGCGGCAACGATACCTGCCGCAGCTGTCGCTGGAAGGCGTATGGTAAATGCCACGGTTAGCCCAAGTGCGAAAACGGACAGGAGAATTATTGGTTCGACAAGTGGGAGGATCAGCCCGCCGACCGCAGCGCCGAACCCAACCACCATGGCGGCCACGAAAGCGCTGGGAAGCGCCCAGATTGCGCGTCCGCCAAGGGATGCAGCCCAGAGACCAACCGCAATCATCGCCAGTATGTGATCTGGCCCAAATACCGGATGAGATAACCCAGCCATGAATGAGCCGTGGTCGTCTGGGTTCAGATGGGCAAATGTGGGGGTGGTTGTCAGCGTGGCCATAATGGTCAAAATTGTGCGATTCATTTCGGTTCCTTGTCTAGGTAAACCGGATACCTCGTTTTGAGTCGTATCCGTGGCTGAAGCAGCCCAACTAAGAACACTCCTGGTATAGATGCGCAACCATTCTATGGCCTTCATTCAGCTGTTGGTTTTGTCCGGAATATGGAAAACATCCCTGAATTCAGGCGGGGGATTGCTCACCCCTCCCGTGTTTCATTCAGCTCCATATGCCCCTCACTTCGATTGAACACTCTGCGCAGCATGGGTTCAAAAAACGCCAGTGGCTTGGTGGGATAATCTGGGTCAAATGAGCATTGGTCATACTCGTGGCAGAATTTCACGCAGGCCTCATAATGTGGGCTGTCTTTGTATTTTTCACGTGCGTGGCGATCCCCGCCGAGGTGGTGATTGTAGTAATAGCCCTGAAACACGCAGTGGTGTTTTAGGATCCAGTGGGTGCGCTCGGATACATAGGGTTTCACGATGGCGGCGGCGAGTTCACCGTGGTTGAACGGCGACAGCGTGTCACCAAGATCGTGGATCAACGCGGCCACCACCAGATCTTCTGGCTCGCCTGCTTCATACGCCCGCGTGGCGGATTGCAGCGAGTGTTGATAGCGGTTGATCGGATAGGGCGTGACCTCCTCGTCCAGATCCTTCATCGCGGCTAAGACACGGTCGGGCAGGGCATTTGCATAGGCCTCGTCATATTCCATGACCGCGAGGAAATCCTCTTTTGTGGCGTCTTCAAAACTGGTCCAAGTTGGTCTGGTTGAGGGTGTTTTTTCCAGCATGGCGGCCTCCTGTTTTCAGAAAGCTTAACAGGCAAACTCCGCCATGCTGTATATTTTACGACGCGAAAATGTCGCGTTAGGTGGTGTGATCCACAACGTTGACGTGCTGCGCCAGATTGCGCACTTCAGCCATCCATGTGTCGACCAAGCCCAGATCCGAGGGTGCCGCTGAGACGCCGGGTGCGATGTTTCCACCCAACACAGCCTCAATCGCCAAGGAAACAGGGACAGACACCAAACGGGCCATGGCTGTGCCTCGCTCATCACCCCAAGCGTCCATCACATAGGTTTTGTGATAGGCGTCACCTGCTTTCAACTCGACACACATGATCACGCGGTCCGGTTCGCCTTCGTCATAGGAGTTTTCTTCCCAGAACTGATCCGACATCTCTTTCAGGCGGGCGTCGCCTTTGGGGCCTTCCAACGTTTCCACCTCGGCGAACACATCTTTCCATGCCTCGGTCCAACCGTTCAGACGCAGGGTACCGCGCACAAACAGATCCACATTCCAATCAGCGTCAAACCCATATTCTTCCATGAACGGCAGCGAGTCACGGTTTGAATAAACCTCAAAGCTTTCGGCCTGCGCCAAAGGGGCATCATAAGATGAAATCGCATCCCACGGGCGCGCGACGTCAAAGGGTTTGCTGTCTTTGATCGAGCGGGATGGCGAGCGCAGTGCCTTCAGCACACCCAAAGGTGACCAGCTGAATTTATAGCGGAACGGGTTTGCGTGTTTCGGAACGCCTCCGCAATAGGACCGGAAACGGATCGGTAAGCTTGGGTCATAGGCCTCGGATGCGCGATAATCTGCGACCAGCCAATGCGCCATCAGATGATCAATGCCGGGGTCAAGCCCAACCTCGTTCACCGAGGACAGGCCAGCCGCTTTGAATTGCACATCAAGCGCGCGCATTTCGGGTGCGATATAGCTTGAGGAGACAAAATGCGCACCGTTTTCAAGGCAGGTTTTGGCAACTGGGACATGTAGGTCGCCGGGCAACATCGACACTGCGATATCGCCCGTATTAAGGGCATCGGCCAAAGCTTGGATGTCAAACGCGCGGATGTCTTTTGCAACATCGCCAACGGCCTCTTCTGCTTTGGCAATTGTGCGGTTCCAGACCACAACATCATGACCCGCAGCAATAAGCCGACGCAGGCCGGGGATGGCCGACAGGCCGGTGCCACACCAGTGGATTGTCATAGTAATTGTCCTTTTAACCGAATTTAAGTTTTGCTGCGACGATGGCGCCGACCAAGATGACCGCGATGGCGTTGGCCGCAATCAAGGGCCACGCCCCCAGCATCAACCCATAGATCAGCCAAAGAGAAATGGAGAAAAAGATCAACAGGTTGGCCGGAAGCGACAGGTCTTTTGTTTCGCGTGTTCGCCATGTTTTAAGGGTTTGAGGCAGCCAGCAGATTGTGCTGACGATGGCAGCCGCTGCACCGACAAGCTCTTCCATCACAGATCTTTCATGTGCTGATTGAATGTGGCTTCAGCGCGCGCCCAGACACCGGACTTCAGGTCTGTCAGGGTCAGAAGACTGGGCAACAATTGCCCCGCATAATCATGTGAACTTTCCACCGGCAACATTGAAGGCAGGTTATCAATCGCCATCACATCAAGCACCGGATCCTCCGCCACACGAAGCGCGGGTTCTGCCCAAGAGGTTGCTTTGTTATAAACCGGCACTGGATTGTAATCACTGTCTGGGTCACAGGCCACATCACCGATCGCGGTCAATTTGCGCTCAGCGGTCTTGGCCTCGAGCGGTACAAAAACCGGGGTTTGAGGACCTGCCAGAATGCAGTTTATAAAGATGTCGTGTTCAAGGATCTCTGGGAAAGGTCCGCCGCTTGCCGTTTCAGCCATGTCCCATTTGGTAACGGCCATGCCCATCTCGGTCATCAGGTCGCTGGCACCTGTGCCGACGCGCCCCAAAGCCCCGATGACAATTGCGGTGGGGCGAGGCGTGCCGGTTGCATCCAACTCAGATTTCAGTTCGGCCAATAGGGCCTCTTTGCCCCGAAAGGCGCCCACGGTCGGGCAAATTTCCCCGCGTTGCTGTGCGGTCCAAGATTTTAGCGTTACGGCTGCCCCTGCAAACCCTGCCCAATAGCCAAAAGCGGCCACGCGCCGTCCGTTTTCAGCCACCAGATACTCCAGATCAAAAAGCGTCCCAACGCCGGCTTTGAACCGCTCAAGCAATGCACGACCCGAGTGTTGCCCTTTAAAAGCGTGCCCAAACATAATGTGTTTATGGGGCAGGGGGGTGCCGTCTTCTGGCAATTCCTTAAGGCCAAAGATAATGGCATCCAGCGGCGCTTCGGGCCAGCTGTTCTCGGCGGCGATTTCACAGCCGGCGTTTTTGTATCCGTCCAGCGCGATACAACGTACCGAGCTTTCCTCAATGGTAACGCGGAGTCCGGCGGCGATCAGCGCCTTCGCGCCTTCGGGCGTTAGGCCAACGCGGTCCTCATTCGGGCGCTGTTCAGCGCGAACCCAGAGATGTGTCATGAGGGGCGTCCTTCTAATATCAAATATAGGTTTGTGCGTGGTGGCGGTCAGGATGCGCCAGATGCGGGATGGCATTAAAGCCGGTCAGCGACAGGTTGGTCCCGAGCCGCAATAAATTATGGACGGAACTGTTGTGGATGGACAGCATCAGCCGTGTAAACGTCCCCGTATCCAACCCCATTGTGATGCGAATAGCCATGCCAATCACCCCACCAGAGGTAAACACAGCCGCGCGTTCGCCGCGTGATGCGATCTCCAACAGCGCATCATCAACCCGCTGTTGAAAGTCATGGAATGTTTCGAAATCCCCGGTCAGATGGCCATCTTGCCAAGCAGAGAACACCAGCGGCATATGGGCAATAAACTCGTCACGGCTGGTGGGGCGGGGCAGGTCGAATTGCGCGTGCATGGCGTTGGAAATATCGTAATAGGAGAACTCGTTTAAGCGTTCATCACAGATGATCTCCGTGGCTCCCCATTCGTGTGCGGTTTGCTGTTGGCGGTTCAGGGATCCCGCGTAAACCTTGTCAAATTCCTGACCATGATCCCGCATGTATTGGCCAAGCCAGCGGGCCTGTTGGCGGCCCAGATCAGACAGGTTGTCATACCCCGCTTCGTCCGTTGCGGTTGTGTTGGCCTGTCCATGGCGGATTAGGGTGATTTGCGGCATGCCGAGCTCCTCTTGGCTCATTGCTAGCCATTTGGATCCAATCTTGAAAGGGGGCTGGCGCAAAAACCCCAGCTTATGTCGTGATTGAAGAACTGACCTCGCGTCTCGCGTGGTTTATACTGAGGTCTGAAATGTGGAGGTTCCGATGACGGTCGAGGTCAAATTCACTCTGGACGGGCGCGAAGTTATTGCGCACGCGGGCGAAAGCATCTGGGATGTGGCAAAGCGTGAAGGCACGCTGATCCCGCACCTGTGTCACAAAGATAACGTGCCCGATTTGCGGTCCGACGGCAATTGCCGGGCTTGTGTGGTTGAGATCGAAGGCGAACGTGTCCTGGCGGCCTCCTGCATCCGCGAACCTGCCGAGGGTATGGTTGTGATCACCGACAACGCGCGTGCCAAAACAGCGCGTAAAATGGTGGTGGAACTTCTGGTCGCGGACCAGCCGAAAACGGCTCATGACGCCTCTGCTCACTTCTGGGATATGGCCGCGCTGAACGGCGTGACGGAAAGCCGATTCCCCAAGCTTGAAGAAGGCCGCGTGCCGCTATTGGATGACAGCCACGTCGCGATGAGCGTGAATTTGGATGCTTGTATCCAATGTAACCTCTGTGTGCGTGCTTGCCGCGAAGTGCAGGTGAATGACGTGATTGGCATGGCCGGTCGTGGCCATAATGCCTATCCGGTGTTTGACATCAATGATCCCATGGGCGCCTCGACCTGTGTGGCCTGCGGCGAATGTGTTCAGGCCTGCCCAACCGGTGCGCTGATGCCTGCCAAGGTGAAAGACACGTCAGATTTCGACCGCGAAGTTGAAAGCATTTGCCCCTTCTGCGGCGTCGGTTGTCAGGTCAGCTTGCGCGTCAAGGATGACAAGGTGGTGTATGCCGAAGGCATCAATGGCCCAGCAAACGAAGGGCGTTTGTGCGTCAAAGGTCGTTTTGGATTTGATTACATCAACCACCCGCACCGCCTGACCAAACCGCTGATCCGCAAAGAAGGCGCGCCAAAAGGGTTGAACATTGATCCCGCCAATCCCTTAACGCACTTCCGCGAAGCGTCTTGGGATGAGGCGCTGGATGTGGCGGCCAAGGGCTTGATGGTGCTGCGTGACGAACACGGTGGCGAGGCTGTGGCTGGGTTTGGTTCGGCCAAATGTACCAATGAAGAAGCATATCTGTTCCAGAAATTCATCCGTCAGGGGTTCACGCATAACAACGTCGATCACTGTACCCGCCTCTGCCACGCGTCATCCGTGTCGGCGCTGTTGGAAAATGTCGGGTCGGGGGCTGTTACGGCCACTTTTAACCAGATTGAACATTCGGACGTGGCGATTGTGATTGGGTCGAACCCGATTGAAAACCATCCTGTGGCGGCGACCTATTTCAAACAGTTCACCAAACGCGGTGGCAAGCTGATTGTGATGGATCCGCGCGGCGTGGGCATGGGGCGATTTGCGACACACCGGTTGCAGTTCAAACCGGGCGCTGATGTCTCGATGCTGAATGCGATCATGCATGTGATCGCGGAAGAGGGTCTGACAGACGAGGCCTATATCGCCAAACATACCGAAAACTGGGATGCCATGCGCGAACATCTCAAGGCGTTTTCGCCGGAAGAGATGGCGCCGATTTGTGGCATCTCCGCCGATGATCTGCGCGATGCCGCCCGCACCTTTGCCAAAGGCAAAGCCGGGATGATTTTCTGGGGTATGGGTGTCAGCCAACACACCCACGGCACCGATAATTCGCGTTGCTTGATCAGTCTTGCGCTGATGACCGGCAATGTGGGCCGTCCGGGCACCGGGCTGCACCCGCTGCGTGGTCAAAACAACGTGCAAGGGGCCTCAGACGCTGGTCTGATCCCGATGTTCTACCCCGACTATAAGTCGGTGAAGGACCCCGAGGTGCAAGCCATGTATCGTGAGGTTTGGGGCATTGAAGAGTTGAACCCCAACCCCGGCCTGACTGTCGTGGAAATCATGGACGCCGTGCATGATCGCAAAATCAAAGGCATGTATATCCTTGGGGAAAACCCAGCCATGTCCGACCCGGATGTCACCCACGTGCGCGAAGCGCTTGAGCGGATGGAGTTCTTGGTCAGCCAAGACATCTTCCTGACCGAAACCGCGAGCTACGCCGATGTGGTTCTGCCAGCGGCAGCCTTGGCTGAGAAAACCGGCACTGTGTCCAACACCAACCGTCAGGTACAAATGACCCGTGCGGCTGTTCGCCCCGCTGGTGACGCCAAAGAAGATTGGTTGATCACAGTTGAACTGGCCAATCGCATGGGCATGGGGTGGACCTATACCCACCCGAGCGAAATCTTTGCCGAAATGGGCCGCGTGATGCCGTCGATGAACAACATCACTTGGGATCGTCTGGAAGAGCAGAATGCGGTCACTTATCCGTCCCTTTCGCCTGAAGACCCCGGTCAAGCCGTTGTGTTTGGCGATGGTTTCCCACGCGCAGGCGGCCGGGCAAAATTCACACCTGCCACGATCCTGCCCCCTGCAGAAACGCCGGATGCAGATTACCCGATGGTGCTGACCACCGGGCGCCAGTTGGAACATTGGCACACCGGGTCGATGACCCGTCGCGCCACGGTTCTGGATGCGATCGAGCCAGAGGCAAACTGTTCCCTGAACCCCAAAACGCTCCGTGAGATGGGCGTGACACCGGGCGGCTTGGTCCGTCTGACCACCCGTCGCGGATCTATCGAAGTGATGGCGCGCGCGGATTATAGTGTGGCGGAAAATATGGTATTCCTGCCGTTCGCCTATGTTGAGGCGGCGGCCAACATGCTGACCAACCCGGCCTTGGACCCATATGGGAAGATTGCTGAGATGAAATTTTCGGCGGTAAAGGTGGAGAAAGTTGAATATGAGACCGCTTAGGTCGTATTCGTGTTAGAAATACCCGCCCGGACAGCTTGACTGGACCTGTAGTTGCTACGGGAGGGCGGCGAATGCAGGATCAGTTTGATGACGTGCCGATGAGCCGGGAGTGGAATTACCACCCCGAGCTCCCGCTTGCCGATACATCGGTGTTCAAATGGCCCCCCCGGCCCCGCTATTTGCTGCGCTGGTTTGCGTGCAATTGGCTGATGCTCAGCGAACGTGTCATGATGGTTGGTCTGGCTGTTCTTCTTTGGGCTTTTGCCTATCCCTCGCTTGATCGGGCGGCGGAGTTTTCCTTTGGATGGGTGGCTCAGGTCTGGGTCGTGAATTTAGTGACCCTGATCGTGGTCGCTGGCGGTCTGCATTGGTATTTCTACATCAAGCGCGGACAGGCTAAGGCGCTGAAATTCGACCGCCGGGACATGGCAAAGGGCAATCGGCTGTGGAGCTTTTCGGATCAGGTGCGGGACAATATGTTCTGGTCTCTGGCCAGCGGAGTGACCCAGATTTCGGGCTTTCAGGCACTGACAATGTGGCTGATGGCAAATGGATACACACCGATCCACACACTCTCCGAGCATCCCGTCTGGTTTCTACTCGGGGTGATGTTGCTGCCGGTTTGGTCGGCGTTTCATTTCTATTGGGTGCATCGACTGCTTCATGTTCCGCCCCTTTATAAGCATGTGCATTCCCTGCATCATCGCAACGTGAATATTGGCCCGTGGTCCGGGTTTTCGATGCATCCGGTTGAGCATTTCCTGTATTTGACGTCGCTACTGATCCACTGGGTTGTGCCGACCCATCCGATCCTTCTGTATTTTCATGTGATCTATTTGGGGCCAGGGGCTGCGATGACCCATACCGGGTATGAGGAGCTTTTGGTGCGAGATAAGCGGCGGCTTGCGCTTGGCACGTTTTATCATCAACTCCACCACCGCTATTATGAATGCAATTATGGTAATCAAGAGATGCCGTGGGACCGTTGGTTTGGAACCTTTCATGATGGCAGCGAAGAGGCGACGCAGGAAACCCGCCGTCGGAAAAAGAAAATGTATCAAAAGGATGATGGGTGACCGCCCATTTGGTTTGGCATTTTCATCGACCTCCCAGACTTTTGCGGCGAGTTATGGGGATTTTATGCGGTTTAGTGAATGTGATAACCACTTGATCCCTGTTAAGATCAGTCCTTGTTCCATCTGCAATTACAAAGCCAATCCACCCGTGAACAGGAGAACGACTTTGATGAAAGATGTGAAACAGACCGGCATAGCCAACATGTATGCGGCCCGTGCCATCGTGGCCGCGGCAATGGTGTTGGCGACCAGCATAGGTGCATTGGCATGGTCAGATAAAACCACCAATGATCGCGACTATAACACCGTCTGCGAATATGTGCCGGGCGCGCAATGTGCTGGGGCAATTCGCATGGATGCGGACCTGTCTGGGGTCGATATGGAGGGGGCGTCGATGACGACCATGCGCCTTGATCGTTCGAACCTGTCGCGTGCCAATTTGGAGCGCGCAATCCTGCATATGACAAACCTTGAGGGCGCAAACCTGACGTTTGCGAACCTGACGGGCGCGCATATGCATGCTGTGAATTTGCAGGGCGCGGATCTGATGATGGCCAATCTGACCGGTGTGAACCTGCTTGATGCGGATCTGCGCGGGGCAAATTTTCTGGGTGCAAAAATGACAGGTGTTATCTTGTTCGAGGCCAAGCTGGACAATGCCATCTGGCCTGACGGCCGCATCTGCGCCGAAGGATCAATTGGTGAATGTAGGTGATTCCCGTGAAACAGAAGAATGGGTGCCTGTTCTTGAGTGTCGGAAACATATTTGCTTTTAGATGTTAGCGTCTAAGTTGTGAACATGAGGATAGCGACGTCAATGGCTTCAATCTGACGCCTTTCGTGTCAAAATTCCCTATTCTTTTGGTGAATTATCTATACGATTTCCCCGTTGTTTGCTTCTGCCCTACAGCTACATTTGAGCAGTGTAGATATGTATGAGTGCTTGGAGAAAATGATGGATAGCGGGCAGTCCAGTTACCAAAAACAAGAGGCCGAGATCCTGGATGAGGCAGTTTCAAAATGCAGGAAGTTTACCACCGCTCGGGTACGGCTGAGCTACCGCGCACAAGGAGTGCCAATGTGTATTCCAAGTACAATGATGTGCAAGGTGGAGATCAAGCACGTCGAAGGTGAGAGAAAAAGGAAAGTGAACAGAAAGCTTTTCGATGCCGGGTGGGATTGGTTGGATGGGTACTTTGGCGGCGATCCGTTTGAGGATGACTGCCTCAATATTTTTGATCAAGTAGAGAGCGCAGAGGAAACGGTTCCAATCCAACTTCTCAGCAGAGAAAAAGAGGCACTTTTGCAGAAAGAGCTTCGTGAGATTGAGAGTGAATTTGCGCCTGCCGTCTAGTTCAGGTGGAAGCCTCTGATAGATGACAGCCAAGGTGCCAATCGGGGCATAATATCTCACAAGGTACCCGGCGGTTTCATCAGAACGCATCATGAAACGTCAGACATGAGCCTTGTTCGTGGTTCCGTTATCTCCAGTGTACGTCACCCAAGAAAATATAACCTGCGCCATAGATCGTTTTGATGAGGCGCGGGTTTTTTGGGTCTTCGCGTAGTTTTGTTCGCAAACGAGAAATGCGCACATCCATGGCGCGGTCAAAGCTTTCACCGGCGACACCGCCCAGGCTTTCCTGCATCTGCGCGCGGGAAATCAATCGGTTTGGCGCGTCAAGAAACAACCGTAACACTTCGCCTTCCGCGTGGGAAAATGCTGTTTCTTCACCCGCGTCGTCTTCCAAAACATAGCGGTCGAAATGGGCGCTCCAGCCATTGAACCGTGCTGTTTGCGATGTTGGGGCGCCGGGTTTTTGGCTGCGTAGGCGGGCCCGCACACGGGCAACCACTTCGGCGGGTTCGAAAGGCTTGATGATGTAATCGTCCGCGCCCAATTCCAGCCCGGTGATTTTGTCTTGCACCTGCGTGCGGCCCGAAATGATGATGATCGACGCCCCACTTTCCAGTGCCAAACGGTGGACCAATGTCAGCCCATCGCGATCTGGTAGCCCCAGATCCACCAAACACACGTCAGGCGACATGGTGTTTAAGGCCGCCTCAAATTCGGTCGCGCGGGAATAACACGCGGTGCGGAACCCCGCATCTTCTAACGCGTCAGACAACATCCGGCGAATTTCCGGTTCGTCATCGAGAATGGCCACGAGCGGTTGGGTCATGTGCGGACCTCCTGAGACAGGAATGTAGCAAGTTCTCCCTTGGTAAAGGGCTTATGCAGAACTGGAAAGCCCGCATTTGCCCTGCGCGCGTCGTCTGATGGTAAAGAAGTCATCAAAAGCATAGGGATTTCTATACCTGCGGCCTTAAGCCCCACCAGGAACTCGGGGCCGGTTTGCGCCCCTTCCAGAATAATGTCGGACAGGATCAACCCAATTCCGTCTAATGAGACCAAGCCAAGGGCCTCTTCGGTTGAGGCCGCTTCGATCACTTGGTGCCCCATATCCGTCAGCATCGCGCGAACAGAGGCGCGAATGTCGGTGTTGTCTTCGATCAGCAAAACCAGTCGCGGCGCGATAGGGCGCGCGGGTTTGCGTAGGGGCAAGCGGATGGACACAACCGCGCCCCCCGTCGGTGAGGCATTGAAGATTTTCATATGCCCCCCCGCGACTGTGGTCTGGTCGTAAACCATCGACAATCCGAGCCCCGAGCCTTCACCACCTTTGGTGGTGAAAAATGGATCCAACGCATGTTGAAGCGCCTCTTTTGCGAAACCCGGCCCGGTGTCTGTGACGCGGAATTCGATCCAGGTTTCACGAATAGGTCGCACGCTGAGGGTGATATTCCCCGGCCCCGCGCCAATGGCGTGGGTGGCATTGAGGATCAGGTTCAGCAACCCGTCCTGCACCGCACCGGCATCCAGCACAACAGGGTCGTCAAGATCGGTCACGGTGATCTTCAGGTTGACCCCATCGGGCAGTGTCGACGCGGTCAGCGTTTCCAGACCTTTCAAAAGATCCGGGATATGGGTCGCCTCGTAATGCACTTCGCGTTTGCCGGAAATTGATGCGATCCGTTCCAGCAATGTGCCGCCACGGCGCACGGCGGCGGTTGTGGCCTCAACCAATTCATGAGCCGCATCGCCGATTTTCATTGTGCCCAACCGGCTTTGCAAGCCAAGAATGATGGTGAGAAGATTGGAGAAGTCATGGGCCACGCCAGAGGTCAACTGGGCGGCCAATTCTCGTTTCCGGGTTTGGGCAAGCGCGGCGCGAGATTGCGCCTCTTCGGTGATGTCCATGGACAGAATATAGATGCCGGTAATGACCCCGCTTTCCTCGTCACGATCAGGGGTCAGGGCCACACGGATACGCCGCCCGGACCCTTCATGTGTGAACTCAAAAACCGAGGGCTCCCCTTTGAAAGCCTTTTGAAAATATGGGGATATCCGCGCATAGGCTTCGTCCCCCAACGCGTCTCTGGCGTGCAGGCCGAACAGATCGGCGGGGCGACCTGGAATGACTTTTCCCAAGCGACGGTTTGAGAAAGTATAATGCAGGTCGTGGTCAATTCTCGCGATATGGGCTGGCATCATTTCGGCGGTCAAACGCGTGCTGCGTTCCATCTCGGTCAGCTCGCGTTTGGTTTCCTCCAGCGCTTTGTTGCTTGATGCCAATGCGCGGTTGGTTTGCGCCAGCTCTTCGGTGTGGCTGAGCAAAAGGTCTGATAATTCTTCTGAACGCGCTCGTAATAAGCGTTCCTGCCGTTTGGTGTGGGTGATGTCGGTATAGACCGTGACCCAACCGCCTTGGGGCAAGGGGTTTCCTTCGACCGAAATTACGCGTCCATTGGCGCGGGTCCGTTCGATGTAATGGGGAACAAAGGCTTTGGCTTGATCCACACGCGAGCGTACAAAAGCGGCGATATCTCCCACGCCACCATAGTCACCGCGTTCCGCCAGATGGTGAATTGTGTCACCAAAATCAGCACCGGGGCGCACCAGTTTGTCGGGCAAGTCAAACATGTCCTGAAACTGTCGATTGCCGATCACTAATTTCAGGTGTCGATCGTAAATGGACAGGGCTTGCTGGATAAGATTCAGCCCTGCTTGGGTCAGAACGGCGGCTTCTTTGCTATTTTGCATCAAGGTTTGTCCCCTTCTTCTCTTTGTCGCTATCACCGCGGACCCAATGAGAAAAGGGGTTTGAGGGGAGAAACCCCTGCTAAATCAACTTGTAACAATTCGTTAGGATTTCGACAAAGTGCCGAAACCTTTGACGCCCAAGTTTTTTTGGTCAGGGTTGTAGGCAAGAATCGCCTGACAACCGGGAACGTCGGACAGGCCGACGGTGGGAGGACAATTTGGCACAAGAATTAGCCGCAGCTGGCGCGTTTGCTTCCATTCCGGAGCTTTTAGCCCGGAACGTGAAGGAATTTGGAGATCGCCCGGCCTACCGGGAGAAAGAATTCGGTATTTGGCAAAGCTGGACCTGGGCGCAAGCCGCTGAGGAAATCCAGAACCTTGCCCTGGGTATGTTGGCCCTTGGGATCGAACGGGGCGACCATGTCGCCATCATCGGTCGCAACCGCCCTGCCCTCTACTGGGGAATGGTTGCAGCGCAACGAGCAGGAGCCGTTCCTGTTCCGCTTTACCAAGACGCCGTGACCGAAGAAATGGAATACGTGCTGGAAAACTGCGGCGCGCGTTTCGTCATTTGTGGCGACCAGGAACAGGTCGACAAAGTGATCGAGGTGCAGGAGAAGATCCATCACATCGAACACGTGATCTATTACGACAAGCGTGGCTTGCGGAAATATGACCACAGCCACCTGCATTGGTATCACGACATTCAGGAAGAGGGCCGTGTGGCCCATGCGCGTCTGGAAGACGAGATGGCCGTGCGTGAAGCGGAGCTGAATTATGACAGCACCTGCGTCATGCTTTACACCTCTGGCACCACCGGCCGCCCAAAAGGTGTGGTTCTGTCGAACCGCAACATTATTGAGAGCGCCAAGAACTCGTCTGAGTTTGATAACCTTGGCCTGAACGAAGATGTGCTGGCCTATCTGCCGATGGCATGGGTTGGGGACTTTATCTTCTCTTTGGGTCAGGCCATGTGGTCTGGGTTCTGTGTGAACTGTCCCGAAAGCGCCGACACATTGATGTCGGATCTGCGCGAAATTGGGCCAACCTATTACTTTGCGCCGCCGCGTGTGTTTGAAACGCAGCTGACCAATGTGATGATCCGAATGGAAGATAGTGGCGATCTGAAATACGCGCTGTTCCACCACTTTATGGATTTTGCGAAAAAAGGCGCCGGTGAGAAATACGGTATGCCGCGTCGTAAAGTGACCACCGAAAAGAAAACGCTGGAACAGAAAGTCCGCCATGGCTTTCGCTATGCGATGGGGATTGGGTTCGCTGTTGAAACACTGGTTGAAAACGCGATCCGCCTTGGGTTCACCAAGTTGCGTCACCCGGTACAGACTCGTAAATATTTCAAAGCAAAAGACCCAATTGGCCTGAAACTTTACCGTGGCAAGCTGCAGGAATATTTCAAATATCGCTGCGGTGACGTGCTGGTTTATGGCCCGTTGAAAGACACTTTGGGTTTTGGCCGCATTCGCGTTGGTTACACCGCGGGTGAAGCGATTGGTCCGGAAATCTTTGAGTTTTACCGCTCGATGGGGATCAACCTGAAACAGCTTTATGGTCAGACAGAAGCCACGGTGTTCATCACGGTGCAGCCTGACGGCGAAGTGCGCAATGACACCGTTGGTGTGCCTGCGCCGGGTGTTGAAATTCGCTTGGCGGAGAATGGCGAGATTTTCTACCGCTCGCCGGGTACATTTGTTGAATACTACAACAACCCCGAAAGCACCGCAGATACCAAGGACGCTGAGGGTTGGGTTGCAACTGGGGACGCTGGCTTCTTTGACAAGACCAATGGTCACCTGCGCATTATCGACCGTGCAAAAGACGTTGGCAAAATGGCCGATGGTCGGATGTTCGCGCCCAAATACGTTGAGAACAAGCTTAAGTTCTACCCGGATATCCTTGAGGCTGTTGTCTTTGGGAATGACCGCAACATGTGTACTGCGTTCATCAATATTGACCTGACGGCTGTTGGGAACTGGGCAGAGCGTAACAACGTGGCCTATGCGTCGTATCAGGAACTTGCCGGTCACCCGGACGTTCTGTCGACCATCCAAGAGCATGTTGAAACCGTGAACAAATCTGTGGCCGAAGACGAAATGTTGTCTGGTTGTCAGATCCACCGCTTCCTGATCTTGCACAAGGAATTGGATGCGGATGACGGTGAAATGACCCGGACACGGAAAGTGCGTCGGAAAGTCGTTGAAGAGAAATACGCGCCACTGATTGACGCGCTCTACAGCGGCAAATCCGAACAATTTATCGACACCGAAGTGACCTATGAAGATGGCCGCAAAGGTTCGATCAAGGCCACCCTCGATATCCGCGATGCGGTTGTGGTTGGCGACAAACAGGGGATGGCGGCAGAATGAGCTTAGATACAAACGCCGATAGCTACGTCACTGCGGACGGGCGCACCATTGGCCCGGTGGTGATGGATTTGAAAAATATCACGCTGCGGTTTGGCGGTGTGGTTGCGATCAAAGACATCAGCTTTGACATCCGTGAAGGTGAGATCCGCGCGATCATCGGCCCGAACGGTGCAGGCAAGTCATCAATGCTGAACGTCATCTCGGGCTTTTATAAGCCACAAGAGGGTGAAGTTTGGTTCCGGGGCGCAAAACGCCCCCCCATGAAACCCTTTCAGGTGGCGCGCCAAGGTTTGGCGCGGACCTTTCAGAACATCGCTTTGTTTGATGGGATGACCGTGCTTGATAACATCATGACCGGTCGCTTGAATCACATGACATCCAACATGTTTCAGCAAGCGGTTTGGAAAGGCAAAGCCGAGAGAGAAGAGCTGGCAAATCGCGAAGTCTGCGAAAAGGTCATCGACTTTCTTGAAATTCAGCACATTCGGAAAACCCCAGTGGGGCGTCTGCCTTACGGTTTGAAGAAACGTGTGGAATTGGCGCGCGCGCTGGCCGCTGAACCGTCGCTTTTGCTGTTGGATGAACCAATGGCCGGCATGAACGTTGAGGAAAAAGAGGACATGTCCCGCTTTATCCTCGACATGAATGATGAATTTGGCACCACCATCGCCCTGATCGAACACGATATGGGTGTGGTTATGGACCTGTCCGACCGAGTGGTTGTGATGGATTACGGTAAAAAAATTGGCGATGGCACACCGGAAGAGGTGCGCAACAACCAAGATGTAATCGACGCCTATCTCGGCGTTGCACACGACTAAGGGGGACACATGTCTGAACAATTGCTCTTTGCGGCGGAAGTCACCCTGAACGGCCTGATGGCCGGGGTGCTTTACGCTCTTGTCGCGCTGGGGTTTGTCTTGATCTTCAAGGCATCCGGCATCTTTAACTATGCCCAAGGGGTTATGGCGCTGTTTGCGGCCATGACGCTGGTGGGTATTCAACAAGGTCAGATCCCGTTTTCGCATCTGATCAACGCGATCTTTGGCACTGAAATTCACCACTTTCCGTGGCATGTGCCGTCGATCATCGCAATCATTGCCGCCGCTGGCGTCATGGTGGGCTTTGCCTGGATCGTTGAGCGTTATATCCTGAAGCACCTTGTGGGGCAGCCGGATATCATCCTCTTTATGGCGACCATTGGTCTTGCGTACTTCATGGAAGGCTTCGGCGACATGATGTGGGGATCCGAGCTGAAAACGCTTGATGTGGGTCTTCCGCAGGGTTTGAACGAAACTGTTCTGAACGTTACAGATAAGCTCTTTGGGTACGGCTTCTTTATCGACAACCTCGATATTGTTGCGGCTGTTGTGGCCTCGCTTTTGGTGGCGGCACTGACGATCTTCTCGCAGTACTCAAAACAAGGCCGCGCGCTTCGCGCTGTGGCGGACGATCACTCGGCCGCTTTGTCAGTGGGTATCTCGCTGCGCTTTATCTGGGTTCTGGTCTGGTCGATTGCCGGTTTTGTTGCCCTTGTTGCGGGTATCATGTGGGGCGCCAAATCAGGGGTTCAGTTTTCGTTGTCGCTGATCGCGTTGAAAGCTCTTCCCGTGTTGATGCTCGGCGGGTTCACCTCGATCCCGGGCGCCATTATCGGCGGTCTGATCATCGGTGTGGGCGAGCAATTGTTCGAATTTGCGATTGGTCCATTGATCGGTGGTGCGACGCAGAACTGGTTTGCTTACGTGCTTGCACTTATCTTCCTCGTCTTCCGGCCACAGGGCCTGTTTGGCGAAAAAATCATCGAAAGGGTCTGATCCATGTTTTACCGCGAAGCTGGTGATTTCAAAACGTCCTATAAAGACGACAACCAGACCTTTCCGATCCGTTTGGACCGGGCCGGGTATTGGGTCGCCCTCGCCGTTGCCTTCCTAATTGTTCCATTTATGGTGAATGATTACTGGGTAAACGCCATTTTTGCACCGTTCTTCATCTACGCCATTGCGGCGCTGGGGCTGAACATTCTGACCGGTTATGCGGGTCAGGTATCGCTGGGGACCGGTGGGTTCATGGCGGTGGGGGCTTATGCCTGCTACAAGTTGATGGTGGCCTTTCCAGAAGTGAACATCGTGTTCCACGTGCTGATCTCAGGTGGGATCACTGCGGTTGTTGGGGTGGCCTTTGGCCTTCCTTCGCTGCGCATCAAAGGGTTCTACCTTGCGGTGGCCACGCTTGCCTCTCAGTTCTTTCTGGTGTGGCTCTTTAACAAGGTGCCGTGGTTCTACAACTATTCGGCCTCTGGTCAGATCAACGCGCCTGAACGTTCCGTCTTTGGCGTCGTCGTCACGGGCCCACATACTGAAGCTTGGGCAAAATACCTGATCTGCCTGATTTTCTTGGTAGCGCTGGCATGGATTGCGCGCAACCTGACACGCGGCATGATGGGCCGTAAGTGGATGGGCATTCGCGATATGGACATCGCGGCTGAAATCATCGGGGTGAACCCGCTGATGGCTAAGATGACCGCCTTTGCCGCCTCGTCCTTCTTTGTGGGAGTTGCTGGCGCGCTGTTCTTCTCAGTCTATCTGGGGGCCGCTGAAGCCGGTGAAAGCTTTGGCATCACCAAATCGTTCCTGATCCTCTTCATGATCATCATCGGCGGTCTGGGTTCGATCTTTGGGTCCTTTGCTGGTGCTGCCTTTATGGTTCTGATGCCAGTTCTTCTGAAGAACGTATTGGTCGGCATGATGGGTTGGCCAACTGATCTGGCGGCACATCTTGAGTTTATGATCGTTGGTGGTCTGATCGTGTTCTTCTTGATTGTGGAACCCCATGGCCTTGCGCAACTGTGGCGCCTGACCAAAGACAAACTGCGCCTCTGGCCGTTCCCGCACTAACGGGCCCGCACTAACGGACAGCGCCAAGGCCTGTGAATAAGAATTGGTCTTCCGGTCCATGAGGAGCGGGCAGGGGGATCCTCACCAAAGTGACCCAAAAAGGGCACGATATTTTGCTAATCTAGGGAGGAAGCAAATGACTTATAAGAGAGTTGCAGCGGCATCAGTAGCCGCACTGATGGTGGCATCGCCTGTAATGGCCGATCTGGTATTCCCATCGCTGTCTTACCGCACCGGCCCGTTTGCCGCTGGTGGTATTCCTTATGCTGACGGTTTTGCCGACTACATGACCCTGCTCAACGAGCGTGACGGTGGTGTTGGCGGTGTTAAACTGCAGGTTCCAGAGTGTGAAACGGCCTATAACACCGAAAAAGGCGTTGAGTGCTATGAAGCGACCAAAGGTCAAGGCGCGCTTGCCTATAACCCACTGTCGACAGGTATCACCTATCAGCTGATCCCCAAAGCGACCGCCGATGACATCCCGCTTTACACACCTGGTTACGGCCGGACTTCGGCTGCAAACGGCAACGTGTTCAGCCACGTGTTTAACTTCCCAGCCAACTACTGGAACGGCGCATCTGCTGCTGTAAACCACATCTTGGACCTGAACGGCGGCGATCTGAAAGGCAAAAAGGTTATCCTTCTGCACTTCAACGGCGCATACGGTAAAGAACCAATTCCAACGCTGACCGCCCTTGGCGAAAAGCACGGTTTTGACTTCAGCACCGTTCCAGTTGATTACCCTGGTCAGGAGCAAAAATCGCAGTGGCTGCAAATTCGCCGCGAAAAGCCTGACTATGTTCTGTTCTGGGGCTGGGGCGTGATGAACCAGGTTGCAGTTCAGGAAGCTGCCAACATCCGCTTCCCAATGGAAAACTTCATTGGCGTTTGGTGGTCTGGTGCTGAGCATGACGTGAAGCCTGCAGGCGACGCAGCAACTGGCTATAAAGCTGTGGCATTCCACGGCGTTGGCAATGATTACCCTGTGTTTGGCGACATCAACAAATACGTTGTTGAAGCAGGCAAAGCGGCTGGCGACGGTTCAAACGTTGGGACCGTTATCTATAACCGTGGCGTTTATGCTGCCATGATGCTTGCTGAAGCCGCCAAGAAGGCTCAGGAAATTCACGGCGTTGCTGACATCACCTCGGGTCAGATGCGTGATGGTCTGGAACAGCTGGAAATCACCAACGCACGTATGGCGGAACTGGGAATGGAGGGCTTTGGCCCTGAGTTCAAAGTAAGCTGTGCCAACCATGGTGGTCCGGGCACTGCTGCGATCCAGCAATGGGATGCAGCCTCTGGCAAGTGGTCGCTGATCTCTGACTTTGGTCCGTCGGACATGGATGTGATCCAGCCGTTGATCACAGCAGATTCAGAGGCCTATGCCGCAGAAAACAACATCGAGCCCCAGTGTAAATAAGCACTTGGTTTGAAGCGTCCGGGCCTTAGGGCCCGGACCATTTCAGGAACGAATACGTATAGGACGACCCATCATGCTGGACGCCGTAAAGACCCCGGAAAACCTTCTAGAGGTCAACAATATCGAGGTGATCTACAATCACGTGATCCTTGTGTTGAAAGGTGTCAGCCTCTCGGTCCCAAAAGGTGGGATCACCGCACTTTTGGGCGGGAACGGAGCTGGCAAAACCACGACGCTTAAAGCGATTTCCAACCTGTTGCAGGCGGAGCGCGGCGAAGTGACCAAAGGGACGATTTATCACAAAGGCGATGATGTTGCCGAGCTGAACCCAGCCGCGTTAGTAAAACGAGGCGTCATTCAGGTGATGGAAGGACGTCATTGTTTTGAACACCTGACCGTCGAAGAAAACCTTTTGACTGGTTCGTACACCCGCACCGATGGCAAAGCCGAAATCGCCAAAGATCTGGAGATGGTTTATAACTATTTCCCGCGCTTGAAAGAGCGTCGCAAATCGCAGGCTGGTTACACCTCTGGTGGGGAACAACAGATGGTGGCCATGGGTCGTGCGTTGATGTCGCGCCCTGACATGATCTTGCTGGACGAGCCTTCGATGGGCCTGGCCCCACAGCTTGTGGAACAGATTTTTGAAATTGTGAAAGAAGTAAATGAGAAAGAGGGCGTGACCTTCCTTCTGGCTGAACAAAACACCAACGTGGCGCTGCGTTATGCCCATTACGGTTACATCTTGGAAAACGGTCGCATCGTGATGGATGGCCCGGCGGCAGAGCTTCGTGAAAACCCAGATGTGAAGGAATTCTATCTGGGTATGTCCGACGAAGGTCGCAAGAGCTTCCGTGATGTGCGCTCGTATCGTCGCCGTAAGCGTTGGTTGGCCTAAACCCCAACGCCTACTCGTAAACATTGATGAATTGCTGACGGTAGTGTCGGCTCAGACAAGAGAGTTTCACTCATGTCCAAGTATTTTGACGCGCTGGAAACCCGTTCGGCGGACGAACGCGCCGCCGCATTTGCGC
>DDMF01000135.1:0-370 GCA_002340515.1 Rhodobacteraceae bacterium UBA2553 | reverse complement strand
GCATTTGCGCAGGCGCTGCCCGAACAGATTGCCCGCGCCAAGGCTTTGGCGGGCTGTGGGGCAAGCCTCTCGGATGTGGATGCCAGTGCCGTTAAATCCATTGAGGATCTGGCCAGCATGCCTGTTCTGCGCAAGTCAGAAATCGGCAAAGCGCAGGCGGCGGACGGGCCACTGGGTGGCTTTGGCGGTTTGCCGACACACAAATTTGCCCACATCTTTCAATCGCCGGGTCCAATTTACGAACCCGGCGGAGTGGGCCATGACTGGTGGCGTATGGGGCGTTTTCTGGCGGCGTGTGGCATCGGCGAAGGCGACATTGTTCAGAACTGTTTTGGCTATCATCTGACGCCCGCGGGTATGATTTTTGAAA
>DDMF01000063.1 GCA_002340515.1 Rhodobacteraceae bacterium UBA2553 | reverse complement strand
ACATCGAAAAACCTTAAACTTTCCGGCCGTTAGCTGCGTTTTGCACCAAGGTCCGGTTCAGCGGGATGATCTGAGCGGTGTGGTGTTTTAGGATGGCCGCCATCGTATAGCGCTGCTTGCGTCTCGCCGTTATCCCACTGATACAGCAGACCGATTTTTTCGCCAGTCTTGATACACGTAATGCGACCGATGGCTTCGGCCGTCGTGCGAACACTCTCAAGTTCGGGCAAAACTAGCCCCTCTCGTTAAACAGTTCCTTGGGAGCGATGTCGAGAGCATGGGCAATCCGCTCCAGAACATCGATCGATGCTGAGAATTTCGCGAGTTCGATCTCGCTGATGTAGCTACGATCCAGGTCGGCAGCTAATGCAAATTGTTCTTGGCTCAACCCTCTGGAATTTCTTAGATTCCGGATATTTAACCCTACTTGTTTCCGTAATTTCATGGCCTGTATTCGGCCAGATCACAAGAACTGCTCTACGGAATATATTCCACAAAACGCGCGCGAGCATCACAAATGATGTTCTCGTATATGGTGTGAAGGGCGATGTTGGAGCTACATTTTCAATAATACAGTAATGTAATCAAAAGGCAGTTATTGATATGTGGTGCAGATCTATCAGGAATTGGTTCTTTGGGGTCGCAATGTCTCTGCTTTCCAGTGTTGCTCCTCAGGCGGCGAAAGCCTATCAAGTCGATTGCGCTATTCTGCTTTGCCTGGCTGGTGGGTGGCCCGCGTCAGCAGAATGCGCTCATGCCCGTGCCGTGTTCATCCGTCGGATCACGCCTTGGCCGATTGAGCCACCGCTGCAAATCTGGCGTTGTCCGATGGGTGTTGCGGAGCGCGCGCCTATGCAAAGCACGGCCCCGACAACTTGGGAGGCCAGCAACCAAATCGGCCAGACTCTTGGTCACGTCATTCTGGCGCAGGTGGTCGAAGGTGGTGCCGATATCGACATTAGCGGTTTGGAATTCGATTTCGTGCGCTCGATCCGCGTCTGGGACGTTCGGCATTATAGCCATCGCGAACGTGGCCGCGACGATGATTGCTCTGAGAGTTACAACATGCGCCTCGGGACCTACGGCACGCAGGGCGAATTCGGCTGGCAACGCACCACGCCAGCGGCTGCCCCGCAATGGGTTCTGCCGTCGCGGCGCTGTTCGTCATCAAATTGGCGGCGCGGGGTCGGCGTTGAATGGGAGGACCACGAAGGCAACCACGGATATGAGTGGGTGGCCTACTAACGCTATTCCCCGATATCCTTCATGCGTTCTGAAATATCGCCCGCAATACGCTCGTATAGGGCGGCTTGCTTATCTCTGGGTGAGCCCGGTTTCGGGCTTCTCCGTCGGATTCGTTTGGCGAGCCAGAATAGCATTCGGGCTGCGGGGTCGCTGATGTTTTCCGGGACTGGTGTGGGGTAGTTTTCTTCAAGGAGGGCAACGACCTCAGCGTTCATGCTACGGTGATTGCTCTCGGCCGCAAGCCGTATCCGGTCACGAAGGCCATCCGGCAATCGCACAATGAACTTGTCCTGATTTTGAGCACTTTGTTCTGACATGGTGGCACTGTGCCATAAAATTCGATTGACGCAATAGTGGCTAAGTGCCACTAACGGGTTGTGGTTTCAACCTGGAGGCGTTTCATGAACAGTCGTAAACCAATGCAGCTTCGGCTTCCGCAAGAGCTCAAAGAGTGGATCAAGGCGGAGTCCGATCGCAACGGCAACTCCCAGAATTCTGAAGTGATCCGCGCCATTCGCGCGGCAAAGGACAGGCGCTCCACACCTGGAGCAATTGGAAATATCATTATGGATCAGGGTGATAATGCGCGTTGTTAACAAGGCGAGAGAGGTACCGACACGATGACCAAGGCAAGTGTACAGACGAAAGCGAAACAAGCGGCCTCGGCCTTTATCCGCGAGGCGCGGGAGGCAGGCTGGCAACGCGCGAAGTTCGAGATCAAACCCGATGGCAGCGTCATCGTTGACGCCAACATGGTGGCGGCCGAGGCAGCAGACGACTTCCTCAACAGTGACCTGAGAATGGGCGAATGACCCGCAAGAGCCTTCCAAAATACGTCTACAATGATAGAGGGTACCTTCGGTTTATTCGGCGTTCGCGTGGCATCTCAGTCATGATGCACGAAGAAGCGGGCACGCCGGAATTCTGGGATCACTACAATCGACTGCTGAAGGGAAAGCCAGCGCCTGCGCCGGTGAGGCGCAATTTTGAAGCGCTGATTCTTAGCTACTACGAGAGTGACGCCTACAAGAAGCTGAAGCCCCGGACGAGATCCGACTATCGGCGGTACATCAGCCACATTCGTGAGATCTGGGCCGAGAAAGACCCGGCCAGGATCGAAACCCATCACATTTACGAACTGCACCGCGCCAATGCGGATCATTGGAGGCAAGCCAACTATCTCGTTCAGGTCATGGTCGTCTTGATGAACCACGCGCGATTGATTGGCTTTATCAAGAAAGAGCATGGCAACCCGGCGAAGGGCATCCCGCTCTTCAAGCAGCAGAGCGACGTCTGGGAGCCTTGGCCAGACGATGTTCGTGCCGAGTTCGAAGCGCTGGCTTCAAAGAGGGCGCGGCTGGTTTACGAGCTTTGCGTTGGTACAGGCCAACGCATTGGCGATGTCGTGAAGATGAAGTGGGAGCACTTTTCAGATGAAGGATTCGATTTCACGCAGGGCAAAACCGACAAGCCGCTGTGGATCCCACTTACCGACCGCCTGAAAGCTCATCTCAACGGGCTCGCACGAACGAACAGCACTGTTGTGACCGATGCCAAGGGGCGACCAGTAAGCTATCGGATCGTTGCGGAGGAAATGCGCTCCATCAAAAAGAAGATGAAGCACGAGAAGGCGAGCTATTACAAAACCCACGGGCTCAGGAAAAACGCGACCATCGAGCTTTATCTGGCCGGATGTGATGACGAGATGGTCAAGGCTGTCACCGGCCACTCAGGCGTTGAGATGCTAAAAAAGTACGGTGGGCCAATCCGACAAAGGGAGCTGGCGAAGCGCGCTCAAGAGGCAAGAAATCAAATGGAACGAAGCAAGACCGAAACGTGAAAGTTTCAACACTTGTTTCAAAAATGGCAGTGAAGGAGAGAAGGGATGACGCAAGTCATTGATTTTATTGGAGGCGAGTACCGGAATCGAACCGGTGTACACGGATTTGCAATCCGGAAATTTTCGCTGATTTAATAGGGAAAAATTGTAAACGGACTTGTTTCGTTCACGGTCACTTTTCAATAGGTTACGAGGTCGAGGTAAACGGTTTTTCGCAGGTCAAATGGCAAAGAAAAACCGCTGAGGGGGCGGCCACCCACCTCAACGGCATAGAAGAGTTTTTCTCCTCTCATTACTATGCGAATTTCGGTCTGACCTCAAGCCAATTGGCGGTGCGACTATGAGTTGGCGTATCGCAAATGAATGCGCAGAACGTCGCTTTGGCAGCGCCGCGCGCAAGCAAATCATCATGTTCCTGGCTGATAAGGCCAGCGATGACGGCTCGGGCATCTGGTGCTCCAAAGGCACGATCCAGCGCCATACAGAGCTTAGCGAGAGTACCGTGAAGCGCACGATCATCGACTTCCTGCAGGAGGGCATTTTGATCGAGACTGGGCGGCGGCACTGCAAGAACGGCTATACCGTCATTTACCGCATTGTTCTCGAACGCGTGGCGGCGATGGAAACCACTGCGGAACCCGATATCGCGACGGGGGTCACCGTGAACCCCGTCAAGCCTGAAC
>DDMF01000137.1 GCA_002340515.1 Rhodobacteraceae bacterium UBA2553 | reverse complement strand
TGGCTCAGGCTCAGGTCGCGCCGGGGGAACGGGTGTGGCCTCAGGCGCTGCTGGCACGGGTTCCGGCGCTGGCGCTTCGTCCGGCGCATCCGCTTGCGGTTTCGGGGCCGTCAGGGCCGCAAATTCATCTTCTGAAATCATCGACACTTCTGACACGCGCAAGGGCACATCATCACGCGACCAACTGATGAGCCCGCCGACAATGAGCCACAGGAACAACAGCCCGTGACCGATGCCAGAAATGTAGAACCCCGTGCGCATAAGGGTTTAGCCCCCATCCAGCGCGGGTCCGCCACCATCGGTGACCATGCCAATATTGTTGAACCCGGCGGCATTCAGCGCGCCCATCACGGTGGCAATCGCCTCCCATGCCACGGCGCCATCTGCACGCAAATAAACCTTGTCATCCGAGCGTTCAGCGGCAATGGCGCGCAATTTTCCAATCAGCTCATCCCGCGCAATTTCAGTGGTTTGCAACATCACCACACCATCCGCATCAATGGTCACGGTCAGCGGCTCTTCTTCAGACGCGGGTAAAGCGGAGGCAGCGGTTTTCGGCAATTCCACCGGCACACCGACCACCATCAACGGGGCGGCAACCATGAAAATGATAAGCAACACCAACATGACGTCCACGAAGGGCGTGATGTTGATCTCGGCCATAACCTTGCGGTGCTTGCCCCGGCGTCTGCCCCGGCGGGCGCGGCGATCAGCGCCGCCTTGTGTTTGAGCGGCCCCCATATCAGCTGTCCAACTGTCGGCTGAGGATGGTGGCAAACTCGTCCGCAAAGGCCTCATAGCCCGCCAAAATATTGTCGCTGTCCACGGAAAGCTTGTTATAAAATACCGCCGCCGGGATCGCCGCCAACAGGCCCAGGCCCGTTGCCATCAGCGCCTCGGCAATGCCCGGTGCCACGACAGCCAAATTGGTGTTCTGGCTCGCGGCAATCTCAATAAACGCGTTCATAATGCCCACAACGGTCCCAAACAGCCCCACAAAAGGCGCGGTTGAGGCGACCGTAGCCAGAAACGACAGACCCTTGTTCAGCGCCTCGCCCTCTTTGGCGATCGCCACATCCATCGACCGGTCAATGCGCGAACTTGCATTGGCAATCAGCCCACCATCAGCCCGGTGGCTGCGTCGCCATTCGATCATGCCCGCCGCAAACACCTTTTCGGCCGCCTCCTCTGGCGTGGGTCCGATGTGATCAAACAGCTCATCCAGCGGCTTACCGGACCAGAACTTGCGGTCAAACTCCGCCGCCACGGCCCGCGTCTTGCGATATGCAATCAGCTTGGTGACAATAATCGCCCACGACCAGAAGGATGCGACAATCAACAAGATCATCACCAGCTTCACTGTGAGGGTTGCGCGAAGGAAAAGGGCCAAAAAGGAGAAATCAATCTCCGCAGCCGCTGCGAGCGTTTCAGTTTCCATATCTCTGCCTCTGTACCGCCACCTCTTTGGGGGGCTGTTTTGAGGCCAAATTACCCGAATGACACGGGGAAAGCTATAAAAACCGCATCATTTCCCGGATTTCGCCGCTTTAGTTCATCAAGCGGCGGAAATTTGCCGGTAGCCGCGCAGGCGCACCGCCCTCTCCAATGCAAACAATCGTGACTTCAGCCTTAAAAAGAACCTCGCTGTCGCGGGTCACCACCTGATCGAGCACCAAGCGCGCGCCAGTCACGTGTTTGATAGAGGTTGTAACAGTCAGGTCATCGTCAAACTGCGCAGAGGCCAGATAATCGGCCTCAACCCGGCGCACGGCAAACACCTGACCATCTTCGCGCATTGCGTTTTGATCAATGCCAATCTCACGCACCCAGTCAGACCGCGCCCGTTCGATATACCGCAGATAATTGGCGTAATAGACAATGCCCGCCATATCGGTGTCTTCGTAATAAACGCGGATGGGGAATTGGTGCATGGGGGCCTCAAAATTTCCGGATTTTGGTTACAATGCAGGGCATTATTGGATTTCACAATGTCTGGTTTAAATCTTCACAAAGATCAGATCGTAAGTCAGTAAAGAAAACGCAATCAGTCCCACACAGACCGCCCAGACAGCGGCTAGCTGTTCGCCAACGGGCCCCAACACGTGCTCTACCTGCATCGCCTCTCCCCATCGTCGAGCAAAATGATTCATGCCCCAAATCATCAGGCACATAATCGCCCCTATCATCATACCCGTCCATGAAACCAACGGGTAGCGAGTGCGCTCTTCGGCAATAAATGGAAGCAGCAGCACTCCTGCGAACCAAGGCGAAGACTTAAAGAAAGCACCAAACAGCATAGGGAATTTCATACGAAGTGGGACATGGAAAAGCCAGATCAAAAGATAGGCCTGAAGCTTACCGATCACAAATGCTGCAAATGAAAACAAAAAGATCGGGATAAGGACAATAAAGTTCAATTCAGAGCACCTTTCACAACATTGATCAGATAAAGCTTAGTTGCCCTCTAACGCAAACCTATAGTCCGCCAAGACCTCATATCGCGGCCCATCGGGAAACAGATCAGACCGGTAAAGCGCTAGCGTGTCCACCGCTACGGGCGGCAGATCCACATAGCCAAACCCCAAAAGCGCCTTGCCCAAGGCCGCCTGATCCGCGGGGCCCGGTCGTCGGTTCAGACGCGCCAGGGTGACATGCCCGCGAAACTTTCGATGGGGCAGCTGGATGCCCGCACGGCGCACGGCACGCATCACTTGGACCTGCAACGCCTCGGCCCCCTCTACGCGCAACGCCAATACCGATGGGGTCTTGCCGCCCAATGGCTCAAGCCCCAAGAAACTCAGCGTCACTTCGGGCGCGCGGATCAACTCCAGCTCGCCATGCACATCCTCAAGCGCATCCATCGGCTGATCATCCAGAAACGCCAAGGTGAGATGCAGGTTGCCCTCATCCACCGCGCGCCCAACCCGCAAGCGCGTGCCAAGATCGGACAGCGGCCCGGCCACATGGTCCGGTAAAGGAAGGGCGATGAAACTGCGCATTTAGTGGACCGCGTCATCGCCACTGGCGGGCGTCACCTGCATCCGCGCAAATACGCGCAACGCATGGCTCGCATCTTTCGCATTCACCGGCAACACCGGGTCATAAGCGGCCGCAATCAACCCAGCCACATCAGGGCGTAAAATCACTGTCCCCTCGCCCTCGTCTGACGGCATCACCGCCAGCGGGCTTTTGACCGAAAACGCGCCCTGCCCCCACAACAGCACCGCCTGCACCGCTTGGGTCAACGCCAGCGTGTCAGCTGGCAACGCGCACATCTCATCGGTCATGCAAATAAAGCTGAAACAGGCCTGAATACCGCCCGCCTCATCAAAACGAAACGCGCGGTATTGGCTGGCACTGGCTGCTTTCAACCGCGCCACCAGCGGCTCCAGATCCGGGATCATTTCGCCCAATTTGGGAACGTCAAGCAACTCATCCCACTCGCGGAAAAAGAAGAACATCAGGTTTGCACCCAGCTCTGGGTCCGTCTCGGCCATCTTGTGACCCGCCAGCGTGACAACCGCCTCAACCGCACCCTTCACCACCTCAAGCGTCGCGTCATTCACGCCAAACACAATCGGCACAATCGGACGGCCCCAACGCGCAAAGGCATAG
>DDMF01000139.1:5774-6063 GCA_002340515.1 Rhodobacteraceae bacterium UBA2553 | reverse complement strand
ATCGTTCGCCAGATGCTGCAAAAGTGGGAGATTTCGGACTCCGGTGAGACCACATTGCTCAAAGGCGAGCACGTGGACAAAGCCGAGTTTGATGCCGCCAACTTGAAAGCGTCGAACGAAGGGCGTCGTCTGGCCTCCGGTGCGCCGATCCTCTTGGGGATCACCAAAGCATCGTTGCAGACACGTTCGTTCATCTCGGCCGCGTCGTTCCAGGAAACCACACGCGTTCTGACCGAAGCTTCGGTTCAGGGCAAACGTGACAAACTGGTTGGTCTGAAAGAGAACGTGA
>DDMF01000139.1:0-5595 GCA_002340515.1 Rhodobacteraceae bacterium UBA2553 | reverse complement strand
TTTGGCGATGACAAAGCGGATGATCTGGGTCTGGTTGACACCCCAGAGATGAGCGGTGACGAGCAGCCATAAGGCGCTTTCCCCGAACACAATATTGAAAAGCCCCGCCCAACCCGGCGGGGCTTTTTGTTTTCCAGCACCGAGTTGATGCACCATCTTTCCCCATTTACGCCGCCCCCTTGTCGTGAACGGGATGGTGTGGGGGCGGGCTGGGTGTTAGCCAGAGTGAGGAGGAGCCCACATGGCATTGACGGACAACATGAAAGGCGCGGTGTTGATGACGCTGTCGATGGCGGGGTTCACCCTGAATGACGCCTGCATGAAAGCGCTCGCGGGGGATCTTCCTTTGGGGCAGGCGGTGTTTTTGCGCGGGGTGATCGCCTCGGTTTTGATTTACCTGTTGGGGCGGTCTCTGGGGGCGTTGTCGTTTCAATTGCCCAAACGGGAATGGAAGCTGATCGGTCTGCGCGCTTTGGCCGAAATCGGCTCGACTTACACGTTTCTGATGGCGCTTTTCAACATCCCGATCGCCAATGTCACCGCGATCCTTCAGGCGCTTCCGCTGACAGTGGCTTTGGCGGCGNNGGCTCTTTTTATCCGAACCGCTGGGCTGGCGCAGATTGCTGGCAATCGGCGTGGGGTTCATTGGCGTTTTGCTGATCATTCAGCCGGGCGGAGCGGGGTTCTCGGTCTGGTCTATGTATGCTTTGGGGACGGTGGGCTTTGTCACCTTTCGCGACATTATCGTGCGACGCATGGCGCGCAGCACCCCGTCGATGACTGTGGCGTTTCTGAATGCAGTGGTGACCACGCTGGCTTTTGGGGGGATGTCATGGGGCGAGGTTTGGGCCCCGGTGGATGCGCGCGCGGTTGGTCTTTTGATGCTGGCGGCGGTGTTCATCTTTGGCGGCTATCTCTTTTCCGTCATGGTGATGCGGGTGGGAGAGATCGGCTTTGTCGCCCCGTTTCGCTATACCGGAATGATCACGGCGCTGGTCGTGGGCTATCTGTTCTTTGGCGATTGGCCGGATGTGCTGACCCTGCTTGGGGCGGCGATTGTTGTCGCGATGGGGCTGTTCACCCTTTACCGCGAGCGGGTTTTGACGCGGCGGGGATAGCATCGGCCATCTGCATGTGGTGGATATAACGTGGGTCTTCCCAAAACCCATCGCCGCGTTTGTCGGCCATGGCGCGCACAAAATCTGCGCAGCACAGGTGGTGCAATCGCATCACGTCTGGCAAGGCGCAAAGTCGGGCAAATTCCGCATCAAACCGGGCCTGATATTTGACCACATCGGTGCAGCTTGTGTGGTTGTGATTGAAGCGGGTGAAGAACGTGTCGTCATAGCGGTTGGTCCGGCGCGAAGCACTAAGCGTGCCGCGTTTATGCTCAAACTGCTCCGTGGTTTGCAGTATATAATGATGCAGGCTGGCCTCTGAAAAACGCACCTGATCCTGGGTCACCTGATTGATGACATTGTTGTCCGGGTGAAAGGCGGTCCAGTCGGAACCATCCGTTTGCACAAGTCGGTTATCACCCTGTCCCCACGTGTCCCCGCCCTGCCAATAACGCGGCGTATGCGCACGCCATCGACCAAAACGGTGCGGTTTGTGCAGGATGGTTTTCACAAACCGGCTTTGCGGGGTGGTTTCATCGGCCCCTAACGTGAAGTGTCGGTGTATCAAACCATCATGCCAGCGTTTGTGCCCAGATGTGCCAAAGATCCGCCAGTTCACTACCATGCCGGCGTGATCCTGTGGCACGGCGGTGAGCAAGTCTTTCAACGTGCCATCGCCGCGGTGAATAACGAGAAACTCGTCCACATCGCAGCAAAACAACCACTCAGCCTTGCGGGTCTGGGGCAGGTTGCGCGCCACCTCATAGGCCCAGGGTTGGGGCGCTTCGCCTTTTGGTGGTTTGTGGCGTTTGGCCGAGATTTCCCCCAGCCGCTTGAGCTGTCTTAACAGCGATGGCGAGTGATCGGTGCAATCGTTGAACAGGATCAGCACGTTTTCAAAGCCAATCGACTTTTGCCAGGCAATCCATTCAAGCAAGAATGGCCCTTCGTTGCGTATTGTGGTAAATGCCAGCGTGCCTTGCATCATATCCCTGTTGAATGATCTGACTTGACCACAGACTATTTAGACGCGAAAGGCGGCGCAATGGTCTAATGCCAGCATTTGGCCCTGCTTTGACCCGGGTTTGACCTGGCTTTGGCTTGGCTTCGGCAGGTCGATGGCTGTGGTCCTTTCCGGTGGTGCTGTTGACAGCCAAACCGACTCCCTCTATACGCGCGTACATCCAGCAAAGGGGCAATCCCCTGCGCTCATCACGTATTGTGGGATCAAGACCGGATCTACTTAGAAGAACCGGCCCTCTGTGAACCAACCGCGTCGTTCGCCTCGGTACGGGAACGGTCGCGGATTTTCGCTTTGCGTCGCAGCAATGTTGCACAAAGCGGGTAGAATTTCACCGCATGGGTTCGCCTGTGCAGACATGAGTTGAGAAACGGGAAAAGAGCCCTATGCCAACGATCCAACAGCTGATCCGCAAACCGCGCCAGCCAAAAGTCAAGCGTTCCAAGTCGCAACACTTGGAAAGCTGCCCCCAAAAACGTGGCGTTTGTACGCGCGTTTATACAACAACCCCGAAAAAGCCGAACTCGGCTATGCGTAAAGTTGCGAAGGTTCGCCTGACCAACGGTTTCGAGGTTATTTCCTACATCCCGGGTGAAAGCCACAACCTTCAGGAACACTCCGTGGTTCTGATCCGTGGCGGTCGTGTAAAAGACCTTCCGGGTGTCCGTTACCACATCCTGCGCGGTGTGTTGGATACCCAAGGTGTTAAAGACCGTAAACAACGTCGTTCGAAATACGGCGCGAAGCGTCCGAAGTAAGGAGAGCCAGATATGTCTCGTCGTCACGCCGCTGAAAAGCGCCAAGTTCTGCCCGACGCCAAATTTGGCGATGTAGTTCTTACAAAATTCATGAACAACCTGATGATCGATGGTAAAAAATCGGTTGCAGAAAAAATCGTTTACAACGCGCTGGATCGTGTTGAGGACAAAATCAAACGTGCCCCAATCGAAGTGTTCCACGAAGCACTTGATAACATCAAACCCTCGGTCGAAGTTCGCTCGCGTCGGGTTGGTGGTGCCACGTATCAGGTTCCTGTCGAAGTGCGCCCTGAGCGCCGCGAAGCCCTGGCCATCCGTTGGTTGATCACAGCCAGCCGCAAGCGCAACGAAAACACGATGGAAGAGCGCCTTGCCGGTGAACTTCTTGACGCTGTTAACGCACGCGGAACCGCGGTTAAGAAACGCGAAGACACCCATAAAATGGCCGATGCGAACAAAGCATTCAGCCATTATCGCTGGTAACGCCAAGGAAGGAAGAAAACCATGGCACGCGAGTACCCTCTGGACCGATACCGTAACTTCGGTATCATCGCGCATATCGATGCAGGTAAAACCACCTGTTCCGAACGCATCCTGTTCTATACTGGTAAGTCCCACAACATCGGCGAAGTGCACGATGGCGCGGCGACCATGGACCACATGGAACAAGAGCAAGAGCGCGGTATTACCATTACTTCGGCTGCGACCACCACATTCTGGGAACGCACCGAAGATGGCGTAACTGCGGATTCTGAAAAGCACCGTATGAACATCATCGACACCCCCGGGCACGTTGACTTCACCATTGAAGTTGAACGTTCATTGGCGGTTCTCGATGGTGCCGTATGTGTTCTTGACGGCAACGCAGGCGTTGAGCCGCAAACAGAAACTGTTTGGCGTCAGGCTGACCGCTATAAAGTTCCACGCATTGTTTTCATCAACAAGATGGACAAAATCGGCGCGGACTTTTTCAACTGTGTTGAAATGATCGAAGACCGGACCGGCGCGACCGCTGTTCCTGTTGGTATCCCAATTGGTTCGGAAAATGATCTCGAAGGTCTTGTTGACCTCGTGACCATGGAAGAATGGTTGTGGCAAGGCGATGATGTTGGCGCAACCTGGGTCAAAGCACCTATCCGTGCTGACCTCAAAGACATGGCCGATGAGTGGCGTGGTAAGATGATCGAAGCGGCTGTCGAAATGGACGACGACGCGATGGAAGCTTACCTCGAAGGCGAAGAGCCCGATGTTCCAACCCTGCGCAAATTGCTGCGTAAAGGAACCTTGGAAATCGCGTTTGTGCCTGTTCTTGGTGGTTCTGCGTTCAAAAACAAAGGTGTTCAGCCTTTGCTCAACGCTGTGATCGACTATCTGCCGAGCCCGCTCGACGTTGTTGACTACATGGGCTTTAAGCCTGGCGATGAGACAGAAACACGTGACATCGCGCGTCGTGCTGATGATGACATGCCGTTCTCGGCGTTGGCATTTAAGATCTGGAATGACCCCTTTGTGGGCTCACTGACCTTTACCCGTATTTACTCCGGTAAAATCGAAAAAGGCGACAGCTTCCTGAACTCGACCAAAGGCAAAAAAGAGCGCGTTGGCCGCATGATGATCATGCACTCCAACGACCGTGATGAAATCTCCGAAGCATTCTCCGGTGATATTATCGCTCTGGGCGGCCTTAAAGACACCACAACGGGTGATACACTTTGTGCTATCAATGATCCTGTTGTTCTCGAAACAATGACGTTCCCCGAGCCTGTGATCGAGATCGCCGTTGAGCCGAAAACAAAAGGCGACCAGGAAAAAATGGGTATCGCTCTGCAGCGTCTGTCCGCAGAAGATCCCTCCTTCCGGGTGGAAACTGACATCGAATCCGGTCAGACCATCATGAAAGGCATGGGCGAACTTCACCTTGATATTCTCGTCGACCGTATGCGTCGCGAGTTTAAAGTTGAAGCCAATATTGGTGCGCCTCAGGTGGCTTATCGTGAGACGATTTCGAAAGAAGTTACCCACACCTATACGCACAAGAAACAATCGGGTGGTTCCGGTCAGTACGGTGAGGTCAAAATGACCATTTCACCAACCGAACCAGGCGAAGGTTACTCGTTCGAAAGCCGCGTTGTTGGTGGTTCGGTGCCGAAGGAATATATCCCCGGCGTTGAAAAAGGCATCAACTCGGTTATGGACAGCGGCCCCTTGGCTGGCTTCCCTGTGATCGACTTCAAGGTTGCCCTTCTCGAAGGCAAATACCACGACGTTGACTCCTCGGTTCTCGCCTTTGAAATCGCTGCTCGTATGTGTATGCGCGAAGGGATGCGTTTGGCCGGTGCAAAACTGCTCGAACCCATCATGAAAGTGGAAGTGATCACGCCAGAAGATTACACCGGTAGCATTATCGGCGATCTGACATCGCGTCGCGGTCAAGTTTCGGGTCAGGAAAATCGCGGCAACGCGATCTCGATTGACGCAAACGTGCCGCTGGCAAACATGTTCGGCTACATCAACACGCTGCGTTCCATGTCTTCGGGCCGTGCGCAGTTCTCGATGCAGTTCTCGCATTACGACACCGTACCGCAGAACATCTCGGACGAAATTCAGGCAAAATTTGCCTAACGAAAAACGCCGGGCAGGGCGACCTTGCCCGGCACCTGACATTAAAGGAGGCCTCTCATGGCTAAGGAAAAGTTTG
>DDMF01000035.1:4814-4958 GCA_002340515.1 Rhodobacteraceae bacterium UBA2553 | reverse complement strand
CCAGGCGGCGGCCGCTTGCTGGAACGGCGCATTTCTTCGCCATCCCGCACCCTATCGGAAATTCACGCCCGCCTTGAATGCGTGTCTTTTCTGGTGGATCAGAGCCGTATGGCCGATGATTTGCGCGCCGCTCTGCGCAAAACT
>DDMF01000035.1:0-4742 GCA_002340515.1 Rhodobacteraceae bacterium UBA2553 | reverse complement strand
GCGCCGCTCTGCGCAAAACTCCAGACATAGATCGCGCGCTGTCTCGGCTTGGGGTGGAACGCGGCGGCCCCCGTGATCTGGCGGCCATTCGTGCAGGTCTGGGCGCCGCAATTGAACTTTCGGCGCAGCTTTGCAATGCCGAGGCCTTGCCAGAAAAACTGATGCGCGCCAGCGGTCATTTGCTGGGTCATGACACGCTGTTGTCACTGCTTGAGGATGCTTTGATTGCGGAGCCTCCCCTGTTGGCGCGCGATGGCGGGTTTATCGCGCCCGGTTTTGACACAGATCTAGATGACGCCCGTCAACTTCGCGACGAAGGGCGTGGGGTGATCGCGGGAATGCAGGCGGAATATGCCAGTCTTGCCGGCATCAGCACGCTGAAAATCAAGCACAACAATGTGCTGGGCTATTTCATTGAAACCACCGCGACCCACGCGGAGAAAATGCTAGGCCCGCCCTTGTCAGAGACGTTTATCCATCGTCAAACAACCGCGAATGCGGTGCGCTTTACAACGGTGCCGTTAAGCGAGATGGAGACCAAGATCCACAATGCGGGCGGACGGGCGCTGGAGATCGAAAAACGTCTCTATTCCACCCTATCTCGTGCGATTTTGGACTGTGCAGCGCAGATCGCCGACACCGCGCGCGCCCTATCTGAGGTGGACGTGGCCTGCGGGCTCGCCGATCTTGCGCGGTCTGAAAACTGGTGCCAGCCCCGTGTCGATGACAGTCGAAAATTTGACATTCAGGGCGGGCGTCATCCGGTTGTTGAGGCCGCTTTGCGCCGCGCAGGTGAGCCGTTTATTGCCAATGATTGTGACCTTTCAAACGGGGCAGAGCGCGCGCATATCTGGCTTTTGACTGGCCCGAACATGGCGGGTAAATCGACCTTTCTGCGGCAAAATGCGTTGATTGCACTTCTGGCACAAACCGGCAGTTATGTTCCTGCGAAATCTGCGGAAATTGGTATCGTGTCACAGCTGTTCAGCCGCGTGGGCGCATCAGATGATCTGGCGCGTGGGCGGTCGACATTCATGGTTGAGATGGTTGAAACGGCGGCAATTTTGAACCAGGCGGATGATCGCGCCTTGGTGATTTTGGATGAAATTGGCCGCGGCACGGCGACCTATGACGGGCTATCAATCGCCTGGGCCACGCTGGAGCATCTTCACGACACCAACCAAAGCCGCGCCCTGTTTGCCACCCATTATCATGAAATGACCCAACTGGCGGACAAGCTGGATGGAGTGGAAAACGCCACCATCGCCGTCAAGGAATGGGAAGGCGAGGTGATTTTCCTGCATGAGGTGCGCAAGGGGGCTGCGGATCGGTCTTATGGGGTTCAGGTTGCCAAACTTGCCGGTCTGCCCGACACGGTAATCGCACGTGCAAATGTGGTTTTGGCCGCTTTGGAAAAAGGCGAGCGCGAGGGCAATGGTGCCAAGGCGATGATTGATGATCTGCCGCTGTTTGCCGCAATGCCCCCCGTCCCGGCGCCACAGAAAAATGAGCCTTCTGCAGTGGAACAGAGCCTAAAAGACATCCATCCCGACAGTCTTAGCCCGCGTGAGGCATTGAACCTGGTCTATCAGTTGAAAGATTTGCTGCCGCAATAAGTTGGACCACGTTACCAGCTGCCTGACGCACCACCGCCGCTTGAGCTGCCGCCACCAAATCCACCAGATGAGGAGGAGGAAGAGGAGCTTTTCGATATCTTGGCGAGCGTCCGTGTTGCGCTCCAACTCTCATCGCAATTCAGGCAATGGTAGTCATCTTTTGCTTTGCCTGTGCTACTTGTGGTCGGCGATGTCAGAACGGTTGTCTCAGTCTGCAGCGTATGAAACGTACATCGGGGACATTTGCTGTAGGAACTGAACCAAGCCCCATGCCGAATGACGTGGGAGTGGTCGCACGCTGGGCAAAGCCATACATCATAGTCAGCGCTTTTTAGCCCTTCTTCTCGGATCTGCCCTTTGATCAGGTGCGCATCATCATCTTTTTCGCCCAACCAGATCATCCAAGTTCCATCATTGGGGCATTTGCGCGGGCGACGGCGTGAGATGAATTTCCACACGCGCCAAAGGCCAAATCCGATTGGGGCCAACACTGCCCAAGCAAAAGCGCCCAGACCAGAGATCAGCCCCTCTGCCCAACGCCAACCGCGTTTGGCGATCTGTTCATATTGCGGAGCATCGTAATCGCCGGGGTAAGCCCCCGTGATCTGATAGATCGCCTCTTCCACGCCGGAAAATAGCCCCTCAGGGTAATTGCCATCGCGAAATTGCGGCAGGATTGTCCCGTCAATCACGCGCTGCATTGGGCCATTCATAGATGTGCCGTATCCCGACCCCACCTCAATCCGCATCACCCGATCCTGGATCACCGCAAGCAACATGACGCCATCGTTTTTGCTGGCATCCCCGACGCCCCAACTGTTGAAAAGCCCGGTGGCAAAGGGTTCAATTGCGCCGGAATAGTTATGATCTTGTAGCGTGTTCAGGGTGACCACCGTAAATTCAATCCCGCGCTTTTCCTTAAGCTCTTGCAAGGTGCTGCGCAGCCGTTTGCGTTGATCATCGTCCAGAACACCCGCAAAATCATTCACGTAGATCTCTGAATAACTTGGGTAATTCTGGGCCTGAGCAGGCGCAAAGGACAGGATGAGAAGAACTATGGAAAGGAAAAGGCGCAAAAGAAAAACTCCCGACGATGCGGGAGTTTTATAGCGTTTTTGATGCCCTTTGTTGAGGCAAATTTTGCGGGCTTAGCCCGGTGTGGACGACACACCCACCTGTGCAGGACGCAACAGGCGATCATGGATCATAAAGCCCTCGGCCATCACCTGAATGATATCGCCGGCCTTGGTGTTCGGCACCGGGGCCTCAAACATCGCTTCGTGTTCTTCCGGATCAAACCGGTCACCCACTTCTGGCGACACAAGGCGCACACCGTGCTTTTCAAAGATGCCCAACAGCGACCGCATGGTCAGTTCAACCCCTTCGATCAGGGGTTTTGAGGCTTCGTTGTCGATCTTTGACGCCGCCTCAACCGCGCGTTTCATATTGTCAAAAACGGGCAACATATCGCGCGCCAGCTTTGAACCACCGTAATTTTCCGCCTCGCGACGGTCACGATCTGACCGTTTGCGCGCATTTTCAGCATCCGCCAATGCCCGCATGAACCGATCTTTCAGCTCATCACGCTCTGCCTGCAGCGCCAAGATTTCTTCGCCATCGACATGTGTCACGTCTTCGTCTGCCAACTCGTCCAGCGACATCAAATCTTCTCCGCCTTGCTCGGCCATCAAACCCATGATCGCCGCTTCCACATCATCTGCGGGTGTCTTCTTCTCGTCCGTCATATTCTATCCTCGATCCGAGATCATCTTTCCAACCAGCTGCGCTGTGTAGTCCACAATCGGCACGATCCGTCCATAATTAAGTCGTGTCGGGCCAATCACCCCCACAGCACCAATGATCTTACGATCAGAGTTCATATATGGGGAAACCACCAAAGAGCTACCCGAAAGTGAAAAAAGTTTGTTCTCAGAGCCAATAAAAATGCGCACACCGTCGCCTTGGTCAGCCAATTCAAGGAAATCGGCAATATCACGCTTGCGTTCAAGGTCATCAAACAGGGTTCTGATCCGATCCAGTTCCCGCGCATCGGTGCCACCCGCCAACAGATTCGACCTGCCGCGGACAATCAAACGCTCGTGTGGGTCGCCTTCGCTGTCCCAAAGCGCCCCGCCGCTTTCAACCAATTCACGCGCCAAGCGGTCCAATTCCTGACGGTGGCGGTTGATCTCTTCACCCATCACCTTTTGCAGCTCGGAAATGGTGCGCCCTTCGGCGATGGCGTTCAGAAAATTCGCCGCCTCGCGCATCGAGGATGGGGTTTGACCTGTTGGCGGGGTGAACACGCGGTTTTCTACCTGTCCGTCCGCAAACACAAGCACCACAAGCGCGCGATCAGCGCCAAGGGACACAAATTCGATATGTTTGATCGGCGCTTCTTGTTTGGGGGTCAGCACCAGCGACGCCCCCGCCGTGATGCCTGACAGCGCCTGACCCACACGGTCCATCATGCCGCCCACATCGCCACCACCAATGCTTGCATCAATCTTCTCACGGTCAGTGTGATCAAGGTTCGACACCTCCAAGAGCCCATCCACAAACATGCGCAGCCCCAGATCGGTGGGCACCCGCCCGGCGGACACATGCGGGCTGTTCAAAAGCCCCATATACTCCAGATCCTGCATCACATTGCGGATCGTTGCGGCGGACACTTTTTCGGTCAGATTGCGCGCCAGATTGCGTGATCCAACCGGGTCGCCCGTCTCAAGATAACTCTCGACCAGACAGCGAAACACCTCTCGCGACCGCGAGTTCATGTCTTTCATCAATTCCGAGCCATCTTCCATGCGCAAACGCCTTGCTTTTATGCCAACGCCATGGGTATCACGCCTTTAAGCTCAAACAAAGAGGTATGCCATGCGCCCGTCAGGTCGAAATTTAGATGAAATGCGCCCGATTTCAATCGAAACTGGTGTCACAAAGCACGCAGAAGGGTCCTGCATGATCAAAGTGGGCGACACCCACGTACTCTGCACCGCATCCCTAGAAGAGCGCGTGCCGCCGTTTTTGCGCAATTCGGGCAAGGGTTGGGTCACCGCTGAATACGGCATGTTGCCCCGCTCAACCGGGTCGCGGATGCGCCGTGAAGCAGCCAGCGGCAAGCAA
>DDMF01000111.1:11139-11849 GCA_002340515.1 Rhodobacteraceae bacterium UBA2553 | reverse complement strand
CGCGCACCCCTTCGAGGGTGCGGTCATAAAACCCACCGCCATAGCCCAATCGCCCGCCGTTTCGATCAAAGCTGACCAAAGGAACAATCAGCACCTCTGGCTCAAAAAACTCTAATTCCGCAGGGACTTGCGCTCCAAACGGGCCATCCACCATATGGCTGTCCGGGCGCCATTTGGCAAATTTCAATGGCTGGCCCGCCGCCTCGATATAAGGCACGCCAATCGTCGACCATGCGGCCATTGCGGCCATTGCGGGCAGCGGCGTGATTTCGGTTCGGATCGGCATATAGCCCGCCAGCGGTGTTGACTTATGATCCGTGAGAACACCCAGCAAATGCGCCAGCCCAAGGGCAGAACGCACCTCAGAATGGGCTTCTTTGCGACGGGCAAACGCGGCTTTGCGCGCCTGTGCTTTTTGAAATGTCTGATCTGTCATAAGAGCATCACCGCCGCCAATCCAAGGAATGCAAAAAAGCCAACCACATCCGTGACCGTGGTCACAAATGCGCCAGACGCCAGCGCCGGGTCAATGTCCATTCGTTCCAGCGTCACAGGAATTATAATCCCCGCCAAGCCCGCGACCACAAGATTCACGACCATCGCCACCCCAATGACGACGCCAAGGATCGGCGTGCCAAACCAGATGACGCCAATCACCCCCATGGTCAGGGCGAAAATCACCCCGTTGATCAGGCCCACTGCGGCCTCGC
>DDMF01000111.1:10084-11073 GCA_002340515.1 Rhodobacteraceae bacterium UBA2553 | reverse complement strand
CACCGCCACGGTCAGGCTTTGCGTGCCCGCATTGCCACCCATCGAGGCGACAATGGGCATCAACACCGCAAGGGCCACAAACTGGGTGATCACCGCATCAAATTGCGCAATCACCAAAGACGCGAGGATCGAGGTGACAAGGTTGACCGCAAGCCACGGAAAGCGGCGCTTGGTGGTGTCAATGACCCGGTCCGACAGGTTGCTTTCGCCGACCCCCGCCAGACGCAGGATGTCTTCTTCGTGTTCCTCGTCCAGAATGACCATCGCATCATCAATGGTGATCACGCCCACCAGGCGCCCGCCTTCATCAACGACGGGGGCAGAAATCAGATGGTATTGGTTGAACGCATAGGCGACCTCGCCCTCGTCCTGCCGCACCGGAATGATGCGAAAACTGTCTTCGACCAGCTCGGTCATCAGAACTTTGCGCGGGCTGCCCATCAACCGACCAAGCGTCACATAGCCGGTTGGTTTCATGCGTGGATCAACCAGAATGACGTGGTAAAATTGTTCGGGCAAATCGTCCTGATTGCGCAGGAAATCAATGGTTTGCCCAACATTCCAATGTTCGGGCGCGACCACCAGTTCGCGTTGCATCAAACGGCCGGCGGATCCTTCGGGGTAAGACAGCGATTGCTGGACCACCACCCGGTCGTCTTCATCCAGCGCGCCAAGCACGGCCTCAGTTTGCGGCTGATCAAGGTCTTCGATCAGGTCAACAACGTCATCTGTTTCCAGATCGCGCACCGCCTCGGCCAGAAACTCTGGCGACATCGCGTCCACCACATCTTCGCGCAAACCCTCGGCCAGTTCGGACAGGATATCGCCATCCAGCGACCGGCCATATAGCTGCACAAACAAATACCGGTCTTCGGTGGCCAATTGTTCGATAAGGTCGGCGATGTCAGCGGGGTGTAGCGGGTCAAGGATCGCCGACAGGGCCGCTGCATCTTCGGCCTCAAGCGCGGCTTTTACCGGGCGGAACAGGC
>DDMF01000111.1:7029-10056 GCA_002340515.1 Rhodobacteraceae bacterium UBA2553 | reverse complement strand
GGAACAGGCCGCGATCCAGCTCGTAATCGCCGTCTTCGGGCAGCGCATCATCCTGTTCGTGTTCATCCAGCATGGCGCGGCACTCCTGTTGGTTCGTCGCGACCATAGGACAAGCCTGCCGCCAAGTGAACCGGACAAAGTGATTGCAGCGTTAATTTTCCGGGCGTAGGCTACCCCTTGGAAATTGTTAACAATGAGAGCGCCATGCACATCCTGTTGGGTCAGACCCTGTCCTTTACCTCGGATCCGTTCAAATCCGCCCCGGCGCACTCCGCCACCCATCACACAGAGGGGGCCGTGGCGATTGACGGTGGTAAGATCATCGCCGTTGGCGCGGCCCAAGACCTTCGCGCCGCTTATCCAGGGGCGCAGGTGACGGACTATGGCAAGGCGTTGATTTCGCCAGGCTTTATCGACGCCCATGTGCATTATCCGCAAACCGCGATGATCGCATCCTGGGGCAAACGGCTGATTGACTGGCTGAATTCTTACACATTCCCAGAGGAAAGCCGCTTTGCTGACCCTGCCTATGCGGATCAGATCGCAAACAGCTATTTTGACCTTGTGACGGCGGCAGGCACCACCACCACGGTCAGCTATTGCACCATTCACCCCGCAAGCGTAGACGCCTATTTTAACGCCGCCCAAGCGCGGGGTCTGCGTGTTTTGGGCGGCAAAACCTGCATGGATCGCAACGCGCCGGACAGCTTGGTCGATACCGCCGTAACCGCCTATGACGACAGCAAACGCCTGTTGGAAAAATGGCACGGCGTGGACCGCATGTCTTATGTGATCACACCACGCTTTGCCCCGACATCGACCCCCGAACAGCTTGAGGCCCTTGGCGCGCTGTGGGGCGAACATCCCGAAGTCTTGATGCAAACCCACATCTCTGAACAGCATGAAGAGATCGCTTGGGTGCAGGATTTGTTTCCCGAAAGCCGCGATTATCTGGATGTATATGAACGCTTTGGCCTGGCCGGAAAAGGCGCGCTGTTTGGCCATGCGATCCATCTGACCGAACGGGAACGCGATAAGATCAGAGAGATGGACGCAAGCCTGATCCATTGCCCCACCTCAAATATGTTCATCGGCTCTGGCCTGTTTGATATGGCCGGGTTGATGGAGGTTGGCCACCGCATTGGTCTGGCCACCGACACCGGCGGTGGGTCGAGCTTTTCGATGCTGCGCACCATGGCCGCCGCTTACGAAGTTGGTCAACTGTCCGGCACCGCGTTGCACCCCGCGCAACTTTGGTGGCTGGCCACCGCGGGATCGGCAAATGCACTGCATCTGGGCGACACAATCGGCACCTTGGCACCCGGTTATGATGCGGACATCGCGGTGATTGACCTGTCATCCACTCCTGCGATTGCCCAACGATCCGCACGTGCCGAAGACCTGTGGCAGGCACTGTTTCCCACCATCATGATGGGTGACGACCGCGCGATTACGTCGGCCTGGGCGGGCGGCAAAAAGCTGTTTTAATCACATCATGGACGTCGCCTTAGGCCATCAATCCCAGCGCCAGCCGGTTTTGATGCGCCACAAGCGCGCCCATATCCACTGTCGTCATCTGTCCGTCACGCACAATCTGACGCCCTTCGACAAACAGATCCCTCACCCGGCGCGGCCCGGCCAGAACCAGCGCGGCCGGATCCCAGGATCCCGCACTCTCAATGGTCGAAATGTCCCAGATTGCGATATCTGCGCGCTTGCCAACAGCCAACTGACCCACATCAGACCGGCCCAACACTTCGGCCCCGCCGCGCGTGGCGATCTTCAGCGCCTCACGGGTTGACATTTTATCCGCCCCATAAGCCACACGTTGCAACAACATCGCCTGGCGCGCCTCATCCATCAGGTTGCCCTGATCGTTAGAGGCGGACCCGTCCACACCAAGCCCAATTTTCACCCCCGCATCGCGCATTTGGCGCACAGGTGCAATGCCAGATCCAAGGCGACAGTTTGAACAGGGGCAATGGGCCACTCCCGTCGATGTGTTTGAAAATAAATTGATTTCACGGCTGTCCAGTTTTACGCAATGGGCGTGCCAGACGTCATCGCCAACCCAGCCAAGCTCTTCGGCGTAGTCACCGGGACGACAGCCAAATTGTGCTTGGGAATAGGCAATATCTTCGTCGTTTTCCGCCAGATGCGTGTGCAGCATCACGCCCTTATCACGCGCCAAAAGGGCAGCATCCCGCATCAAGTCGCGGGTCACCGAAAAGGGCGAACAGGGTGCGACGCCAACCCGGCACATCGACCCTTCGGACGGGTCATGAAAGGCATCAATCACCCGGATGCAGTCTTCTAAAATGGCAGGTTCGTTTTGTACCAGTTCATCTGGCGGCAACCCACCGCCGCTTTCACCAATTGACATCGCCCCGCGTGTGGGATGGAAACGAAGCCCAACCTCTTTCGCGCCGTCAATAGTATCCTCAAGCCGCGCGCCGTTGGGATAGAGGTACAGGTGGTCAGAGCTGAGCGTGCAGCCCGACAATGCTAGTTCGGACAGGCCTACCATCGCCGAGACACGCATTTCTTCAGGACCAAACCGCGACCAAATTGGATAGAGCGTTTTTAACCAGCCAAACAAAAGCGCATCCTGCCCGCCGGGCACCGCGCGGGTGAGGGTTTGGTAAAGATGATGATGGGTGTTCACGAGGCCGGGGGTCACAACCGCCTGATCTGCAAGCACCAGTTCGGATCGGCCTGTTTCCAGCCCAGATCCAATCTCAGCAATCACGCCATTTTCCAGCCGAATATCAACGCCTTGCAGCTCTTCTTCGGCGTCGTTCATCGTCAGCGCCACCTGCGCATTACGAATGAGAATTGAGGGATCGAGATTGGTTTTTAACATGCGTTGCCTCCTACCGCCCATTTCGGAGACAACGAAAAGACGCGACAGAAAGGGCAAAGGACTCGCGCAATGAGAGTTTGCCATATCTTTGGCGCAGATCGCAAGGGGGCGTCAGGCCTTGGACAGGACCTCAAGTGCGGCTTGGTGGATCTCGGCGTTGGCCA
>DDMF01000111.1:0-6992 GCA_002340515.1 Rhodobacteraceae bacterium UBA2553 | reverse complement strand
GATGCCGCCCGCGGCCTCGATCACGGCCATGGGCCCCTGGATGTCATAGGCGTTCAACCCCGCCTCGACCACCAAATCGACCTGTCCTGAGGCCACCAGAGCGTAGCCGTAACAATCCATGCCATAGCGCGTCAGGCGTGTTTTCTGTGCCAATGCGTGAAAGGCGCGGCCTTCGGCTTCGCTGCCCACTTCTGGGAAGGTGGTCATGATTGTGGCCTCTGACAGGGGCCGCGGCGCATGGGTTTTTAGAACGCGGCGTCCCATTGGGCCATCAACCCAAGCCTCGCCAAACCCGCCGAAAAAGCGTTCTTTAATATAGGGTTGGTCAATGATGCCCAGCGTCGGGCCATCCGGTCCGCCCACCGCAATCAACACGCCCCATGTCGGCGCCCCAGAGATAAACGCCCGCGTGCCATCAATGGGATCAAGCACCCAAGTCAGCCCAGAGGTGCCTTCGGACTGGCCAAATTCTTCGCCAAATATCCCGTCATCCGGGCGCGATTTGGCAAGAAAGGACCGCATGGCTTTTTCGGCCGCGCGGTCCCCTTCTGTCACCGGATCAAACCCGGCTTTTAGTTTATTGTCCGCATCAAGGTCTTCGGTGCGGAAATAGGGCAAAATGGCCTGGCGCGCCGCATCCGCCAAGGCTTCTGCGACACGTTTCAGCTCATCTTCAGTCGATTTATCAAGCGTGCTCATATCCGGCTCTTTTTGCGAAGGACTTTGGTGCTCTCGCGATAAGAGGCCAGACAAGTGGCGTCAAGATCATGCCGCGTCAGAAAGGACGCGTGCCAATTCGAACAGACGACGGCGCTGGTTCTCAGGAATAGAGTAGTAGCTCCGCACCAATTCCAATGCTTCCTTGTCTGCAAGGATATCACTGGGCAGGTTCTGTTCGTTTTGGTCCGAATTCGAATGTTCCAAACCTTCAAAGTAGAATCCGATTGGCACCGACAATGCGGACGAAATGTCCCAAAGGCGCGATGCCGAAACCCGATTCATTCCGGTTTCGTATTTTTGAATTTGCTGAAACTTGATACCAACTTTTTCAGCCAGCTGTTGTTGGGTCATACCAACCATCCAACGACGATGGCGGATACGCTTCCCGACGTGTACATCCACGGGATGTTTCATCAGCGTGCTCCTCGTTACTAAGATTGCGTAATCCCAACAAACCACGGGCAGCACCACAACCACAACCTGTCTTTTTGGGTAGTGAGAACAACTCACGGCATCGTTACCGTCTATGTTTTCCTAGGACTAGGGGATCAAGTATCGGATTTATTGGGGATAAATGCTCATTCTGGAATGCAATCTAAGCGTGTTTTGCATTTTGCGAATCCTACATGCCTGCGGTTGTTCGCTCAAATGTGATCAAATTAGCAAAGATCCGCCGATCTCCTCTCGCACCACACCCCCAATCCCGATAATATATTCGCAAACAGGGGGGCATTATGCGCGCAGTTCAGATCACCGACCATTCCGGCACACCCAAGTTGGCACAGATTGACAGACCGACGCCACAATCGGGAGAGGTTTTGGTTAACATAGCGGCCTGCGGGCTGAATTTCGCTGACCTTTTGATGTCGCAGGGAAAATATCAAGAGCGCCCGGCATTGCCGACGGTTCTGGGGATGGAGCCTGCGGGGCAGATTGAGGCGCTTGGATCCGACGTCGAATCGCTGAAGCTGGGCGACCGGATCGCCGTATTTTCGGGCCAAAACGGGCTGGCGGATTACGGCGTCTTTGCAGCCAATCGCTGTGTGCCTTTGCCGGACAACATGGACTTTGTCGACGCCGCCGCCTTTCAAATCGCCTATGGCACCAGCCATGTCGCCCTGGACTATAAAGCCCGCCTGCAACCCGGAGAAACGCTGTTGGTTCTGGGCGCAGCCGGGGGGGTTGGGCTGACCGCAGTTGAGATTGGAAAACTGATGGGCGCCACGGTGATTGCCTGCGCGCGCGGCGCGGAAAAGTTGGCAATTTGCAAAAAGGCGGGCGCCGACCATGTGATCGACAGCGAGACGCAAGATATACGTGAGGTTGTAAAATCACTGGGCGGGGCGGATGTTGTCTATGACGCGGTGGGAGGGGATCAGTTTGAGGCAGCCTTTCGCGCCTGCAACCCCGATGCGCGCGCATTGCTGATTGGCTTTGCCAGCGGCAATCTGCCCCAAATCAAGCCCAACCATATGCTGGTCAAAAACATCTCGGTGATTGGGCTTTACTGGGGGGCATATTTGAATTTCCGCCCCGAAGTGGTCACCGACAGCATGCGTCAATTGTTTGCTTGGTATGCGGCCGGAAAGCTGAAACCCCATGTCAGCCACACCCTGCCATTGGATCAGGCGCTGGACGCGCTTGATCTTTTGCGCAGTCGGAAATCCACCGGCAAGGTAGTGGTGACGATGGAGTAATGCCGCCAGGATCACCGGTGAAGACGCTGATGCCGCCCGCTTACAAATCCACATAGGCGGTGCGGATCATGGTCAGCAGGTCGTTGGACGCCTGATCAGACACGCTTTTGGCAACATAAAGATTCACGCAGGTGGTTTTCAGCTCGGGCAAACTTCCGTCATGGTCCACCACCTCAAGCTGGCGCGCGGTGGTGCCCTCGATCACCGCATGCACGGCGAGATCCGCGGATAATGATGCCTCGATTGTGCGGGTCGAATCGCTTTCGACCGCCATTTCCCACGGAATGTTGGCATTGTCCAAGGCCTGCTGTACCCCAGTGCGAAAAATGCAGCCATGTTCAAAGGCCAACCGCAGGGGGCGCATCTTATAGGCTTGGCCGCCGGGCGCACCGACCCAGACCAACGGCAAGCTGGTCAGGGTTTCGCCATCGCCGTCCACCGAATCCTCTGTGGTTAGAATGATGTCGCATTCGCCGCGCTTGAACATCGATTTTAGACGACTTGTGTAAGAGGAGATCAGCTGGACCTTCATGCGCGGGTATTCGGCGTGAAAGGCTTTCAGGATCTTGGGAATCGCCGGGTAAACCACATCAGATGGGACGCCGAGCACAATTTCCCCTTCATAAGCGTGATCTGTCAGGCGCGAGAACACTTCGTCATTCAGGTGCAGCATTCGGCGCGCATAGCCCAGCAGTTGCTCGCCATCCGCCGTCAGGCTGACCCCGCGCCCGGACCGATCAAGCAGGGATCGGCCAAGGCTTTCCTCCAGCCGCTTCAACTGCATCGACACGGCCGATTGGGTGAGATTCAAAAGCCCGGCGGCCCGTGTCACCCCGCCCGCATCCGCGACAGTGGCAAAGCTGCGCATTGCCGTCATGTCCAAATTCCTCGGCATATCACCCTCCGTGATGAATCATCTCAAAAACATTCATTTTCTTTATTGATCGCAATCCTGCATAAAGATCAAGAATTGTGATGCTAGCGGGTCAATTGATCCGCTTCAAGAAAGGAGAGAGAAGATGACCGCAGTAATTTGTACCAATACACCGACCCAAAAAATGAGCTTCTCGCCGCTCAACTGGATCGTAAACGCGCTGGACATCCGCCGTGAACGCAAGGCCCTGAGCACCCTGACAGACGCACAGCTGGACGATATTGGCCTGACACAGGCCCAGGCACATCAAGAAGCGACCAAACCGATCTGGGATGTCCCGTCTCATTGGGTATGTTAAGTGAACCGCGTCAAAATCACGCGTAAAACCCTTGAATAATCAGCCGTCCTTGCCAATATATGTGCAAAGGGCGGCTTTTTTCTTGAAAGCCGCCGCAACAGGTTTGCAGGAGGCTGAATATGGCTCAATTTGACACGATCCGCGCAGGTGCTGGCACGCGCGCCGCGATCGACGAGGGCCTTCGCGCCCATATGAATAAAGTATACGGCACCATGTCGGTCGGTCTTTTGATCACCGCCTTGGCAAGCTGGGCCATTGCGGGCCTTGCCGTCACATCAGACCCATCGGGCGCCACCGCAATGATCCGCGAAGGTCAATATCTGACCGGTCTGGGCCAAGCGCTTTACGCCTCGCCGCTGAAATGGGTGGTGATGTTTGCCCCATTGGCGATGGTTTTTGCCTTTGGCGCTGCGATCAACCGCTTGTCCGCTGCGGGCGCACAGCTGTTTTTCTACGCTTTTGCGGTTCTGATGGGCCTTTCGATCAGCTCGATCTTTCTGGTGTTCACAGGCATCTCGATTGTGCAGACCTTCCTGATCACCGCAATCGCGTTTGCGGGTCTCAGCCTTTATGGATACACCACCAAGCGTGACCTTGGGCCATTGGGCACCTTCCTGATCATGGGCCTGATCGGCATTATCATCGCGTCGATCGTGAACATCTTTATCGGATCTTCGATGATCCATTTTGCGATCTCCGTGCTGGGTGTGCTGATTTTTGCGGGCCTCACCGCCTATGACACGCAGAAGATCAAGAATGATTACATCGCCCATGCACATGCCATGGACAGCGAATGGCTGGCGAAATCGGCCATCATGGGGGCGTTGAACCTCTATCTCGATTTCATCAACCTGTTCATGTTCCTGCTGCAGTTCCTTGGCAACCGCGAGTGATCTGAACAGACACGAAAAATTCAAAAGGCCGGTCATTGCGACCGGCCTTTTTTTATGCTGATGTGGACCCGTGTCTATGCTTCTTGAAATGCTCGCAAAACTCTTGTTGATGCCGCTTTTGACGGCACAGGCCTTGCGGGCGCGCAAAACAGCCACCGAACTGCCGGAACCGATTGGCCACAGGTCAGGCCTATCGGGCAATGGTTCTGTGCTACGATTGTTGATCGTTGGGGACAGTTCCGCCGCGGGCGTGGGTGCCACCCGCCAGACCGAGGCCCTGTCTGGCCAGTTGGTCAACGCGCTTGCGTCATCGCACCGGATCGACTGGCGGTTGATTGCCAAAACAGGCACGACAACACGCTCTGCCTGCCCATTACTCCGGTCCCAAACCCCATCACAGATGGATGTGGCCCTTGTGGTGCTGGGGGTAAATGACATCACCAGCCAGATCCCACTGGAGCGTCTATTGCGCCTACGCGCGGCCCTTTATGAACATCTGCGCCGCGAATGGGGCGTCAAGCGGGTGATTGCGACCGGCATTCCCCCAATTGAAAAATTCCCGCTGCTGCCCAACCCGCTGCGTTGGGTGCTCAGCCTTCAGGCCCACAGATATGACCGCGCGCTGTATCAACAAGCCCAGGAGTTGAAGGTCGATTACCTGCCCTTTGATATACCGCTGTCGCCTGAAATGATGGCATCTGATGGCTTTCACCCCGGTCCCAACACCTATTACCTGATGGGCCAACGCATCGCGGAACAAATCCTGCACAACTGATCACGCCCTCGCCCGCCCCTGAAACAAAAAAAGCCGCCCCAAATGGGACGGCCTTTTTTCGTAAAGTCAGCAGATCTTACTTGATCTTGCCTTCTTTATATTCGACGTGCTTGCGCACAACCGGGTCATACTTACGCACAACCATTTTCTCGGTCATGGTGCGTGCGTTTTTCTTGGTCACGTAAAAGTGGCCAGTATCCGCGGTCGAGTTCAGGCGGATTTTAATTGTGGTCGGTTTCGCCATGTTGCTAGCTCCTCATCGGGCACAACATGGCCCGGGTCAATCTTGAACCCGCCTTTTAGCTGTCCTGCCCACCGAGTCAACCACCAAACGCCAATTAACCCCACAGCCTCCCTTTTTTCGCCCCTGTCCCGCTTTTTTCGCTTCCGCCGCTCTTTTTCTTGCCCAAAATACCTCGGGGTGAGCGCAAAGCGCGNNCGCGAGGGGCAGCGCCCCTTCCCTCTCGGCAAACAGCACAAGGGAATCAACAGTGAAATACGCGGACGGCCTATAAGCCGGATTTTGTCTGGGTGTGACCACCCTCGATGACCATTCCTCTAGGATGCCTGTTACCAGACACCTCAAGCTGCCAACCCGAATCTGCAAGGGCCAAGGCAGCCCCGGAACTTGCGTTCCTTGCGATCCCTATTTGGCATTGCTCCCGGTGGGGCTTGCCGTGCCGCCCTTGTTGCCAAGCGCGCGGTGGGCTCTTACCCCACCGTTTCACCGTGACCCGAACCTGTCAGGCCGTCTCTTCTCTGTGGCGCTTTCCCTGGGGTTGCCCCCGCCGGGCGTTACCCGGCACCGTTGCCTTATGGAGTCCGGACTTTCCTCGCGTCATAGGCAAGCACGCTCGCCCAGTAACCCGCGGCCATCCAGCCATCCGCGTGCGCCCGACTTAGGCGATGTTCTGTGGGGGATCAACTGGAAAGCGCGCGGCGAGATCCATAAGGATCGCTAGATCTTCGGCCACCAGCGGTCCGTCGCGCCACGGCGCAAAGCGTTGACGCAGCGCATTCAGCACCGCCGCCTCGCCTTGGGTGATGTCATAGCCAAAGCGCGTCGCCAGCGTGGCAAACTCCGTCTGGCCAGCCGCCTTTGTGTCCTCTGGCCAGATCGCCAACCCCTGTCGCGCCAGCCGCGCCCAGTCGAACTTTCGCCCCGGATCCGTCTTGCGGGTGGGGGCCATATCGCTGTGGGCGATGATGCCTTCCGGTGGGATATTCCAGCGGGTCATGATGCCCGGCAACAGCGCTTCAAGCGCGGTCATTTGTAAGTCCGAAAACGGGGTGCGCCCGTCATTATCAAGCTCAATCCCGATCGAGCGCGAATTGATGTCATCCTCCCCGCGCCATGTCCCGGCCCCCGCATGCCAAGCGCGCATTTCCTCCTCAACCATCTGATAAACCTGCCCTTTTTTACAGATCAGGTAATGAGCAGAAACTTCAAATTCGGCGGAACACAACCGTTCCAAAGCCGAGGGTGCATCCACCATCGCCGTGTAATGCATCACAATCAGGGACGGCAAAAGCCCACCCCGCCGCGGCCCAAAATTGGGCGACGGATGGGCGATGACGTCATCGGTTGTCATGTTACTCGGTTGAGATGTTCAGCGTGTCACCCGGCAGCGGATCCGTCGCTGGTACGGCAGGTGCAGCACCTGTGATGCCAATC
>DDMF01000094.1:11643-13647 GCA_002340515.1 Rhodobacteraceae bacterium UBA2553 | reverse complement strand
CGGGGGCTGCCGAATGGCCCAACCGTTCTTCGGGCGCTGACAACACCGCCAAGGCGCGGCGCTCATTTGGCCCCAGCTTGGCAATCGGCACGCCGTTCAAAAGCACCGATCCACTGGTAAGGCGCGCCTCGCCGGACAGGGCGGCCAAAAGCTCGTCTTGCCCATTGCCCGCCACGCCACCAACACCCAAAACCTCGCCCGCGCGCACCTCAAGGCAGACATCGCGCAGATCGGTGCCAAAGGTGCTGGGGGTGTAAAGCGTGACATGATCCATCGCCAAAACAACATCACCAGGTTCAGACGGTTCCCGCTCTGGAACATGCAGGGTCGTCCCGACCATCATCTCCGCCAGTTCTTTGGCCGATTTCTCGCGCGGATCACAGGTGTCGACCACCTTGCCCAACCGCAGGATCGTGGCGTGTTCACACAGCGCGCGAATTTCCTCAAGCTTGTGGGAAATATACAGGATCGCCGTGCCTTCCTGCGTCAGCTTGCGTAGGGTTTCGAAAAGGATATCAACCTCTTGCGGGGTCAGGACCGAGGTCGGCTCGTCCATAATCAACAGCTTGGGATCTTGCAAAAGACAGCGAATAATCTCAACCCGTTGCCGTTCGCCCGCGGATAATTCACCGACGATGCGATCTGGATCAAGCGGCAGACCATAAGCCTCGCTGACCTCGCGGATCCGTGCGGTCAGCTCGCGGGGTTTGGGGGGATTATCCATGCCAAGGGAAATATTTTCCGCCACACTCAGCGCATCAAACAGCGAGAAATGTTGGAACACCATCGCCACACCCGCNNCCCGCGGCCCGTGCGGCGGCCGGGTTGGCGGGTTGAAACGGCGCATCTTTCAGCGTCATGTCCCCTTGGTCGGGCTTCACCAGACCATAGATCATTTTGACCAGCGTCGATTTCCCCGCGCCGTTTTCCCCCAAAAGCGCGTGTACCTCGCCGGGCAAAATCGAAAACGACACAGTGTCATTGGCGACCACGCCCGGATAGGCCTTGGTTAACCCCTCAAGTGTCAACAGCGCGTCTTGCGTTCGCGTCTCCTGCATCGGATGGTATCCCCCTGTGGTTTCTCGGTTTTTTTGCCGCATCTTTCATTAACGCGGTCGCAACGCCAATCGCAATGGCTTGGGGGTGTTTCCCCAGTTTCCGGTCGCCGATTGGACAGTTTATTTGGTCAATTTTAGCCAAGTCATGCCCCAGCTGGGCCAAACGCGCCCGAAAGCGCGCCCATTTGGTGTCTGATCCGATCAGACCAAGCCCGCCATGCCCATGGGACAGAATCGCGTGACACAGATCCAGATCCATTACGTGACTATAGGTCAGCACCAAATGCTGGGCGTCTTGTGGGGCAAGCTGAACCGCATGTGCCGGGGTCGGCGCGGGAAGGATCTTTACATCGGGAGTGACACTTTCTGGAAAGCGTTCCGGCCCGGTGTCCACCCATGTGATCACAAAATCCGGCAGCGGAGCCAAGACATTGATCAACGCCCGCCCAACGTGCCCTGCGCCATAAATCCAAAGCGGTTTACGCGCAGGATTGATGGGTTCAATCATCCATCCGTCAATGAGTTGCGGTTCAGGTGCTTCTCCTCGATCTCTCGCGCGTTGAAGGGCCCTCTCGACTGAGAAGGGGCGGTCACCTGCCATTGGGGCGTGTATAAATATTGATTTATCATCAAGCTCTTGCAGGCGCTCTTCATCAAAAATATCGCTGACCAAAGTAACCGCCCCACCGCAGCATTGTCCAAGTGCGGGCCCCAAGGGATAGCGATCCAAATGGGTGGTTTCACCCTCATCGCTCAGCATTTTATAGGCCTTTGCCGCCGCCTGCCACTCCAGCTCTCCACCGCCAATTGTACCTGATTGTCCACTTGCCCAAACGAGCATGGCGGCCCCCACTTCTCGTGGGGCAGAGCCTTTCACATCGGCCACAACCACCCGTACAACCCGTGTGTGATCACAAATAGCAGCGCGGAGTGAGGTCAGATCCAA
>DDMF01000094.1:10054-11633 GCA_002340515.1 Rhodobacteraceae bacterium UBA2553 | reverse complement strand
CTCATGCGCCGCGCACCCGATCCACAGAGGCCAGAACCTCTTCTACCGTCGCTGGGGCATTCAGATCGTGAAACCCATCCCCACAGGCCGAAATCGCATCCGCCAGCGCAAGCCACGCCGAAATGCCCAGCATGAACGGCGGCTCGCCCACCGCTTTGGAGCGACCAATCGTCTCTTCGGAATTGGGTTCATGCCAGAGATCGACGTTGAAAACACGGGGGCGATCAGAGCTTGCCGGGATTTTATAGGTTGATGGCGCATGGGTGCGCAGACGGCCCGCGTCATCCCACACCAATTCTTCCGTGGTCAGCCAACCGGCCCCTTGCACAAAGGCCCCCTCGACCTGCCCCACATCCAACGCGGGGTTCAAACTGTTCCCGGTGTCATGGAGGATATCCGTGCGCAAAATGCGGTTTTCCCCGGTCAGCGTGTCAATCACCACCTCGCAGAGCGCGACCCCATGGGCGAAATAAAGGAACGGTCGCCCACGTCCTTTGATGCGATCCCAGGTGATTTTTGGCGTCTTGTAAAACCCGGTGGACGACAGGCTGATCCGTGCCAAATACGCTTGCTGAGCGGCCTCGGCAAACGTGATCGGCGCGCGTCCGGCCGCTTGTACTTGCCCGCCCGTAAAGATCACATCGCCCGGTGCCACAGCCCAAATTTGCGCAAAATGCGTGCTGATCCGGTCGCGGATCGTCTCGCAGGCCGCTTTCACCGCCATGCCGTTTAAATCTGACCCGGAAGACGCGGCGGTGGCCGACGTATTGGGCACTTTTGCGGTGTCGGTTGCGGTGATTTTCACCGCACTCATATCGACGGAAAACACGGATGCGGCCACTTGCGCGACCTTCTGAAACAGGCCCTGACCCATTTCCGTGCCGCCGTGATTAAGCTGGATAGAGCCGTCCTGATAGACATGCACCAGCGCCCCCGCCTGGTTCAAATGGGTGAGCGTGAAGCTGATGCCAAATTTGACCGGGGAAAACCCAAGCCCCCGTTTCAGGATCGGGTTTTCTGCGTTAAACTGGTTCACTTCAGCGCGGCGTTTGGTGAATTCTGCCCGGGCCAAAAGCGCCTCACACATGTCGGGAATGTGAAAACCTTCGATCTCTTGGCCGTAATGGGTCGTCTGCCCGTCGGCATAGAAATTCACCCGACGCACGTCGATGGGATCAAGGCCCCGATCACGGGCGATATGCTCCAGGATCCGCTCAATGCCCAGCACGCCTTGCGGCCCGCCAAAGCCGCGATAGGCGGTGGCGGATTGGGTGTTGGTCTTTAACCTGTGGCTGGTAATTTCAACGTTTTCAAGAAGATATGCGTTATCTGCATGCAGCATGGCCCGGTCCGCAACCGGCAACGATAAATCCTGTGCCCAGCCACAGCGGGCAAATTGCGTGACCTCAAGACCCAACAGTTTCCCCGTCGCATCCACACCCGCGCGATAGGTGATGCGGAAATCATGGCGCTTGCCGGTGATCACCATATCGTCGTCGCGATCATAGCGCATTTTGCACGGTTTGCCGGTCTGGCGTGCGGCGATGGCACAGGCCACGGCCAGCGCATTGCCCTGGCT
>DDMF01000094.1:9812-10022 GCA_002340515.1 Rhodobacteraceae bacterium UBA2553 | reverse complement strand
ATTGCCCTGGCTTTCCTTGCCGCCAAACCCGCCCCCCATCCGCCTAGTTTCGACCCGGACCGCATGCATCGGCAGGCCAATCGCATGGGCCACTTTATGCTGAATTTCTGTGGGGTGCTGGGTTGAGGAATGCACCAACATCTCGCCATCTTCGCCGGGCAGCGCCATGGCAGCCTGGCCTTCGAGATAGAAATGTTCCTGCCCGCCCAT
>DDMF01000094.1:3856-9743 GCA_002340515.1 Rhodobacteraceae bacterium UBA2553 | reverse complement strand
CCGGGCCGCCCTCAAAACGGCTGTCCGCCTCCATCGCCTGATCAATGGTCAATATGGCGGGTTTTTCTGTGATGTCGATCTTGCCAAACCGGGCGGCTTTGCGCGCCGCAAGGTGGCTGGTTGCAACCACCAAAAAGATCGGCTGTCCCACGTAGTGTACGCTGCCCGTCGACAAAAGGGGTTCATCATGCGCCGCGGGTGAAACGTCGTTTTCAAAGGGCAGATCGTCGGCTGTCAACACTGTGATCACACCCGGTGCAGCACGCACGGCGGACAGGTCCATCGCGGTGATTTCGCCATGGGCGACGTCTGACAGGCCAAAGGCCAGATGCAGCGTTCCTGTTGGCGATGGGATGTCATCCACATAGCGTGCAGCCCCTGTGACATGCAGATGGGCGGCGTCGTGGGGAAGGGATTTTCCGATGCTCATGAGGACACCTCCAACACATTTGTCGCGGTGCCTTGGCTGTCTTCAAACGCGCGGATCAGCATGTTTTGCGCGGCTTTCAGGCGATAGGCGGCGCTGGCGCGCATGTCGCTCATCGGGGTGTAATCCGTGGCAAAAGCGGGCAGGGCGGCCATGATTGTGTCGCGGGACCAGGGCTGACCGGTTAGCGCGGCTTCGACCGTTCTCGCACGCTTCGGGGTGCCCGCCATGCCGCCAAAGGCGATGCGGGAATTTGTGATCACACCTTCTTCAACCACGATGTTGAAGGCCCCAAGCACTGCCGAAATATCCTGATCAAAGCGTTTGGACAGTTTGTAAACACGCAGATTATCCACCGCCCGCGGGATCGTGATGCTTTCGACAAATTCTCCCGCCACACGGTCTTGTTTGCCGTAAGCGATAAAAAAATCCTCAAGCGCGATGGTGCGGCGGGTGTCGCCGTGGCGCAGCGTGATGTCAGCCCCTAACGCAATCAAGGGCGGGGGGGCGTCGCCAATGGGGGATCCATTGGCGATATTGCCGCCCAAAGTGGCCGCGTTGCGCACCTGGGTCGAGGCAAACCGGCGCAGCATTTCAGCGAAATGCGGGTGGTGATCGGTCATCAATTTACGGGTGCGCTCAAGGCTGACGCCCGCCCCGAGGGTGATGGCGTCATCCGTGATGTCGATGTTTTGCAAGTCCTTGACACCGCTTAAGAAAATCACCGGATCCAAGTCGCGCAACTGCTTGGTGGCCCATAGGCCCACATCGGTGGCCCCGGCAATCAACGTGGCATCTGGCGTGGCCAAATAGGTCGCGGCCAACGCGTCGGAACTGTCGGGGCGACGGGCGTCAACCGTGGCCTCAGGCAGGCAGATATTTGGCACGCCAAACCCGTCAGGGATGGGCATTTTCCACGCCTTCTCGGCGGCACGAATGATCGGCGCATAGCCGGTGCAGCGGCACAGGTTTCCCGCCAAGATATCGTCGTGATTGCGATCTCCGGTCAGATGGGATGTCGCCAAAGACATCACGATGCCGGGGGTGCAAAAGCCGCATTGCGACCCGTGTTCTTCGATCATGGCGGTCTGTACGGGATGAAGCGCCAGCCCGTCGTCCGTCTTGCGCGCCACGCCCTCAACGGTGGTCAGGGATTTGCCATCCAATTGCCCCATGAAAAGGATGCATGCGTTCACCGCCCGCGCGCCCGCCTCATCCGCGATCATAATGGTGCAAGCGCCACAATCGCCTTCGTTGCAGCCCTCTTTTGTGCCGGTCAGTTCTTGTGTTTCGCGCAGCCAATCCAGTGCCGATTGTGTCGGATTCACCTCCGACACATGCACGCTCTCTCCGTTCAGAAGAAAGGTGATTTCCATGGAAAAATCCTGCCGCGTTACTTTTGTGTGACCCCATTTGGCGCGCCCTCGATGCGACGTAGAAGGCGGGCGGGGAGATTGTTAACAAGCTAAGCCGAGTTGCGCGGATCTGGCAAGAGATTCTTGCGGCTAGGTATGCGACGGTATACAAATCGTGAAAAATATTGGAGATCAATATGTTAAGTTCTTTGCACCATGTCCAGTTGGCGATGCCCACCGGCGGCGAGGCCCAAGCACGTGCGTTTTACTCTGCCCTTTTTGGGTTGCCTGAGGTGCCCAAGCCGCCTGTTTTGGCCGCGCGCGGTGGCCTGTGGTTTGAGCAAGGGGATATCCGTGTTCATCTGGGTGTTGAGAACCCATTTGAGCCTGCAAAAAAGGCGCATCCTGCGTTTGTTGTCGCGGACATTGATCGCTTGGCTGACATGCTTCTTACGGCCAAAATGCGCGTTCGGTGGGACAGTGATTTGCCAGATCACAGACGTTTCTACACCGCTGATCCCTTTGGCAATCGCATCGAAATCCTCGGCTAAAACTGACCTTCCGCCATTCCTGACTTTCGCAATTTCGGCGGGGCAGGCAGGGTCGCATTATTGCCAAGATGTATTCACGCAGTGAGTCGCCGCCTCTGGTTGAAATTTGGCGAATTCGCATGGGACCCAAGTTGCTTTGTGGACCATGTGCGTAAAAAAAACTTCTTGAGAAAGTAACGTTACGTCAATGTGTTGAGATGTTACGAACGGGACCTGTGGTTAAAAGCGACAATAATTCACATTTACAACTGTTTTTTTGCTTTGATTTCCCATGGCCGCTCGATGACAAACAGATGCATTTGGCGTTGGATTCCGTATCTGTAATGCCAGTGTTCAGATGTATTTTCTGAACGACATGACCCCGAGGGGCCATCTTCAAAAGCTAAATCTTGGGAGGAAATTATGAAGAATTTTTTCGTTGCAATTGTTGCTGTTGGATTGTCCGCAGGGATGGCCTTCGCTGATGATACAAACCCAAAAGGCGCTGGTGGCGCCGCTGTTAGCAGCACTGCACAGGCCGCAAATGATTCCGGCACAAATCTTGGACAACTCAAAAAGTCCTTGGGCGTGAAGGGCATTGGGCAAGCGGTGAAGGCAATCAACCAGGGGTCTAACCAATAAACACATCTTGATGTATTATGTCACCCGCCGGTTCGCCCGGCGGGTGTTTCTTTGATCGGTGTGCCTGCAATCAGGAATACTTGTTTCCTCGCCCGATTGAGCAGTGTAATTTGCAGAAATGAGCAACCTTCCCCGATTCATCCACCTCCGCACCCACACGCAATATTCCTTGCTCGAGGGTGCCGTGCCCGTGAAAAAACTCCCCGGTCTTTGCGCCGATATGGGCATGCCAGCGGTGGCGGTGACCGACACCAATAACATGTTTGCGGCCTTGGAATTCTCTGAGACCGCGTCTGGTGCGGGCGTGCAGCCCATCATCGGGTGTCAGGTGGACATTGCGTTTGAGATTGCCGCCCCCGGCGAAAAACCCCGTGCCCCCGCCCCGATGGTGTTTTTGGCGCAGAATGAAACCGGGTATGAGAACCTGATGAAGCTGAACTCTTGTCTGTATCTCGACAAGGGCGGCGACACGGTTCAGGTGCAGCTGGATGAGTTAGAGCAATATTCCGCGGGCGTAATTTGCCTGACAGGCGGGGCCGAGGGGCCGGTGGGCAAGCTGTTGCAATCGGGCCATCGCGACAAGGCGGAAGCGCTGATGACACGCCTGCACCGCGCCTTTGGCGACCGGCTTTATGTCGAGCTGCAACGCCATCCGGGCGAAGGCGGCCAACCCACCGAAGGTGAACGCGCATCGGAACGTGGCTTTGTCGAGATGGCCTATGCGATGGGCATTCCCTTGGTCGCCACCAACGACGCCTATTTCCCAAAAACCGAGCTTTACGAGGCGCATGACGCGCTCATCTGCATCAAAGAAGGCGCCTATGTGGATCAGGCGGATGGTCGTCGTCGTTTGACCCCGCAGCATTATTTCAAAAGCCCGCAGGAGATGATCACGCTGTTTGCGGATCTTCCAGAAGCGATTGACAATACAGTGGAAATCGCACGCCGCTGTGCGTTTAAAGCCTATAAGCGCGACCCGATCCTGCCGAAATTTGCCGATGACGAGGTGGCTGAGCTGCGCCGCCAAGCCAACGAAGGGCTGCAAGCACGCCTTGCCGTGATCCCCCATGCGGTCAGCGTCGAAGAATACCAAAAACGGTTGGATTTTGAGCTTGATATCATCGAAGGCATGGGGTTTCCCGGCTACTTCCTGATCGTGGCCGACTTTATCCACTGGGGCAAAGAACAGGGCATTCCGGTGGGGCCGGGGCGGGGGTCTGGTGCGGGGTCATTGGTGGCCTATGCGCTGACCATCACCGACCTTGATCCGCTGCGATATAACTTGCTGTTTGAACGGTTCCTCAACCCCGAACGTGTGTCGATGCCCGATTTCGACATCGACTTTTGCATGGATCGCCGCGAAGAGGTGATCCGCTATGTGCAGGGGAAATATGGCCGTGACAAAGTGGGGCAGATCATCACCTTCGGGGCGCTTTTGTCCAAAGCTGCTGTGCGTGACGTGGGGCGCGTGTTGCAGATGCCTTATGGCCAGGTGGACCGCCTGTCCAAGCTGATCCCGGTGGAAGGGGTCAAGCCCGTATCGATCAAAGAAGCACTGGATCAGGAACCGCGTCTGCGCGAAGAGGCGCGATCAGAAGAGGTGGTGGAGCGGCTGTTGAACTACGGCCAGCAGGTCGAAGGGCTGCTTCGAAACGCGTCCACCCACGCCGCCGGTGTGGTGATTGGCGACCGACCATTGGATGCGTTGGTGCCGCTTTATCAAGACCCAAGATCCGACATGCCCGCCACCCAGTTCAACATGAAATGGGTGGAACAGGCGGGGTTGGTGAAATTCGACTTTTTGGGCCTGAAAACCCTGACCGTTATTCAAAACGCTGTGGACCTGATCAAAGGGCAGGGGCGTGACATCCATACGGGGCCGGATGGCACGCAGTTGTATGATCCACCAGAAGGCGCGGTGAATGAGATTAACGCCATTCCGCTTGATGATGAGGCGACTTATAAGCTTTACGCGTCCGCCAAAACGGTTGCTGTGTTTCAGGTGGAAAGCTCGGGTATGATGGACGCGCTTCGGCGTATGAAACCCAACTGTATCGAAGACATCGTGGCGCTTGTTGCGCTTTATCGCCCCGGCCCGATGGAGAATATCCCCACCTATTGCGAGGTCAAAAATGGCCTGAAAGAAATTGAATCTGTCCATCCTCTGATTGATCATATTCTTGAGGAAACTCAAGGGATTATCGTCTATCAAGAACAGGTGATGCAGATCGCCCAGGTGATGGCGGGCTACAGCCTTGGCGGCGCGGATTTGCTGCGCCGTGCCATGGGGAAAAAGATCAAAGAGGCGATGGACGCCGAGCGGCCCAAGTTCGAAAAGGGGGCCGCCGAAAATGGCGTGCCCGCCAAAAAGGCGTCCGAGGTTTTTGACCTTCTTGAGAAGTTCGCGAACTACGGTTTCAACAAATCCCACGCAGCCGCCTATGCGGTGGTGTCCTATCAAACAGGCTGGCTCAAGGCGAACCACCCGGTGGAGTTCATGGCCGGTGTCATGAACTGCGATATCCACCTGACCGACAAGCTGTCGATCTATGCCGAAGAGGTGCGCCGGGGGCTGGATATCGAGATCATTCCACCCTGCGTAAACCGCTCGCTTGCGACGTTTTCTGTGAAAGACGGGGCTGTGGTTTATGCGTTGGGCGCGCTGAAGAATGTCGGGTCTGAGGCGATGCAATTGGTGGTCGACGGGCGCAAAGTTGACGGGGTCGATAAGCCCTTTGCCACGCTTTACGATTTCGCCCGCCGGGTGGATCTGAAACGGGTTGGCAAACGCCCGATGGAGATGCTGGCGCGTGCCGGTGCCTTTGATCAACTGGATCCGAACCGCCGCCGCGTGTTTGATGCGCTGGACGGGTTGGTCAGCTACTCCGGGGCGATTTTTGAACAGCGCGCCTCGAACCAAGTGTCCCTGTTTG
>DDMF01000094.1:0-3820 GCA_002340515.1 Rhodobacteraceae bacterium UBA2553 | reverse complement strand
GACCTGCCTGAACCGAAAATGCCCCCGGTCAACGATTGGCTGCCCAACGAACGGCTGGCCGAAGAGCATAAGGCGATTGGCTTTTATCTGTCCGGTCACCCGCTTGATGACTATCTTCCCGCGCTGAAACGCAAGGGCGTGATGACCCTGCAAGAACTGCATGAAAAAGCCGAACGCAACGGGGCCGTTGTGGGCAAAGTTGCGGTGATTGTTGGCGGGTTGCAGCAACGAAAATCCAGCCGCGGCAATCAGTTTTACCGCATGAACATCTCAGACCCGACAGGCCAAGTGTCGGGCATGGCGCTCTTCACCGATGATTTCGACAGTTGCCGTAAAGTGTTCGAAGAAACGCTTCAGGTGGTGATGACGCTGGAAGGGCGCTTTAACGAGGGGCAGTTTGACCCGATTGCGCGCTCGGTTGCGCCCATTGATGCGGTTGTCGCGGATGCGGGCGGCATGGCGCTTAAGATTTACCTCGATGAACCCGGCGTGGTGGGTCTGGTCGCCAACCTCTTGCGCGAAGCGGCCGAGGCCGCCAAAGGCGTGCGCCCGGGCGAAGTGTCCGTCTGTTTGATGGATCCGACCCTGCCCGGCGAAGTGGAGATGACCCTGGGCCAATCTTACCCGCTCAACCCGCAGATCAAAGGCGCGTTAAAGTCATTGGACGGCGTGATTGACGTGGAAGAGGTCTAAGGCGCGCGCCCTCTTCCTCTTTCTACAAATATCCAAAATCCAACATAACCGCTGGCGAAGGGATCAATAATGCGGCGGACGTTCGTCGCCGACGATGATCCCACCTGTGCCACCCGCCTCACGCTGTGCTTCGCGTTCCATCAGCATCTGAATGCGGTGCTGGGCGGTGGCCAATTCAACGTCCTGCCGTGCAATCACATCGGACAATTCCTCGACCACTTTTGACAAGTGTGCGACGGCTTCTTCTAGCTGGGTAAGACGTTCCTGCGACATGTGGTCCTGATAGCCCCTTTGTGATCCATATCATAGCCCCAAATGCAAGCTGTGATGGAATGGCAGCAAGGAGGAGTATCATTATGAAACATCTGATTTTGACGACACTCATGGCCGCAGCCACCCTTGGGCTTGGCACGGCCGCACAGGCCTATAGCGGCGAACAATTTGTGGTCTGTGACCTGAACCCAGACGGAGATAACTTTCTGGCGCTGCGCAGTTGCGGCTCCGCGAAATGCGCGATGCAAGACAAGCTTGGTCCGGGGACGTTCTTGGTTACAATGAACCCCACCGGCACCAAAGGTTGGCGCGAGGTGATTGTGCAACAGAACATTCAGGATTGGTCTTATGCGGGGCCATCCGGTTGGGTGTATGAAAAATACATCTGTCTGGTGGACCACACGAAGTGACGCAGGCAGCCCCCCAGGGGGCACCACGTCAGATCTGCCCAGATTTCCAAGGCTTTCGGCCCCGCTTACGGCACCGCTCCCTTGCCCTGACCGCCCCCATCGGCTAGACCGCCCGCGTACGCACATAACGGGATCACACCGATGGCCAAGCAAAAGAAACAGCCCCGCCCCAAGGCACAAACGCCCAAAGGGTTTCGCGATTATTTCGGTGCAGACGTAAATCGTCGCAAAGAAATGCTGGATCAAATCGCTGGGGTCTATCATCGGTACGGATTTGACGCGTTGGAAAGCTCAGCCGTGGAAACGGTAGAGGCGCTGGGCAAGTTCCTGCCTGACGTGGATCGCCCAAATGAAGGCGTCTTTGCGTGGCAGGAGTTTGACGAGAAAGATAATGGCGACTGGATGGCGCTGCGCTATGACCTGACCGCCCCTTTGGCGCGGGTCTATGCCCAACACCGCAATGACCTGCCGACCCCCTATCGCCGTTATGCGATGGGGCCGGTGTGGCGCAATGAAAAGCCCGGGCCGGGACGTTTTCGTCAGTTTTATCAATGTGATGCGGATACGGTTGGTACGGCGAGCATGGCCGCCGATGCCGAGATCTGCGCGATGCTCTCAGACACGCTGGAAACCGTCGGCATTCCCCGCGGCGACTATCTGGTGCGGGTGAACAACCGCAAAGTGATGAACGGCGTTTTGGAAGTCATGGGCGTTGAAGAAGGCGCCACCCGCGATGCGGTTCTGCGCACCATCGACAAGTTCGACAAGGTCGGCGAAGCGGGCGTGCGCGAGCTTTTGGGCAAGGGGCGTCTGGACGCTTCGGGTGCCTATATCGACGGTGTTGGGCTTGAGCCTGCCCGGGCCGAACCCGTCATCGCCTTCCTCACCTCAAAAGGCGACACCGCTGATGAAACGCTCGCCAACCTGCGCGCAGCTGTCGGCGACAGCGCGGTGGGCGCTGAGGGCGTGAATGAGCTTGAGGAAATGGCCACATTGCTGGCGGCACAAGGCTATGGCACGGACCGCATTGTCATCGACCCCTCTGTTGTGCGCGGTCTTGGCTATTACACCGGCCCGGTTTACGAGGCTGAGCTTACCTTTGAGATCCTTGATGAAAAGGGCCGGAAACGCCAATTCGGCTCCGTCGCTGGCGGCGGGCGTTACGATGACCTCGTGAAACGCTTCACCGGCCAAGCGGTGCCAGCGACCGGCGTGTCGATCGGTGTGGATCGCCTGCTTGCAGCGCTCGAGGCCAAAGGCCGGGTCAGCAAAGTTGACGTTGGCCCGGTGGTGGTCACTGTGATGGATAAATCCCACCTTGCGGACTATCAGGCGATGGTTGGCGAATTGCGCCAAGCGGGCATCCGGGCCGAGGTCTATTTGGGCAACCCAAAGAACTTTGGCAACCAGTTGAAATACGCCGACAAACGCAACTCTCCCATCGCGATCATCGCAGGGTCAGACGAATTTGAGGCGGGCAAAATCCAGATTAAAGATTTGGTTCTGGGAGCAAAGATTGCCGAAAACGCCACGCTTGAGGAATGGAAATCCCGACCGTCACAATTCGAATGTGATCGGGCAGATATGCTCGCCAAAGTAAGTGAGATTCTTGAGGCCGAAAATGACGGATAAATCGCAAATCCGCGCTGAGGCCGCACGCCTTTTGTCGTTCTTTCAAGACCAAGGCGCACAGGTGGTTGAGGCTGACATTCTGCAGCCGGCAGGCACGCTTTTGGACCTTTACGGCGAAGACATCCGCGCGCGCGCTTATGTGACCCATGACCCGGTGATGGGCGAGGCGATGTTGCGCCCGGATTTCACCGTACCTGTCGTGCAAATGCATATGGCCGAAGGGGCTGAACCCGCCCGCTACGCCTATATGGGCGAGGTGTTTCGCGCTCAGGAAGAAGCCACCCACCGCGCCTCTGAACAGTTTCAGGTGGGTTACGAGGTGTTTGATCGCGAGGCGCCAATTGAAGCGGACGCTGAGGTTTTTTCCTTGTTAAAAGAGGTGCTTGCACCGTTGAACCTGCGGGCGGCCACCGGCGATATGGGGCTTTTGCTGGCGGCTGTGCGGGGCCTGAAAACCACCGACCGGCGCAAAGCTGCCCTTGAGCGTCACATCTGGCGCCCCCGCCGGTTCCGCGCGCTTTTGGACCGCTTCTCGGGCCGTGCGCCTTTGCCTGAAGGGCGCGCAGCGCTGTTGGCACAGGACAATCCAATGGGTGAAAACGCACCGCATATCGGGCTGCGCAGCCCGGCAGAAATTGCCGCCCGGATTGCCGCCCTGCGTGAAGACGCGGCCGCCGCACCGATTTCGACCCAAGAGGTGGCTTTACTTGATGATCTGATGGCGCTTCGCGAAACCACCGATAATGTGTTGGAACACCTGCGCGATATCGCCGTGGATATGCCCGCCATAGCCCCCGCCGTGGACCGGCTGG
>DDMF01000088.1:19176-22056 GCA_002340515.1 Rhodobacteraceae bacterium UBA2553 | reverse complement strand
GGTGAGGGGTGAGGGGTGAGCCGCCTAATCTGACATCCGCATTACATGTGGAAAATGTTCTCGATCCCAACTGTCAGGCCTTAAAAGCACTTTGCCAAATGAGATAACTTGATCTGTACGATGATAAGGTATTTCGGAAATGTCACACTCCATCCCATGTTCTTCAGGGGCCAAATGAAAATGGTCGTTTTCTTCGGTGAGTGATTGAATGAGATCTACAAGTTTGTCGCGACCGGACTCGTTTAGATGCAATTCGAGTGTTCCGTCTTTTGTCATCGACAGGGTGATGCGCGGTTTCATGGTCAGGTCCAAATCAGAATAGGTATTAAAGCTGCTTCGCCGTTGGCGGTGAGGAAAGGCATACTGAGTCAGAGAAGGCTTTGGAAGTTCTCATTATTAATGGTGGACATGGTGAGTATGTTACTTTCAGGGATGATGATCGGGTTTGCGAATTACTCGGTGACTTATTAATCGAATCGCCCCAACCGATTCGCCTCCCCCTCGAATCCCCTACCTGTGCGGAAATCCGCACAACCTGTCTATTCCCTGTGCGGAAATCCACTCATCTGCTGTTTTGTCATCATCGGTGCCGCAAAAATGGGCTGGGCAAGTCTTTGAAAGAAAACATTAAACTTTCCCGATATCGCTAACATTAACTTGCCCCTTGGTCAGCCCGCCCTCCCCATGGCCCAATACATCCAACATCCGTTTCGGGATGTAGGAAGATATTCTGTCTGGGAGGACACCACATGAAATTCCTTACGATGGCCGCATCTGCGCTGGCCCTGACCGTTTCCATGAACGCCGCAAACGCCGCCTGTGACGACGGTGAGATTGTGATCAAGTTCAGCCACGTGACCAACGCGGACAAGCACCCCAAAGGGATCGCGGCGACGCTGCTGGCCGAGCGTGTGAACGAAGAGATGAACGGCAAGGCGTGTATGGAAGTGTTCCCGAACTCGACGCTTTATAACGACAACCAAGTGCTGGAGGCGATGCTGCAAGGCGACGTTCAGATGGCAGCACCTTCCTTGTCGAAATTCGAAGCCTTCACCAAGCAGTTCCGCATTTTTGACCTGCCGTTCATGTTCAAAAACATCAAGGCTGTTGACGCGTTCCAACAGTCTGAAACCGGTCAGGCGATGAAGGAAAGCATGACCCGCCGTGGCCTGCTGGGCCTGAATTTCTGGCACAATGGGATGAAGCAGTTTTCGGCCAACAAGCCGCTTGAACTGCCAGGTGACGCAGCGGGCCTTAAGTTCCGCGTGCAAGCCTCGGATGTGCTGGTGGCCCAGATGGAAGCGATTGGCGCAAGCCCGCAGCCAATGGCGTTTTCCGAAGTTTACGGTGCGCTGCAAACCGGCGTTGTGGATGGTCAGGAAAACACCTGGTCCAACATCTATGGCAAGAAGTTTTTTGAGGTTCAGGACGGCACCACCGAAACAAACCATGGCATCATCGACTATCTGGTCGTGACCAATGTGGATTGGTGGGAAGGCCTGCCCGCCGACGTGCGCGAGCAGTTGGGCACCATCATTCAAGAGGTCAGCACCAGCCGGAATGCGGCTGTTGGCCAAGTGGATGCCGAGGCCCGTCAGGCTGTGCTTGACGCCGGTGGGGTGATCCGCGAGCTGAGCGCCGAGCAGCGTGACGCCTGGGTTGCCGCGATGAAACCGGTTTGGACCAAGTTCGAAGGTGACGTGGGCGCCGACAATATCGCCGCCGCACAAGACATCAACGCCCAGCACTAAGGGTGTGACAATCTCCGGGGCCCGTCCAATCATGCGCGGGCCCCGGAATTTTCCCAAAATTGCAGATCGAAATTCCCATCGGAATTTTGCACACCCCGCCGCACCGGCGCCTAAAGGGGAGGGGACAGATGAGCCATTCATCCACACAGAAACACGGGTTCGAAGAAACGGCGATTGCGCTGCTTCTGGGCCTGATGACCATGATTACCTTTGTAAATGTTGTCCTGCGTTACCTGTTTAACCTGTCGCTGATCTGGGGGCTGGAGGTCACGTTGATCCTGTTTGCCTGGCTGGTTTTGCTGGGCGTAAGCTACGGTGTGAAAATCACCGCACATCTGGGTGTGGACGCGCTGACCAACATTATGTCGCCGGGGCTGCGCAAGACCGTGGCGCTGGTAGCCGGCGCAATTTGCATCATCTATTCCTTCCTTCTGCTCAAGGGCGCATGGGATTACTGGGCGCCATATGCCGAGTTCAGCCGCACCTCTGGTCGCTGGTTTCCCACCGGGTTCGAACAGACCCGTGGGCAAAGCTTTTACATCACCGATCAGGTGCCAATGCCGGGGTTTCTGCGGTTCTTGGAGGACTGGATCAATTATGGCGAGACCTATGACAAGCTGCCGCGCGTGGTGCCTTACGCGATCTTGCCCGTTGGTATGGCGTTGCTGCTTTATCGTTTCATTCAAGCCACTTATCGCATCTGGACCGGGGCGCAGGACAGTCTGATCGTCAGCCACGAAGTGGAAGATGAGATCGAACAGCTGCAAGCCGACCACTCTGACGCCGCCGTCAATCACACGAAACCGGGGACCTGATCCATGGATGTACTCTTTCTTTTCCTGATGGTTGTCGGGTTCCTGATGCTCGGCGTGCCGATTGCGGTGTCGCTGGGGATGAGCTCGATCCTCTTCCTTCTGCTCTTTTCTGAAACCTCGCTGGCCTCGGTTGCGCAAAGTTTCTATCAGGCCCAGGCGGGTCACTATACCCTGCTGGCGATCCCGTTTTTCATCCTCGCCTCAAGCTTTATGTCGACCGGCGGTGTGGCCCAGCGGATCATCCGCTTTTCCATCGCTTGCGTGGGGCATATGCGCGGCGGTCTGGCGATTGCGGGCGTCTTTGCCTGTATGCT
>DDMF01000088.1:18298-19164 GCA_002340515.1 Rhodobacteraceae bacterium UBA2553 | reverse complement strand
GTTTGCCGCCTTGTCCGGGTCATCCCCCGCGACCGTTGTAGCGATCGGGACCATTGTCATCGCGGCGATGCAACAGGTGGGCTATACCAAGGATTTCGCCGCGGGCGTGATCTGTAACGCAGGCACTTTGGGCATCCTTATCCCGCCCTCCATCGTGATGGTGGTTTACGCCTCTGCGGTTGAGGTCTCGGTGGGGCGGATGTTCCTTGCGGGCGTCATTCCGGGGCTTTTGGCCGGTATCATGCTGATGATCGCCATCTACGTGATCGCCACCATCAAAAACATGCCAAAAGGCGAGTTCGGCGGCTGGAAAGAGGTTCTTACCAGCTTTGCAGACGCAATCTGGGGGCTTTTGCTGATTGTGATCATCATGGTGGGTATCTACGGCATTCCCGGCATCACCGGCGCGCTGTTCACGCCAACCGAAGCCGCCGCTGTGGCATCGGTCTATGCCTTCCTTGTCGCCACTTTCATCTACCGTGACATGGGGCCCTTGGCGGACAAAGGCGACGGGAAAAAGACGCTGTTGCAAAAGCCACAGGCGCTGATCACCGCGTTTTTCCACGAAGACACCCGCAAGACGCTTTTTGATGCGGGTAAACTGACCATCACCCTGATGTTCATCATCGCCAACGCGCTGATCCTAAAGCATGTTCTGACCGATGAGCAGATCCCACAGCAAATCGCAGGCGCAATGCTGTCGGCGGGCTTTGGCAAGATCATGTTCCTGATCATCGTGAACATCATCCTCTTGATTGGTGGTCAATTCATGGAACCCTCGGGCCTGATCGTGATCGTCGCCCCCCTCGTATTCCCCATCGCGATCGAGCTTGGCGTGGACCCGATCCACCTTGGCATCATCATGG
>DDMF01000088.1:8875-18249 GCA_002340515.1 Rhodobacteraceae bacterium UBA2553 | reverse complement strand
GGTGAACATGGAGATCGGCATGATCACACCACCCGTGGGCCTCAACCTCTTTGTGACCTCTGGTGTGGCCGGGATGCCAATGATGAAAGTGGTGAAAGCGGCGCTTCCGTTCCTCGCCGTGCTCTTCGTCTTCCTGATCATGGTGACCTATATTCCATTCCTCTCAACTTGGTTGCCAACCACATTGATGGGACCAGAGATCATCACGAAATAGAAAAGGCGGGGATCCTCTCCCCGCCGCACTCTCTACTTCAAAAGACGCAAACCTTAGTGGGGGGCAGGGCTGGGATGTCCTGACCCCCAATCACTTGTTACAACCTAATTCCGTTCTACAGGTCAAAGGTTGCGAAATCGAAAACAGGTCACTGTTTCAGTTTGCAGGTCTTGATGCCCAAAAGCGAATAGGCCGGGCAGCTGCCCATCAGGCCCGTGGCCAATGGCACAATGCCGACCAGCGCCCAAATCGGCCCGCCCGCAAATGCGTACCAACCGATCAGGGCGAGGCCCGCTATGATGCGAAGGATACGGTCGATGGAACCAGCGTTTTTCTTAAACATGAGATTGTCCTTTCTGTCTGTTGTCCCTTGATAAATGGACGCGCACAGAAAGGCATGTGACCCTGTCACATAGCGCCGGAATTCTTTATGTCTTAAGCTCGGGACCGCGCCGCAGATCCTCAAGTTTTTTGGCATCCAGGATGATCACGACGCCGCGTTCATGCCCAACCAATCCAGCCTGCGCCATCTTTTCCAACCGCCGCGACACAACTTCGCGCGCGGTGCCAATGGCGGTGGCGATCTCGGCTTGGGTCATCTTCAGGCAATTGTCAGGGCCTGCGCGGTCCAGAATAAGGGCGGCCAATCGCGCCTCTACCGACATGAAACTCACGTTCTCAATCAATTGCATCATCGCCTGCATCCGGTCGGCAAAAGCGCCAAACACCAAACGGCGAAATTTGGGCGAACTGTCGATCAGCGCAAAAAACACGTCACGCGGGATCAACACCATCTTGGTGGGCATTTCTGCGGTGGCTTCCCCGGTGTAATCCTCGCCGCCCAACAGACCCAATGTGGACTGAATACAGCTTTGCCCCGGTGCGACCCGGTACAGCAGGATATCACGCCCATTTGGCCCCACAAGGTTCACATCCACCTGTCCCGACAACACAAACACATAGCCCTTAACCGCCTCTCCGGGGCAAAACAGCACCGTCCCTTTGGGCACCGACATGGGCGACAGCGTGTCCAGTAACGCGCGCGCAGGCGCTTCCAACTGTGCGATATCCGAAGTGTTGTGGGTCCAGCTCATGTGGGATGCCTCCGGCGGGGATATTTAGGACAAGAAAAAAGCAGACACGCAGCGTTTCCTTTTTTTCTTGTTGAAAATATCCCGGGGGTACAAGGGGGCAGCGCCCCCTTGCTTGGGTCTGGCGCTGATTAGCCGCGGCCACGTTTCTCAAAACGCGGCAACATGGCTGAGAAATCCATACCGCGTCCGTCTTCATCCTCAACGAAATCAGTATAAAGTTCGGTGGCGCGTTGCCCCATTGGGGTGTCCGCGTCCACGGCTTCTGCCGCTTGCTGGCTCAGGCGCAAATCCTTCAACATCAACTCAGACGCAAAGCCAGGTTTATAGTCATTGTCAGCGGGCGACACAGGCCCCACGCCGGGGGCCGGGCAATAGGCGTTCATGGTCCAGCTGTAACCCGATGAGGTCGACACAACGTCAAACATTTTCTGCCGGTCCAGACCCAACTTATCCGCCAAAGCAAAGGCTTCGCAGGTGCCGGCCATGGTGATGCCGAGGATCATATTGTTACAGATTTTCGCCGCTTGGCCCGCACCGCTGTCGCCGCAATGCACCGCTTTTTGACCCATAATGTCAAAGAGGGGATCGGCCTTGGCAAAGGCCTCTGCCGAGCCACCCGCCATAAAGGTCAGCGTGCCGCCTGCGGCCCCGCCAACGCCGCCAGACACCGGCGCATCCACCGCCAAAAGCCCGGCCGCCACAGCCTGATCTGCCACAGCACGCGCGCTTTCCACATCAACGGTTGAGCAATCCACAAAGGCGGCGCCCTTGTCCATCACCGGCACAATCTCATTGGCCACCGCGCGCAGAATATTGCCGTTGGGCAACATGGTCACAACCACATCCGCGCCCTGGGCGGCCGCTGCCCCAGTGTTGGCCATGGTCACGCCCTCAATGGCCACATCTGCCATGTCAAAACCCGTGACCTCATGCCCCGCTTTGGCAAGGTTCGCAGCCATCGGGCCACCCATATTCCCAAGTCCAATAAATCCGATTTTCATGGGCTCTCTCCTTAAAAGCTCAGTTCGTTTTCGCCCAAGGGGGCAAGCATGTTGTCCACCGCGTCAGGCGGCAAATTGTCCAGCGTGTGTTTCCAGTTTGGGCGTCGATCCTTGTCGATCACCGCCGCCCGGATGCCCTCGATCAGGTCGGAATCCGCCAACGCGCGGAAGACAAACCGGTATTCCAGCGCCAATGCGGGCCGCACGTGATTGTCGTCTTGCAAACGGTGGATGATGTCGACCGTGCAGGCCATTGACAGGGGCGAGTTCCGCTCTAGCAGCTCCAAGGTGTTGGTCGCAAACTGGCTGTCTTCGGCCCGCAGAGAGGCGAGGATGGCCGGCAGGCTGCGACCGCCAAAATGTGCATCAATCATCGGCTGCATGGCTGAGAGATTGCCGGGAATGGGCGGGATTTCCGCCTCATGTATATGGCTCGGATCCCCCGTACGCTCAAGCTCAGCAATCAGCGCGGGCCACTGGGCTTGCGGGATCACATGGTCGGCAAATCCGGCGTGAATGGCATCGCCCGGCGCCAGTCGCGCCCCGGTGATGCCGATGTATTCGCCCAGATGCCCGGGCGCTTGGGCCAGGATCAACGACCCACCCACATCCGGCACCAGACCAATGCCACATTCCGGCATCGCCATGCGGGATGAGCGCGCCATGACCCGGTGCGACCCGTGACAGCCAACGCCGACACCGCCACCCATTGTGAAGCCCTGCATAAAGCTGACAATCGGTTTGGGAAACTCATATAGCCGCGCGTTCATGCGGTATTCATCGCGCCAAAACGCTTGTGCGCGACTGTGATCGCCGGATTTTCCGATGTCGTAAATTTCGCGAATATCACCGCCCGCACAGAACGCGCGATCCCCTTCGGCATCAATGATGATCAGATGCACCTCTGGGTCATCGACCCATGCGATCAATGCCTCATCAATCGCCAAACACATCTCATAGCTCAGCGCATTTAACGCGTCAGGGCGGGTCAGAGTAATCCGCCCCGCCTTGCCAGATTTTCGGATAGAAATGTCAGCCATTAGCCGCGATCGCGTTCAGTCAACAATTGGCGGGCAACGATTAAGCGCATGATTTCATTGGTGCCTTCCAGAATTTGGTGCACCCGTAAATCACGCACAATCTTCTCGATGCCATAGTCAGACAGATAGCCGTACCCGCCATGCAATTGCAGACAGCCATTGGCCACATCAAACGCCGCATCGGTGACCATCAGCTTGGCCATGGCGCAAAATTTTGACGCGTCATGGGTCTTGTTGTCGAGCTTCCACGCCGCTTGGCGCAGGAAGGTCCGCGCCGCTTGCAGGCGGGTTTCATATTCTGCCAGACGGAATTGCAGCGCTTGGAATTGGTCGATGGTTTTGCCAAAGGCCTTGCGTTCGCCCATGTATTGCAGGGTCAGGTCCAGCGCCTTTTGTGCGCCCCCCAATGCGCCTGCCGAAATGTTCAAACGTCCGCCATCAAGGCCAGCCATCGCATAGGTAAAGCCTTTGCCTTCCTCACCCAAAAGGTTCTCGGCGGGCACCGCGCAATCGTCGAATTGAACCTGTGACGTGGGTTGGGCTTTCCAGCCCATCTTGCGTTCATTGGCGCCAAAGCTCAGGCCCTTTGTGCCGTCTTCCACAACCAAAGTTGAAATCCCCTTGGGGCCGTCGTCGCCGGTGCGGCACATGGTGACGTAAACGTCGGAATATCCGCCGCCTGAAATGAAGGCTTTGTTGCCGTTCATCACGTAACCACCCGCGGTTTTTTCCGCGCGGGTTTTAAGGGCCGCTGCGTCTGATCCGGAACCCGGTTCGGTCAGGCAATAGGAGAATATTTTCTCCATCGAGCACAGATCCGGCAGCCATTTCTGCTTGTCTTCCTCTTTGCCGAATTTATCAATCATCCCGCCGCACATATTGTGGATCGACAGGAAGGATCCCACGGCGGGGCAGGACATCGCCAAGGCTTCAAACACCAAGGTTGCATCCAGACGCGTCAGGCCAGATCCACCATATTCTTCGGACACATAGAGCCCGCCAAAGCCCAGCTCCGCCAGACCTTTCCACAGCTCTTTCGGGATCGTGCCTTCGGCCTCCCATTTTTCAGCGTAAGGCGCGATGTTCTCTTCACCGAAGCCTTTGGCCATGTCAAAAATGAGGGTTTGTTCCTCGGAAAGCGCGAAATCCATGCTGTCTTCTCCCGTCCGCAAATGTTCAGAACCGTTTATATGGCGCAATTCTTACAGGAGTTTTTCAAGGGGGACAAAGGCGTGACATGTGGCGGCACTTTTCCCCCACGTCACTTGGTGAAATGCCTTATAAATCCGCATGATACTCTTCAATCAGATGGCGCACCACGTCTTTCAGGGCCTCATTCACCGGTTTCTCGGCCTCAACGCTGTTCACGTAAACGGCGCGCTGCCGATCTGACGAGGTGCCGTGGGTTAACATCTCGCGTGCGGCTTCAATTTCAGCGGTGGATCCCAAGGCGTCGGCGTCTTCAGCGGTCAACTCAAACATCTCATCCAGCAGCTGATCAAAGGGGATGATTTCCCCCAATCCGAAATCAATCAACCCCGCCGTGGTGCCATAGCGTTGCGCGCGCCAGCGGTTTTCAGAAATCAGGAAATTGTCATAGGTGCGCCAGCGTTGGTTTTGTTGTTTCAGGCGCCACAACATCCGGGTCAGGGCCTGGATCAAAGCGGCCAATGACAATGTGTGTTCAAGCCGCGGCTGCACATCGCAAATCCGCGCCTCAAGCGTGGGAAACCGGGACGAGGGGCGCAGATCCCACCAGATCTTGGAACTGTCCTCAATCACGCCAATATCCACCAGCGCCTGAACCGAGCGTTCATATTCCGACCAGCCGGTCAGGTGCGGCGGCAACCCGGTGCGGGGCAGATTGTCAAACACCGTCAACCGATAGCTGGCCAGCCCAGTGTCTTCGCCCTGCCAAAACGGCGAACTGGACGACAGCGCCAATAGATGCGGCAGAAAATAACTCAGCTGGTTCATCACATCAATGCGCGTGTCCGGGTCGGGCAGGCCCACATGCACATGCATGCCGCAGATCAGCATCCGCCGCACAACGCCCGCCAGATCGCGGCGCAGATCATTGTAACGATCCTTGTCGACATGGTGCTGATCTTTCCAATCGGCAAACGGGTGGCACGAGGCGGCGATCGGCGCGAGGTTATAGTTTGCCGCATGTTTTGACACGCCCGCGCGCAGGCGCCTCAGGTCTTCGCGCGCGTCCGCAACACCGGCACAGACCTTGGTGCCGATCTCAATCTGGCATTGCAGAAACTCCGGGCTGACCTGATCACCAAGCTCCGCCAGACAATCCTGCATCATCTGGTCGGGTGCCCGCGCAAGCTCATAGCTGTCGCGATCCACCAGAAGGTATTCTTCTTCCACGCCAATTGTAAACGGTGGTTCCTGTCGTGCCATCTGCGCCCCCTTTTTGCTGTTTTGCCCCCGAAAAAGCGCCACAAATCTTTGCGGTTTCAGCTTTGCAGGAATTCGCAAAAGGGGCAAGCGATGGCGTATGGTTTGCGGCGGTGGCGGTGGTTTCGGGGGACAGATCTATACGCTCGCCACAGAATGCTCTATCACAAGGAGAGTGTTGACCTTAGGTCACTATACAAAAAGTGTCTTAAATAGGAGCCGCCCATGCCGCAATCTGTGACCTATTTCCCAGAACAAAAGCTGATCTATCTTCAGGTCTGGGGTACGGTTTCCGTCACATCTTTGGCGGCGCGCATGGCGGAATGGATGTATGATTTTTCCGTGCCGCCCGGCTATTGCTGCCTGACTGATACCCGCGGACTAGAGGCCGTGGATCGCCCCGGTGAAGGGGTGAAAGAACTGATCACCATGCAGGCGCGGGTCTATAAAGATGTGCCTGCACCGATGCGCAGTGCCATTCTTGCGGGCAGCCCGGTGGGGTTTGTCCTTGGGCGCCTTTTTGAACAAAACGCCCAAGATGTGCTGACCGAACAGGTTCAGGTGTTTCGTTCTGAACGCGATGCCCTGCGGTTTGTGGGCGTTACGGCAGACAGCGTCGACGCATATTTAGCATCCCTTCCAGCGGGGCGGACAGCGACCTGAACGGGGCTATTGTGGACCCGCCGGAAAGGGCAGCAGAGGCGCCCCGTGCGTCATCGCGTTCTTTGTTCAGCGCGGTGATCATCATGGGAACCGTTGTTTCGTTGCGCCCCAGAAAACACATTGCTTCTGCGGCGTCCCGGCTGACCAAAAACTCCGACGGCAGGCGGTCTTGCGCAATTTGTTCAAACATCCGGCAGGTGCCAAACGCCAGATCCCCCGGCGCCCAGAACGCATATTTGCGCGGCACGGGATGCGCCCGATACAGCGCTTCTTTTGTGCTGACCAATGCCGAGATTGAGGCATAAGTGCTTTCGATATCCGTGGTCTCAGAGAGGTCGATAAACGTGTCAAACTCGCCATTGATCTGCAGCGTCTCGCGCAGCGTTGGCAGGATTTTTTTCAAGCGCATCACATCCAGCGCCCCTTCGAGGCGCAGATAGATCAGTTGGCTTGCAGGGTAGAAAATACCGTGGGGCATGATACAGGTCTCATTACAAAGCACTACTATAGGTTGCTTTTACATCCTAAAGGTTAGTGAAAGGCGATGTCGACTATATTCTTGATTTATATAAAAATATTACCAAATTGAATTGCTAAATGCAATTATTTTGTGGGGATATGAAAGGAAAAACGAGGTTTTGGCCCGAAATTTGATCACTTTCAGGTTGTATTTGCCCCGAATATCCGGTGCCAGAGCGCGTGACGCAAAAAAAACGCCCCAAAGCAAATGCTTGGGGCGTTCAAATTTGGGGGGGCGTTTCGAATGATCCCTGTCTCAGGTCTAATTAGAAACGCTTTAGCAAAAGGGGTTTAGTCCATTGCTTTGAAGTTAAACTCGCCACCTTCTTTGATACCCGACGGCCAGCGTGTGGTCACGGTTTTGGTGCGGGTGTAGAATTTAAACGCATCTGGGCCGTGCTGGTTCAGATCGCCAAAGCCCGACTTTTTCCAGCCGCCAAAGGTGTGATAAGCCAATGGAACCGGGATTGGCACGTTGATGCCGACCATGCCGATGTTGATCCGGTTGGCAAAATCACGCGCGGTGTCGCCGTCACGGGTATAGATCGCGGTGCCATTGCCGTATTCGTGGTCAATCGCCATGTTGATCGCTTCTTCATAGGTCTCCGCACGCACCATCGACAGAACCGGTCCAAAGATCTCTTGCTTATAGATGTCCATGTCGGTGGTCACGTTGTCAAAGAGATGCGGCCCCACAAAGAACCCGTCTTCATAGCCCTGCAGGTTAAAGTCGCGGTTGTCCACAACCAGCTCGGCGCCTTGGTCCACACCGGTCTGGATCAGACGCAGGATGTTTTCTTTCGCCGCAGCCGTTACAACGGGGCCGTAATCCACGTCGTCGCCAGCGGTGTAAGGCGCCACTTTCAGCTTCTCAATGCGAGGGATCAGACGCTCGCGCAGCGCATTGGCCGCCGCTTCGCCCACAGGAACCGCCACCGAAATCGCCATGCAGCGTTCGCCAGCCGCGCCAAAACCGGCCCCAATCAGCGCATCAGCCGCTTGGTCCATGTCCGCGTCGGGCATGATGATCATGTGGTTTTTCGCGCCACCAAAACACTGCGCGCGTTTGCCGTTCGCGGTTGCGCGCGAATAGATGTATTGTGCAATGGGGGTTGAACCCACAAAGGCCACGGCCTGAATGGTTTCATTATCAAGGATCGCATCAACTGACCCTTTGTCGCCGTTGATCACCTGCAACACGCCATCAGGCAGACCCGCTTCTTTACAAAGGGCGGCCAGCATCAAAGGCACAGATGGGTCACGCTCGGATGGTTTCAGGATCATTGCGTTTCCAGACGCCAGCGCTGGGCCCATGCCCCACAGTGGGATCATCGCAGGAAAGTTGAACGGTGTGATCGAGGCCACAACGCCCAAGGGCTGTTTCATGGAATACATGTCAATGCCGGGGCCCGCGGAATCGGTGAATTCACCCTTCAGCATTTGGGCAGCGCCGATGCAATATTCGATGACCTCAAGGCCACGCTGAACGTCACCTTTGGCATCTGGGATGGTTTTACCATGCTCGCGCGACAGCGCTTCGGCCAGCTTGTCCATATCGCGGTTGATCAAGCCCACCAGCGCCATCATCACACGCCCGCGTTTTTGCGGGTTTGTGGCGCCCCAGGCAATCTGTGCTTTGGCGGCGTCTGCGACGGCGGCGTCCAGTTCTTCCGGGGTGGCCAGCGCAACTTGTGCCTGAACTTCGCCGGTGGCGGGGTTGTAGACGTCAGCGGTGCGGCCCGAAGTGCCTTCTACCAGTTGACCGTTGATCCAGTGACCAAGCTTTTCCATGTATGTTCTCCCAATAAATCTGACGGCAAAATAGGCTTGCATTTATGCGGGGAAAAGAGGCAGTTTCCCAAAAGGGTTTTGCAAAAATGCAAAATTAGTGGGTTGGATGAGAGAGGGGCGCTGCCCCTCGGCTTACAGCCTCACCCCGAGGTATTTGGGGCAAGAAAAAGATAGGGGCGTTCGGAGGTAGGATGGATTGGGATGATCTAAAAGTGTTTTTGGCGGTGGCGCGCGATGAAAGCCTGTCGCGGGCGGGCAAGCGATTGCGCCGGGATGCGGCCACGGTGGGGCGGCGGGTGTCAAAGCTTGAGGCGGATCTGAACGCGCGGTTGTTTACGAAATCCCCACAGGGCTATGCGTTGACCGAGGCGGGATCGCGGTTGTTGGCCCACGCAGAACGGGCGGAACAGGCGGTTTTGTCCGGCGCGGATGAGCTTAAGGGGCAGTCGGGGCAACTCTCAGGGCAGGTGCGCATTGGTGCCACGGATGGCTGTGCCAGTTATATCCTGCCGCAGGTTTGTGCGCGCATTCAGCGCGAGCATCCAGAGCTGGAGTTGCAAATTGTCGCGCTGCCACGGGTGATCAACCTGTCAAAGCGTGAGGCGGATATGGCGATCACCGTCAGCCCGCCGCAAGCCGGGCG
>DDMF01000088.1:3431-8847 GCA_002340515.1 Rhodobacteraceae bacterium UBA2553 | reverse complement strand
CAGCGGGTGACGGATTACCATCTGCATCTGGCGGCGAGCACGGACTACTTACGCGATGCCCCGCCGCTGGAGCGGCTAGAGGATCTGCGCAACCACCCCATCGTGGGCTATATCCAGGACATGATTTTTTACCCTGAACTGGATTTCCTGACCAAACTGGGCATTGACCGGGTACAGCTTGCCTCGAACCTTGTGGCGGTGCAACTGGGCATGGTGCGGGAAGGGGGCGGGGTGGGCATCACCCATGATTTCATCCTGCCATTTGCGCCGGAGGTGCGGCGCGTGCTGACAGATGCCCTGTCGATCACCCGATCCTTTTACCTTGTGCGCCACGAAGGTGACGCGCGGGTCGAACGCTTTCACCGCGTCGCCGAAGAACTGGCGCAGGGCATCCGCGACGAAGTGGCCCGATTAGAGGGGTTGGTCCCGCCTAAAGCGTCCCACCTTTAACCCGAGGCAGGGAAAAGGCGCGGCGCGGCGGAACCTCTCAATGTTGTGGGCGTTCTGCCAAAAACGCGTGAGTCAAGTTTATGGCGGAGCGCTTTAACTGACGGATGGCGCTTGACATATTGTTGCTTTCGGGGTGACGCTAAAGACATAAAATAAATTCACATCCAGGAGGGCGATCATGCTCATCAGCCAGATTCTTCAAGACAAATCCATCGCAGGTGTGGCCTTTGTAAAGCCCGGATCCTCCGTCGGCGATGCGGTCAAGATGTTGTCGGACAAGAAAATCGGCGCGGTGATTGTGTCGAAAGACGGTGTGCATCCGGCCGGCATCCTGTCGGAACGTGACGTGGTTGGCGCGTTGGGATCCACGGGCACCAGCTGTCTGGACGATCCCGTCGACAGCATTATGACCGCAAAGCTGATCAGCTGCAAACCAGGCGACCGCGCCATCCAAGTGCTGCAAACCATGACCGAAAAACGCTTTCGCCACATGCCGGTGATGGAAGGCGACGAAATGGTCGGGTTGGTGTCCATCGGTGACGTGGTCAAGGCGCGTTTGGACGAGCTGAGCCAACAGGCAGACGCGCTGAAAAACATGATCATGGGATACTGATCCCCCGCCGACACCGTGTTTAAACACATCTGGTGCCGCTACGTAGAAACACGTATCGGCGCCAAAACACTTGAAAAACCACGCGCAATATAGTTGCGTGCGCCGGGTAAGCAGGAGGCACAGATATGCGCGTTGGTCTTTATCCCGGAACCTTTGACCCGATCACCCTTGGGCATACCGACATCATCCGCCGCGCCTGTGCGCTGGTGGATCGTTTGGTGATTGGCGTGGCGATCAACACCGGCAAAGGGCCGATGTTCACGCTGGAAGAACGGGTTGAGATGGTCGAGGCGGAATGCGCCAAACTGTCGGCGGAAACCGGAACCGAGATCATTGCCCACCCGTTTGAAAACCTCCTGATCCATTGCGCCAAGGACGTCGGCGCCCAGATCATCATCCGTGGCCTGCGGGCGGTGACGGATTTTGAGTATGAATATCAGATGGTTGGTATGAACCGCGCGATGGACAGCTCGGTTGAAACCGTGTTCCTGATGGCCGAGGCAAAATATCAGGCGATTGCGTCCAAACTGGTGAAAGAGATTGCCAAGCTCGATGGGGACGTGTCGAAATTTGTGACGCCTGAGGTGAAAGAGAAGTTGCTTGATAAGATTGGGTGAGGGGCTAGGCTTCTTTGGGCGTATAAATTCCACAGTCGGTATTCTTTACTCAGAGTTGGACATCTTCAATGTGCTCACAAACACTCCCAGATCACAAAAACACCAGCTTTGAACAAAAACTTCGTCGCGGGCTGGAGGACCTGAATGCTGACCTGCCGCAAGAATTATGGACACTGATTTCCTGGCTTGAGCAAAGAGGGCAGAGTTTTGTGTTCAACAACAGCCAAGCCCCCTTTCTGTCCACATCAATGGTCAGCAGCATTGACGAGCTATGGTCTCAAGTAAATTTTGTCCTGCCGCAAGATTTTATGCATCATTGGATTGGGAAAACTGGTTACGAACAGCAGATTATTCCATTTGTCAGATGTGGCGGTGATGGGAGCTATTTTGCGTTGTGGGAAAGCGATGATGCCCCAAGTCGATTTGTGTTTCTTGGGTCAGAAGGGGAAGCCTTTGTTGTTGCGGAAGATGTCAGGGCGTTTATGGCATTGATCTCTATGGGTTATCATAGCGTTGAGGGGCGAGAGATGTTAGCCGCGACGCCGTCAGAAATCTGGAGCGAATGGTATGATGACCCTTGGCCGCAATCGGATCAGCTTGCAGCTTGGTTGACTGAGGTTTTTGGGATCACCCTGCCGGCTCGCGGCGCAGATCTGTTGCCATATCCTGCTAAGGCAGACCCGTTTACTGCGTTCATAGAAAAGGTATGTGGCGGTTAAGGTCACTAAGCTTCCTTCACATAAAACACTTCACCCGCTTCACGCTGAACCTCATGAAACCCAAGGCGCTTCAACAGGCCCTGCGACGCGAGATTGCCGACCTCTGTGTCCGCGACAAAGCGGGTGGTGTTATGTCCCTGAACCAAAATATTCATCATCTGTTCCACAGCACTCTGCGCTACGCCTTTCCCCCAAACCTCGTGGGAAAACACATAGGCGATGCTTGCGGTGGTGATGCCTGATGCGCCATCCACTGTCACTGTTGCCTGCGTATAGCCAACGATATTCTTGGTCTCTGGCCCACCCAGAAACACCGACCAGTTTAGCCACAGCTCTTGCCCGTCCGCGAGGCCGGCGCAGACGCGGCGGATGTGATCCTCAACAGCTTTGACAGATATTGGGGGCGCCTCATCCAAATGCGTGTAAATGCGCGGATCGGACAGGGCCGCAAACAATCCCGGCGCATGATCCGGGGTCTGCACGACCAGCGAAACCTCCGCTGTTGGCTTTGGCGGCGGCGCGAGGATTTCGATCAGGCGGTTTGCCATTTTTGTTGCAAAGGCGGATTTCTTATGGGCAATGCCGATTGTGCGCGTCCCTGCGTCTGCGCCTAGTAGCGGGCGCAACACGATATCATCGCGGCTGTCGCCATGTGAGCGCGGCACAAAACCAATCCCCAGCCGCGCCGCGACCAGATCCAGAAGCTGTGCGTCGTTTTGGGCCTGCGCGGTTGTGCCCTGCGCCAAACTCAGATCCAGCCGGTCAGCATTTGGACAATAAGGACGCAGGATCAGGCTGTGATCGTGCAAATCCTCAACTCGGATACCGGGCGATCGGGCCTGTGGGTGGTGGCGCGCAAGGGCAATTTGAAACGGTTCTTCGGCCAAGGTTACAAACCCATGGGACTTGGGCACACAGGGGGCCGACAGATAGGCAATGTCACTGTCGCGCGGATCCTCGGTAAAGTGGAAATCAAGGTTGGGCGTCGTGCGGCGCAGCGCGTTCAACGCCGGCGCAAGACCATGCAGCAACATATCCGCAGCACAATGCACGCGGACCACCTGTTGTTGTGTGACGCGCATCCGGGCATCCAGTGTTGCAAGATGTTCCACGCTTTCAATCACGTCGTGATACAGCCGGGTGGCCAGCGGGGTTGGGGTCAGCCCGGATTTGGCGCGGTGAAACAGGGGCACGCCCAACCGGTCCTCCATTTTCTGGATCGCGGCGGACACGGTGGGTTGGCTGACGCTTTGGGCGCGGGCGGCCTGACTAAAGGTCCGGCTCTCAAAGGCGCTGATGAAATATCGGAGCGAGGTGAGATCATGCATAGCCAAAGCCTATGCTAACTCTAGTCAGTATAGCAATTACCTTTCCTCGCTCGCCCCCGCATAGTGCCTCTGTCAGACCAATACAGGAGCGTTACGACATGCAAACCACCAAAATTAACCCGGAAACCACCGTGATCGGCCAAGTGATCGCAAAATTCACCGCGGGTGATCCGTCGATGTTTGATCTGATTGCCGAGGATATCGACTTTCGCATCGACCATTTTCGCGATGACATTGAGACCGGCTGGCAACAGGCGCAGGATCGACAGGGGCTGATGGCGCTGTTCGCACGTCTGGCGACGGAGGTGTTTCCCAAAGGCACGCGGGCGCTGGCGGTGGACAGCGTCGCACTGGGCGATGGCTGGCATCTGACCGAATTTCACCAAGCGTTCTTCTATGGCGTTCGGCAAACCGATGTGACCAGTCAGACCTTTATCCTGTCGCATGAGACAGACGGGCGGATGGATTATTTTCGCGAAACTGTCACCACGGTTCTAGAGGGGTAAAAGGCGCGCAGGAAAAGCCAGGCCCCCCAAAGAAACGCCTGGCTTTTTCTTGTCTTTACAGATGCTTGCCCATTTCAACCGCAGTGTCCAACATACGGTTGGAAAAACCCCATTCATTGTCATACCAGGTCAGGATCCGGCACATATTACCCTCCATCACGCGGGTCTGGTCGGTGGCGAAGGTTGAACTTGCCGGATCGTGATTGAAGTCGATTGACACCAGCGGCTTGTCGGTCACGGCCAAAATCCCCTTCAGCCGGCCGTCGCTGGCGGCGGCGCGGATGGCGGCGTTGATCTCTTCGACCGAGGTGTCGCGGCTGGCTTCAAAGGTCAGGTCCACGCAGGACACATTTGGCGTCGGCACACGGATCGCAACCCCATCCAATTTGCCCGCAAGTTCCGGCATCACCAGTCCAACCGCTTTGGCCGCCCCCGTGGTGGTGGGGATCATGCTCATCGCGGCGGCGCGCGCGCGGTAAGGGTCGCTGTGCAGCGTGTCCAACGTCGGCTGATCGCCCGTATAAGAATGGATCGTGGTCATGAAACCCTTGTTGATGCCAATCGCATCATTCAGCACTTTTACCACTGGGGTCAGGCAGTTTGTGGTGCAGGACGCATTGGAGACATGCACGTCTTTGGCGGTCAAATCACCGTGATTCACCCCGTAAACGATGGTTTTATCCGCACCCGATGAAGGGGCCGAGACCAACACGCGGCTGGACCCATTGCCCAAATGCACCAGCGCTTTGTCGCCTTTGAAAATCCCGGTGCATTCCATCACGATGTCCACATCCGCCCAGGGCAGGTCATCGGGGTTACGAATGGCGGTCACTTTGATCTTGCCACGGCCTGCGTCAATCCAATCTTCGCCAAAAGTCACCGCGTGGGGAAAGCGCCCATGTACAGAATCAAATTCCAGCAAATGCGCGTTCATCTCCACGGATCCAAGATCGTTGATCGCGATCACTTCGATGTCGTCACGGCCCTGTTCCAAAGCGGCGCGCAGCACCAGACGGCCGATCCGACCAAACCCATTGATTGCCACTTTTACGGTCATATGCGTGATCCTTCATGATCCGGAATTTGCGTGTAATGCTAGCGCTAACATGTGCATTTTCACCCAAAGGTCAAGCGAAACCGACATCGCACAGGGGAAATTAGCTTAAAGCGTTCCGCCATAAAC
>DDMF01000088.1:1843-3406 GCA_002340515.1 Rhodobacteraceae bacterium UBA2553 | reverse complement strand
CCCTGCCTCAGGTTAAAGGCAGGACGCTTTAGCGAGCGGTCATTTTTACAAAATGCGAAACTGTAACTGGGCAACTTACCGCCAGAACGCCATCCACTCGGTGAATTCCATGAATTTCTTGGCCAGAAATAAGGAGTTCTCCCCCTCAAGCAGGGTAAAATCCAGCCCGAAAAAGGCAACAATCACGATGCCGAGGAAAATGGCGATGGCGTTGGTCACGAATATGCTCCTGTCACATCGGATGAGTTTCGCAGTGTTGGCGGATGGGGGCAAGTGGTTGTCAGGCATCAGAGATCCGATTTGCCGCCGATGCGCACCGTCGGGCGCGAGATCCCTGTGATGATGTTCACAAAGCGCCCTTGGCCGATTGGCGTTGAAAGGTGCTTTGTTAGAACAATGCAGTCGCAAACAGCATGAGGCTGGTGACGATCCCGCATAGCGGAACCAGGATTGGCACCGAAAAATGATCCCCGTCCGTGTCATGCCGGAATTTAATCGCAACCAACGAAAGATTGACGAAGACAAACACACCAAGAACAACAAGTGATGTCCATTCCGCCAGACGCTCGATCGGTAAAAACAGACTAAGTGACAAGATGGACGCGGTGACAAAAAAAGTTGCCAGCGTGGGGGTTTGGTTGCGCTGGGACAGCTGGGCGAACGATGCGGGCAATTGGCCCCGGTTGGCCATGCCGTAAAGGACACGAGAGGCCATGATCATCTGGATCAGAACCCCGTTGACCGTCGCCACAACAGCAATTGCGGCGAACCCGGACCTCACAGCTTCCGGCGCATTTGAAAAGACCAACGCAAGGGGGGCGGACGATCCTTTTAGCGCCTCCAACGGAACGGAAACAAGCACGGCAACGCAGGTCGCCAGATAAAGAAGCGTCGCCAGAATAAGCGTGTAAATGATGGCGCGTGGAATGGCGCGGCGCGGGTTTTCCACCTCTTCAGCGACGTTCACCATGTCTTCAAAGCCAATAAAGGCGAAGAACGCGAGCAGCGAGGCGCTGAGGATGCCAACCCAATGTCCGCCCTGTAATGGTGGTAAAAGCTCGAAAATGGGGGCGCCACCCCGCCCGGAAAATACCGTTCCCCAAAGGATCACGAACAGCAGGCCGAGAATTTCAACCACGGTGACAACAGCGGCGACCGTCACCGATTGGGTGATCCCCCATAGGCAAAGCCCGCCCATCGCCACGACAATTCCGATGATCAACGGGGGGGGTGCAAGCCCCGTAAGCCCGCCCAGATACCCAGCGGCCCCAACGGTGATCGCCGACGCCGAGACCATCCCGGACAGGGCGACAAGTAGGCCAACCGCCGTCGCAAGGGCCTGGCGGCCAAACCCCGCATCGACATAGGCCGCTTCCCCGGCGCTCACCGGATAACGCGTCGCAAGTTCTGCATAGGAAAATGCTGTGAAGCCAACAACAATCGCCGCAAGCAAAAAGGCAAGCCAAGCGTAAAGGCCCGCTTCGGCGACGGTTGCACCAATCAAAACATATATGCCGGCCCCAACAGTAACCCCCAGCCCATAAAGGGTTAAAAGTGGCAGGG
>DDMF01000088.1:203-1829 GCA_002340515.1 Rhodobacteraceae bacterium UBA2553 | reverse complement strand
GTCAGTGATCGGCGAAGCGATGGTTCTGCGGGGGCGGCGGACGGTAGGGATGTAGGATCGGAATGCATGCGCGACCTCACTGCTGCGGATAAAACCTCTGCAATACGGCATACAGCGCGGCGGCAATATGGCGTTGGCCACGGCCAACAGGCTGTGACGTTGATAATTCCTAACACAACGCGGATCGTTGGGGAATGCGTCGCAATGACAGTCGGGTCGGGCCCGCCCATTTGCAAAAAGGGTCAAACCAAAAAGCCCCCGACGCGTTTTGCGCGCCGGGGGCTTTTTCTATACTTGGGGTGGGTCCGTCCGGGAGGGCCTAAAGAGCCCCCATTTTCACGGCCAGATCGGCCATGCGGGTCGAGAAACCCCATTCATTGTCGTACCAGCCCAGCACGCGCACCAGGCGTTTGCCGGTCACTTTGGTCTGGTCAGCTGCAAAGATCGCGCTTTCTTCCGAGTGGTTGAAGTCAACCGATACCAGCGGCTCATCGTTATAGCCAAGCACGCCTTTCATGGCGCCTTCGCTCGCCGCTTTCATCACCGCGTTGACCTCGTCCAAGGTCACATCGCGTTCCGCAATAAAGGTCAGATCGACGGCGGATACATTGGGGGTGGGCACGCGAATGGCGGATCCATCCAGCTTGCCTTTCAGCGCCGGAAGCACTTCGCCCAAGGCAGCCGCCGCCCCGGTTGAGGTCGGGATCATCGACATGGCGGCAGCCCGCGCGCGGTAAAGGTCTTTGTGACGACGGTCCAGCGTGGGTTGGTCACCGGTATAGGCGTGGATGGTGGTCATAATGCCGCTGTCGATGCCAAAGGCATTGTGCAGCACCTTCGCCATTGGCGCCAGACAGTTGGTGGTGCACGAGCCGTTGGAAATCATCACGTCGCTTGTTGTCAGCTCGTCATCATTCACACCAAAAACGATGGTTTTCTGCACGTTTTTGGCCGGCGCAGAGATCAGCACCTTTTTGGCACCCTGCACAATGTGCTGATGTGCCTTGTCGCCGTCGTTGAAATTGCCGGTGCATTCCAGAACCACATCAACGCCAGACCAATCCAGCTCTTCCATATTATAGGTCGACATCATCTGCATCGGGCCCTGGCCCACATCCATTGTGCCGTCACCCAAAGTGATCTCGTTCGGGAAACGCCCATGCACCGAGTCGTATTTCAGCAGGTGTTTTGCTGTGTCCAGCGGACCGGTGGCGTTCACTTTGACAACTTGAATGTCTGTGCGGCCTGACGCCGCGATCTGTGACAGTGTGCAGCGGCCGATGCGACCAAACCCATTGATACCGACTTTGATGGTCATCGAATTACCCCTTGCATGCAGAACGGCTCCCCGCCGCTCCTTGAAAACGTTGCGCCGGGTATAGACGGGCGGGCAGGTCGGTCCAACTCGGAAAACACGATTGTTACCAGCTTGTTAGCGAAAACATGACGTGTTAGCGCAAACCTTCGCCCCACTTAGCACGCCGGGAATTGCATTCGTTAAATATGTTGGGGCGCAAACATTCACGAAATTGCGCTGCCACGGGCCGCTTCGGCCAGCAATCTGGTTGCCTGTGTCTGTACAATCGTTAGGATTCGGATCAACGCGGACGTGGGCCGGTAAGACGT
>DDMF01000088.1:0-153 GCA_002340515.1 Rhodobacteraceae bacterium UBA2553 | reverse complement strand
GGTAAGACGTGGGCCGGTAACAAGTAGGATCAAAGAACATGAGCGGATTAATTGCATTGCTGGATGACGTGGCCGGGATCGCCAAAGTTGCCGCCGCATCCGTGGATGATATCGCAGGCCAAGCCGCAAAAGCCGGGGCCAAAGCGGCGGGGG
>DDMF01000038.1 GCA_002340515.1 Rhodobacteraceae bacterium UBA2553 | reverse complement strand
GGGGCCTCGCATCGCTTACAAATGGGAAAGCTTGAAACCAATTCTGTATCAAGCTCTGACAACACAACAGGGATCGCCGCATAGACGATTGCTGACAGAAGGATAAGCTCGATTGTGGAGGCCCGCCGGTTTGCCATTACAGCTCCGTTTTCCTGTTTATTTATAGAAGTCTAGTGGGCAGAGGCGTGGCTGTCAGGCCTTAATGTGAAGATCTGAATTGCGAGGGGGTTTGCCCGGTATTTCGTTGAAACGCCCGGGTGAAATAGGCGGCTGAGGCAAAGCCAAGATTTTTTGCGATGTCTTTAATTGGAATATGTGTCTCGCTCAGCAAACGGCGGGCTTCGTAATGCACCCGATCCGCGAGAATGGCAGAGGCCGGTCGACCACAGGCTTTGTTGCAGACACGGCTGAGATGTGTGGCGGTGACGCCAAGTTCACCCGCGTAATCCTTTACGGACTTTGAGCTATGAAATTCTTGTTCCACGAGGGCCGCAAATGCATTGGCCAGTCGTGCGGATGTATTTGATGGTTTGGGTGGTTGGGTCATGTCGCTAAGGCGGCGGTCAATCCAAACAGATATCAAACCCGCGTGGCACATCATCGCCCGCTGCGCGCGATCGGTACCTTTCTCCATCTCGCGCTGCAGGTCATCAATCATACGGCCCATTTCCATATGTTGTTCTGCGTCACGTAGGCGAAGGTGAACGGGATCTTCTGGCAGGCCCAGTTGCATTTCACTCCCCTGTGGCAGGACAATCAAGGTTCCGGCAACCTGCGCGGACATCTCAAACCCATGCATGATCCCGGCAGGAATAAAGAGGCAATTATGGGGGCCATAGCCAGCCGTCACACCATTGACGGTGATCCGGCCTTGGCCGCGCGTGAACCAGATGAGAACCGGCGCGCCATAAGATCGCATCGCCTCTGTGCGCCAACGCCCGCCTTTGCTCATCCGAGCAAGCGGGACAACGCGAAAAGGGGATTTGAGTGGCGGCAGATGGGTCATAATGCACACGTCTATTGAGCAGAGGTTGCTCTTTTCCTAACGCAAGACCGCCATTTTGTCGCCGCGCAAAACGATCAAAACAAAGTTATCCACAGGATGGCCCACAAGAAAATGGGTCAATTGTGGGTAAGTCTGCCTGTTTTTGCGCTGCAGCGCAGTTGCTGCATCTGCACCTTAAGCTGGTAGGGGAATCGCTTTCCAATTGTGCATCCGCTTGCGAAACCACGTTCGTTGGCGTTTGGCATATTGCTGGCTGGCGATAATCGCCCGGGCTTTTGCCTCCGCTAAACTGATCTCCCCAGCGAGATGCGCGATCAATTCTGGGGCACCAATGGCTTTGGCGCTTGGGTCTTTGGGGCTCCACGTCGAAAGGTTCTGTCGCGCTTCGTCCAGCGCGCCAGATGCGATCATCAGATCAAACCGCCGTTCAATGCGATCGCGCAACCAATCACGGTCGGCGTTTAAAACTATCGGACAAGCGTCTGAGAGCGGCAACAAAGGGGCAGGGGTGTCGTCCTGCCAATCTGCCAAGCCGCGCCCCGTTGTGCGCTGCACCTCCCAGGCGCGGGAAATGCGCGCAGGGTTGAGCGTGTCGATGCGCGCCAGAGTTTCCTCATCCAGATCTTTCAGCAGTGCCTGAATGCCCTGAGTTTGTAGAATGGCTTCACAGTCCGTCCGAACGGCTGTTGGCGTCATGGGGATGTCTGCGAGCCCCTCGGTCAACGCACTCAGGTTCAACCCTGTGCCGCCGACAATGATCGGTCGCAAATCACCGTTCAGATAGGGGGTGACATCACGTAGCCAATGGCCAACGGAATAGGCTTGATCGCCGGGGATATGGCCATAAAGCGCATGAGGTGCCAATGCTTCTTCTGCTTCGGATGGGCGCGCCGTGACAATGCGCCAGTTTTCAAAAACCTGAAGCGCATCGGCGTTCACAATCACCCCGCCGCCTGTTTGAGCAATCTCAAGTGCCAGAGCAGACTTTCCAGACGCGGTCGGCCCTGCGATTAAAACAGGTTGATCCTTTGGGATATCAAATGGAAACGAGGTCACGCCGGGATGCACCGCTTTGTTGTTTTTTCTTAATTGCGAGCTTATCGCATTGAATGTTGTGCTTGTTTGAGCCATTTTGCGCGCCAAGACAATCACCCTTGTTCAGGAAGCTGATGCCATGAGCGACACCCCCGCCGATACCTCCGCTGAAAACCCAACCGACACTCCGAAGGCCACATTTGGCCGCGTTATGCTGAAAATTTCAGGCGAAGCCTTGATGGGGGATCAAGGGTTTGGCCTGCATCCGCCTACGGTTGAGCGCATCGCACGCGAAGTGAAAACCGTGCATGATATGGGGGTCGAGATCTGTATGGTCATCGGCGGTGGCAACATCTTCCGCGGCCTGTCAGGAAGCGCACAAGGGATGGAGCGTACCACTGCGGATTACATGGGTATGCTGGCGACAGTCATGAACGCACTTGCGGTGCAATCTGCGCTTGAAGGCTTGGGTGTATTTACGCGGGTGATTTCCGCGATCCGCATGGACGAGGTGGCAGAACCCTATATCCGTCGTCGCGCCGTGCGACACTTGGAAAAGAAACGGGTTTGCATCTTTGCGGCAGGCACCGGCAATCCCTATTTCACCACCGACACAGCCGCCACATTGCGCGCCAATGAAATGGCCTGTGAAGCCATCTTTAAGGGCACCAAAGTCGATGGTGTCTATGACAAAGACCCGGTTAAATTTGACGATGCCGTGCGCTATGATCATGTGTCTTATGATGATGTTTTGGCCAAACGCCTTGGGGTGATGGACGCCTCGGCCATTGCGCTGGCGCGCGACAACAATCTGCCCATCATTGTCTTTTCTCTGGATGAGCCCGGCGGGTTCCGCGGCATTCTGGCCGGCGAAGGCACCTATACCCGCGTAAGTGATTAATCTTCGCGGGTTTCCGCCCAGATTGGACCGGGAATAGCACCTTGGCGGGGGCCACACTATACAAGGCCCTATTCAGGGCGTTATACGAAAACAAAGATGCTCGAAAACAAGAGCAAGAAGGAAAAGGGGACGTCTGCAATGTCTGACGAAGAGTTTGAACTGGACCTTGGTGATCTGGAACGCCGCATGGAGGGCGCTGTTGGCGCTCTGAAAACCGAATTTGCGTCGCTGCGCACCGGGCGGGCGTCATCATCCATGCTCGACCCGATTACGGTTGAAGCCTATGGTCAGCGCACACCATTGAACCAAATCGGAACCATCAACGTGCCAGAACCACGTATGGTGACCGTGAATATTTGGGACAAAAGCATGGTTCAGGCCGCTGAAAAAGCCATTCGCGAAAGCGGGCTGGGCATCAATCCCCAGCTGAATGGCACCATCATTATGCTGCCCATTCCCGAGTTGAACGAAGAACGTCGCCGTGAATTGACCCGCGTCGCCGCACAATATGCTGAAAGCGCACGAGTTTCCGTGCGCAACGTGCGCCAGGATGGCATGCAGCAGCTGAAGCGCGCCAAAGACGGCATGAGCGAAGATGATAACAAGATGTGGCACGACGAAGTGCAGGAAATAACCGACAAATATGTCGCGATCGTTGATAAGGCTTTGGAAACAAAGCAAGAAGAGATTATGCAGGTTTGATCCGTCAAGCTTGAGAGGAGTGCATGCGTGGGTAAAGAGCAAAAATCCCCCGACCATGTTGCCATCATTATGGATGGCAATGGACGTTGGGCACAAAAACGCGGGCGACCGCGGCTCTTTGGCCACCATGCCGGTGCCAAACGTGTTCGTGAAATTGTCGAGGCGTGCCCCGGTTTTGGGGTGAAATACCTAACAATTTTTGCATTTTCGACCGAAAACTGGAAACGCACGCAGACCGAGGTTTCAGGCTTGATGAGCCTGTTTCGCCGCTACATCACCAAAGAGGCGCGTGCGCTTCGCGACGAGGGCGTTCGGGTGCGGTTTATTGGCGATCGCCTCAGGTTGGACAAAAAACTACAGGCTCTGATGGATGAGCTTGAAGTTCTAACCCAGGAAAACGACAAGGTTCACCTGACCATTGCATTGAATTACGGTGGGCGTGACGAAGTTGCGCGCGCTGTGAAACGGCTGGCGCAGGATGTTGCGGCGGGCCTGTTGGATTCTAATACGGTGGATGAGGAAACGCTTCCAAGGTATTTAGATACTTGCGTTTTGCCCGATCCTGACCTCGTCATCCGCACCTCGGGTGAAGCCCGTATTTCCAATTTTCTTCTGTGGCAATCCGCCTATGCAGAGTATGAATTCATTGATACGCTCTGGCCGGATTTCGACGCCGAATTGTTTGGCGAGATCGTCGATCGCTATGCCGGCCGCGATCGCCGCTTTGGATCGGTTGACACCGCAGCAGAATAAGACGCGCCTGGATTATCAGTCCGCGCGGACAGAAAAGGATCATCATGGGACAATCAACTGCCGGTTCAAACTGGACGGATCTTGGGCCGCGTGCCGGGGCAGGGCTTGCGATGGCTGTTGTTGCCAGCGCTGCAATCTGGCTTGGTGGGATGGTGTTTGTTTCCTTGATTTCTGTGGTCATTGGTCTGTGCATTTGGGAACTGACCCGTTTGCTTCGCCGAGATCATGCCGTCGTCCCTTTCGGGCTTGCCATTTTATCTGGTGTCGCGGTTTCGCTGGCGGGCTATCAGATCGAAAGCGGATCGGGTCTGGGGATTTGGTGGTTGGTGCTGTTGATCGCGCCGTTGCTTGGGTTTGTGTTGATCTCCAAGGACCGCACGCTCTTTTTGGCCTATAGCGCCCTGATCATGCTTGCGGCGCTCGGGTTTTTACACCTGTCGCATTCCCAGTTGGTGATCTGGCTGGTGTTGGTTGTGATCACGTCTGACGTCGCAGGGTATTTTGCGGGGCGCCTTTTGGGCGGTCCCAAATTCTGGCCGCGCGTCAGCCCAAAGAAAACATGGTCAGGCACAGTGGCGGGTTGGGTCGGGGCGGCATTCATCGGCTTTCTATTTGCCTCGGAAGGCAGCGCCATGTTCTGGATGCTTGGCTCTGTCCTCGCCGCTTTTGCCGGGCAAATGGGCGATATTATTGAAAGCGCGATTAAGCGCTATGTAGGGATCAAGGACAGCTCAAACCTTATTCCGGGCCACGGGGGCGTGTTGGATCGTTTTGACGCTATGATCGGGGCAGCGGCGCTGGTTTATGTACTTTCGATCCTTCTTGCCCTACCGGTTTTTGTTGCGGGATGAGCATGCGGAAAGTTTCGATTTTCGGCGCGACGGGCTCCATCGGGCAATCCACGATTGATCTGATCGCGCGGGATTTGGACAGCTATGATGTGGTGGCACTGACGGGTGGTCATAACATTGATCTGTTGGCCCGCGATGCCATTCGGCTGAACGCTGATATTGCCATCACCGCACATGAGCCAAACTTACCAGCCTTACGGGACGCGCTTGCAGGCAGC
>DDMF01000085.1:16610-28840 GCA_002340515.1 Rhodobacteraceae bacterium UBA2553 | reverse complement strand
GTCCAGCGGCGATTGTATTGGCCGCGGCCACACCACGCCCCGCTGCGCCGGTGAAACAAGAGGTGGTCACGCGTATGTCCACATCCGGCGGGCGCCATTGGGGGATCAATGTGGGCGTTTTGGCGTCCCGGTATCAAGCAGAGCGGCTTTTGCTGAAAACCGCGCTCAAGGAAATCGACACGCTGGATGATGCCCTGCGCAAAGTCGTGAACCGCCCACGTGGATGGTATGCAAACTTTGTCGGCATGACCGAGGAACAGGCGAATATGGCCTGTCGCCGCTTGCAGGCGCGCAGCTCTGATTGTGATGTGATTGGGCCATCGTGATCTGGCGGTTTCAATCAACAAAAGGGCGCGTCATTTGATGTGCCCTTTTTTGTGCCTGTCATTGTGTGATTCTGATTATTGCGACACTGCGTCCGATGCTTTCATATCAAATGCCGCCGCCATCAAGGCGCGGGTATATTCGGTTCGTGGCGCGTCAAAAATCTGATCCGCTGATCCACTTTCCACAATGTCTCCGGCGCGCATCACCAGCACCTTATGGGCCAAGGCACGCACCACCCGTAAATCGTGACTGATGAACAAATAGGCCAGCCCGTATTTCTTTTGTAAATTTCGCAACAGATCAACGATTTGCACCTGTACGGTCATATCAAGCGCCGACGTGGGTTCATCCAGTACCACCAGTTTCGGGCGCAGGATCATGGCGCGTGCGATGGCAATACGCTGACGCTGACCGCCGGAAAACTCATGCGGGTAACGGTGCATCGTGGCGGGATCCAGCCCCACCTCGTCCATAATTTCCGCGACCATCTCGGTGCGATTGCGACCGGGTTCCAACCCGTGTACGGACAGGCCTTCGGCAATGATCTCCTCCGCCGTCATGCGTGGGGAGAGCGACCCATAAGGATCCTGAAACACAATCTGCATATCGCGGCGCAGGGGTTGCAATTGGCGCGACTTCAGCCCCTGAATATCCTCACCCAGAAACACTACGGGCCCTTGGGAACTGATCAAACGCATCACGGCAAGCGCAAGCGTGGTTTTGCCCGAGCCACTTTCGCCCACGATGCCCACAGTTTCGCCGGCACGCACCGAAAAGCTCGCGGCATTCACCGCTTTGATGTGACCCACCGTGCGGCGCATCAACCCGCGTTGCACCGGGAACCAGATGCGCAAATCATTGGTATTGGCAATTTCAGGGGCGTTTTCGGCCACAGGGGCAGGGCGACCCTGGGCTTCGGCGTTCAGCAGGGTTTTGGTATAGTCATGCTGCGGATTGTCGAAAATCTGAGCCGTTGGACCAGCCTCAACAATCTCGCCATCTTTCATCACACAAACCCGGTCGGCGATTTTGCGCACAATGCCAAGGTCATGGGTGATGAACAACAGGCTCATGCCTTCGGCCTCTTTCAAGTCCACCAACAGATCAAGAATTTGCGCCTGAATGGTTACGTCCAGCGCAGTTGTCGGCTCGTCCGCCACCAAAAGCTCCGGCCCGTTGGCCAAAGCCATCGCGATCATCACCCGCTGGCGTTGCCCGCCAGACAGCTGGTGGGGATAACTTGACAGGCGGCTTTCAGCGTCCCGGATGCCAACCTTTTCCAGCAGGTCCAGAATGCGCACGCGTACCGCGTCGCCGGTCAGGCCCTGATGCAGGATAATTGATTCAGCCAATTGCTTTTCAATTGTGTGCAACGGATTGAGCGAGGTCATCGGCTCCTGGAAAATAAAGCTGATGTCATTGCCGCGTGCGGCGCGCAATGTGGCATCGGATGCGCCAATCATCTCGCGACCCGCATAGGTCACCGAGCCTTCGATGGTGGCGCTGTCGGGCAAAAGCCCCACGGTGGACAGGGCGGTCACCGATTTCCCGGATCCGCTTTCGCCCACCAATGCCACGGTTTCGCCTTTACCCACCTCAAAACTCACCCCACGCACGGCGGGATGCGATTGGCCGTCTTGGCGAAAACTCACACGGAGATTGTCAACTTTGAGAACACTCATTGGAAGGTCTTTCGCGGGTCAAACGCGTCGCGCACGCCTTCGAAAATGAAGACAAGCAGCGACAGCAGGATGGAGAAGGTCATAAAGGCGGTAAAGGCGAGCCACGGCGCTTGCAGGTTTGCTTTCGCCTGACGGGTCAGCTCGCCCAAGGATGGCGCGGAGGAGGGCAGGCCAAAGCCAAGGAAATCGAGCGTGGCGAGGGTTGAAATGGTGCCGGTGATGATGAAGGGCAGCATGGTCAGTGTGGCCACCATCGCGTTGGGCAGAACGTGGCGGTACATGATCACCCGGTTAGACACCCCAAGCGCGCGGGCGGCGCGCACATATTCAAAGTTGCGGGCGCGTAAGAATTCGGCCCGGACCACACCCACCAATGCAGGCCAGCCAAACAGCACGGTCACAAAGACCAACAGCCAGAAGCTGCGCCCCAAAATGGCGAAAAGGATGATGATCACGTAAAGTGACGGGGTGGACCCCCAGATTTCCAGGATGCGTTGGAAAATCAAATCCACCTTGCCGCCGAAATAGCCCTGAACGGCGCCCGCAGCGATGCCCACAATCGAGGTCAGCGTGGTGACGATGATGGTAAAAAACACCGACAATCGGAAACCGTAAATCACCCGCGCCAGCACATCGCGCGAGGTGTCATCGGTGCCCAAGAGGTTCTGTGCGGTGGGCGGCGAAGGCACGGCGCCACCGGTGTCGACGATGGTGGTGAAACTGTAACGTACCGGCGGCCAGATTATCCACCCTGCTTCGATATTCGCGCCATTCACCGTGCCGGTTTGGGCCTGTTCGATCACGCCCTCAGGGTCATCCCAACAGTCTTGCAACCCGCCAGATTTGATCAGGCATTGCACTTCGATATCGTCATAGGGTGCTTCGGTTTTGAAATCCCCGCCAAAGGTGGTTTCAGGGTAAAACTTCAGGATCGGCGCGTAAATCTCGCCGCGATATTGCACAAGGATCGGTTTGTCATTGGCAAGGACTTCGGCAAACAGCGTCAGTCCAAACAGAATGCAAAACAGGATCAACGACCAGAACGCCCGGCCATTGCGGCGGAAATTGCGCCAGCGACGTTGATTGAGAGGAGAGAGCGCCATCTTCAAGCCTCCCGCGCTTCAAAGTCGATGCGGGGATCGACGAAGACATACATGAGGTCCGACAGGATGCCGACGACAAGGCCAATAATACCGAACACAAAAAGCGTGCCAAAGATCACCGGATAGTCGCGCGCCAGTGCCGCCTCGAACCCAAGACGCCCAAGCCCATCCAGCGAGAACAGCGTCTCAATGATGACCGAGCTGCCGAAGAACACGCCCAGAAACAAAGACGGGAAACCGGCGATCACAATCAGCATCGCGTTGCGAAATACATGGCCGTAAAGCACTTTGTTTTCCGCCAGCCCTTTGGCGCGCGCAGTGACCACATATTGCTTTTTGATCTCATCGAGAAAGCTGTTTTTCGTCAACAGGGTGAGCGTGGCAAAGCTGGAAATGGTCGATGCAATCACCGGCAAAGCGATGTGCCAGAAGTAATCCACCACTTTTCCAATCAGGCTCAGCTCCGCCCAATTGTCCGACGTCAGCCCGCGCAATGGGAACCATTGCAGGTAAGACCCACCCGCGAAAAGCACCAGCAAAAGGATCGCAAACAGAAAGCCGGGGATGGCATAGGCCACGATGATCATGCCCGAGGTCCAGGTGTCAAAACGTGACCCGTCGCGCACCGCCTTTTTGATGCCCAAGGGGATCGAAATCACATAGGCGATAACCGTGGACCACAGCCCCAATGTGATCGACACGGGCAGTTTTTCCGCCACCAATTCAAACACGCCAATCGACCGGAAATAGCTTTCACCAAAGTCCAACCGAACGTAATTCCACAACATTCCGAAAAACCGCTCAACGGGTGGCTTGTCAAAACCAAACTCTTTTTCAAGCTCGGCGATGAATTCCGGCGGCAGACCGCGCGACCCAAGGTAACGCTCATCCCCGCCTGCGCTGCTGACTTCGCTGCCGCCGCCAGTGATCGCCTCAAACACATTCCCTTCGCCTTCCATCTGGGCGATGATCTGTTCAATCGGGCCGCCCGGCACAAATTGGGTCAGGGTGAAATTGATCACCATGATCCCAAACAGCGTCGGAATGATCAGAAGTAGCCTGCGCAGGATATAAGCGCCCATAGGGGGTCCCGTTCTTATCTGTTGTGCTCGATACTGGATGCCCGCGTGATTAACGCAGCACACCCGAAGATTTCAAGGCCGCGGCCTTATCAGCATTCACCCACCAGAAGTCCAGATAGCCCAAGTCATAAGGGGGCAGGGGGGCGGGGTGTTCAAACTGGTTGTAATAGGCGACGGTGTATTTGTCTTTGTACCATTGTGGCACAGTGAATTTCAGCGCGCGCAGCACGCGGTCAAGCGCCTTTACGCCCACCACCAGCTCGTCTTTGGTGCGGGCATTGCGAATGGTGTCGATGAGGCTGTCAACCGCCGGGTCGGACACGCCGGGCGAATTAAACACCGACACCGCTGCTTCTTTTGACCCAAAGCGTTGTTCCAGATTGCCGCCGGGTTCATACCCCAGCGCCAGACTGTCGGTGATAATGTCGTAATCAAAGGCATAACGCCGATCGACAAACTGCGAGGTATCGACCCGGTTTAATTTGGCATCCACACCGATTTTGCGCAGGTTTTCCACATAAGGTGTGATCACGCGATCAAAGGTCGGGGAATAGGTCAGAAACTCGATATCAAGGGTTTGGCCTTGCGCATTGCGCCGCATGCCATCGTCGCCCACGGCCCAACCCGCGTCGTCCAAAAGCGCCGACGCCTTGCGGGCGTTTTTACGGTCAAACTGACGCTTGCCAGAGGTCGGCGCCATGATGGCGTCGCCCAATGCTCCGTCGGGCAAAAGATCCGCCAAAGGCTCTAAAAGCGCGCGTTCTTCGGCCGAAGGTTCGCCCACCGCCTCAAGGTAGGAGTTTTCTGTGAAACTGTTCACACGCTCGTAAAGCCCGTAAAACAACGCCTCGTTGGACCATTCGTAATTGAACATCAGGCCAATGGCTTCGCGCACGCGAATGTCTTGGAATTTCTCATGGCGCATGTTGAACACATAGGCCTGCCCAGAGGCTTGGCTGCCATCCTCCAACTCGGTCTTGATCACATGCCCGTCGTCGATGGCAGGAAAATCATAGGACGTCGCCCATTGTTTTGAACTGCTTTCCACGCGGAACGTATAAGCACCGCCGGTAAAACCCTCAAAGGCGGCATTGCTGTCGGCAAAATACTCCACCCGGATGGTGTCAAAATTCCAGCGGCCCTTGTTGATCGGCAGATCTTTGCCCCAATAGTCGGGGTTCAGTTTATAAATGATCCGTTCGTTGACCTTAAAACTGTCAAGCATATAGGGTCCGGTGCCCAAGGCCTGTTCCAAACGGCTTTCATCCAGCCGCGCCCCAGTTTCTTTATACCATGCCTCGGACATGACAATGCTGGCACCCGCCTGCTCAATCCGTTCACGCACCGGGCTTTCATCGGTAAAGGTAAACTTCACCCGGTCCTCATCCAAAGCCTCAACGCCTTTGATGATCCTGCTGACCCCTTCGCGATAGCTGATCAGGCCCTGTTCCATAAAGAGATTATGGGTGAACGCCACGTCACTTGCCTTTACATCGCTGCCATCGGCAAACCGCGCCTTGGGGTGCAGCGTGAAAATCACCCAGCTTTGATCCTCAGGGTATTCAATGCTTTCTGCCAGCAGCCCGTAAGAGGTGCCAATTTCATCTGCTGTGCTTGTCATCAACTGTTCGAAGTTCATCGAGGCAAGGGCCCCGGGCACCCCTTTGCGCGCATAGGGGTTAAAGCTGTCGAACGTGCCGCGTTCCGATGCGATAACGATCTCGCCACCTTTGGGGGCGTCTGGATTCACATAGGTGAGATGTGTGAAATCGGGGCCGTATTTGGGCGTGTTGAAATAGGAATAGGCATGTGTCGTCACCGTATCCGCGGCCCGCAGGCCATATGCCGACATCAAAACACACCCCGCCGAGATCAATCCCGCGAGCGCAAGGCGTAAACGAGGGTGAGGTTGGGCGTGGGATTTGGATGTGGCTTGCGGGGTGTGCTGCATTGGGGGCTCCTCCGATGACGCGCGCATTTCAACTGTTCCAAACTAAAACTGCACCTTGGTAACATTCAAGGCGCAACATGGTGAACAGCTTGTTAACACACCGTCCCGCGCATCCGCTGTGAGCGCAACAGAAAAAGGCCGCCAGCACTCGGCTGACGGCCTTTTATAGGAAAAATCCAGTAACTTAACGGGCGCTTAGCTGCCGATCGTCTGCAAATAGGCGATCAGATCTGCGCGCTCAGTCTCTTTTTTGAACCCCTTAAAGGTCATCTTGTTGCCCGGCGCGTAATCTTTTGGGTTCTCCAGCCAAGCGTTCAGCTCTTCTGGGGTCCAGTCGCCGCCAAGGCCAGTCAAAGCGTCTGAATATTTAAAGCCGTCGATTGCGGCAATTGCGCGGCCAACAATTCCATACAGGTGAGGGCCAGTGCCGTTTGCGCCGTCTTCCAGCTTGTGACAAGCTTTACACTTGCTCCAGGATTTTGCGCCTTTTTCAGCATCCGCTGCGGCCAGAAGATCCGCAAAAGGCACGGCCTCTACTTCTTCTTCCTCTGTAGGGGCGTCGTCTTCAACCGCCAGCACATAGCCGGTGGTTGCGTGGTCTTCGCCGCCGTGTCCGCCGCCAGAAGTATACAGGCTTTCAGCCACCCAGTTGCCCAAAAGGAAGATCAGCAGCGCACCGCAAAGGGCCCCACCAGCTTTCGTCAGTGTCATTGTGTCGAACATGTCGCGTTCCGTCTCATCCAAAGTTAAAAGCCTTCTAGCCGCTTCCCTTGTGACATTTCAAGCGATATGACGCCGCACTACGGGTGTAATGCACCTAATTCGCAGGAGAATGGCACAAATGACCGGTCGGATCGCATTTCAGGGGGACCCTGGCGCCTATTCACACGAGGCTTGTATCGCTGCACGCCCGGATCTTGAGCCCATGCCGTGTGAGACGTTCGAGGACGTGATTGCCGCGGTGCGGTCAGGTGCGGCAGAGCAGGCGATGCTGCCGATTGAAAACTCGACCTATGGCCGCGTGGCCGATATTCACCGCCTTCTGCCCGAAAGTGGCCTGCATGTTCTGGACGAAGCCTTTGTGCGGGTGCATATCAGCCTGTTGGGCCTGCCCGGAAGTAAAGTCAGCGACATCAATCTGGTGCGCGCGCATCTGGTGTTGTTGCCGCAATCGGCGAATTTTTTGGCCAAACATAAGATCAAAGGCGTTGCTGCTGCCGACAGTGCGGGGGCGGCGGGCAAGCTTGCCAAGGCCAAAACGCCGGGCGAAGGGGTCTTGGCCTCGGCTCTGGCCGGTCAGATCTATGGGTTGGATGTGTTGGCCGAGGATGTCGAAGACCACGGCCATAACACCACGCGGTTTGTGATTATGGGCCGCGAACCGAACCACACAAGGCGCGGTGACCACGGCATGATCACCACCTTTGTCTTTCAGGTGCGCAACATCCCAGCCGCGCTTTATAAGGCGATGGGCGGATTTGCGACCAATGGTGTGAACATGACCAAGCTGGAAAGCTATATGGTTGACGGATCCTTTACCGCCACCCGCTTTTACGCCGATATCGACGGCCACCCGGAGGATGCGAATGTGAAGCGCGCGCTGGACGAGTTGGACCACTTCACCGAAACGGTGGATATTTTGGGTGTCTACCCGCGCGATCCAAGCCGGGATTGAAACCCGAGACTGAACCGGGTGTGACGCGCCGGTGATTGGCGATGGGGTCAGATCAGGCCCGCGATTTGGCCTGATCTTCAATATTCTGCGCAAAATCTGCGACCCGGCGGCGGAATTTCTTCACCATATTGCCCCGCGCCAGCTTCATGGATTGCAACAAAAGCCGCGCTGGAATGGATTTCGGCTTCAGGTCCAGAACCAGATCCAGACGGGTGCGGTTTGGCGACAAGGCCATCAATTCAACCTGAACAGTTGCCTCGATCCCCGACACTTTTGACAAGAGCGTCACCCCGTGCCGGGCATCATATCCGATCAGTTGCATATTGGCTTCGCGGTCTCGGTTGCGAAACGGAAACTTGGCTTGCCAAGACATGCCTGCGCCCGGCGCCGACAGGTTGTCGGTGCGCACAACCTCTGCCCCACGTCGCAGCGCGGCCCGTTCTAAGCCATCAAAATCGGATACAGAGGCAAAGACATGTTCGATGTCAGCGGCGATATCTTCGCGGGTGGTGAACTTCATATTTGCCTCTCAGTGGATGGTGACGCGGGGTAAGCCCCCGTGCTATATTTTATGTGCCTTAACTTGCGTTTAATCGAGCCGATCCGCAAGCCAGTTTCGCAACAAGAAATGTGCAATTGACCCGGGACGCGCGGGCAAAAGACCGGGGTTTCCCCCGGCAAAGGAGGTCATGGCCTCTTCGCGGGTGATCCATAAGGCGTCTTCCAGCTCGTGCGGGTCCAGTGTGATTTCATCGCTCAGGGCTTCGCCTTGGGTGCCGATCATCAAGGATGCGGGGAACGGCCAGGGTTGCGACGCGAGGTATGACACCTCACCGACCTGAATGTTGGTTTCTTCCAGCACTTCGCGGCGGGTTGCGGCCTCAATCGTTTCGCCGGGCTCCATGAACCCCGCGAGCAAGGAATACATGCCTTCTGGCCATCCAGGGGACCGCCCCAATAAGACGCGGTTCCCATGGGTGATCAGCATGATGACAACGGGATCGGTGCGCGGGAAATGGAACCGCCCGCAGGCAGGGCAATCGCGTTGCCACCCGGCTTGCGCCATGTCGGATTTTTCACCACAGGCTGCGCAAAATTGATGGCTGCGGTGCCATTCTAAAATGGCGCGGGCGGTGGCGGCAATTTCGGCTTCTTTGGGGGAAAGTGCGGTTAGAATCATTCGGATTTCCATGAATCCGGTGCCTTCCGCAGCCTGCGGATGGGGGTGTGTTTCGGTGTCTAGAAACGTGTTTGCCAGATCTGAATTTGCCCCCTCCCAATCGGGAATACTGCAGGCGAAAATGGCTTGTCCGTCGGACAGCCCAAGGAAAACCGGTGGATCATCGCGTTTTGCAATAATCGGATGCGTTTTGCCAACCGTCACCAGAACATACCCCCCTTGATCGCCTGCTTTCACCAAAGGTTTGCCCCGCCAAATCGGTAGAAATTGCCCAGTTTTTTGCAGCTCTTTCAGTTGCGCCTTATCGGACCTGACGGTGGCGGCGCGATCAAGAAGACCAGCGCCAAGGCTTACAGTTTCAGATAATTTCATTGGTATTTCCGTATTTTACTGAAGAAATGAGCTGGGTTTCCATATTTGTTAACATAGAAAAGGAACATCCTTGGGTAGAGTTTGACAGTTTCACTCATCATTTACTGGTGAGTGTCGCAGATCGACGGTAAGCTGGCTTTGCAAAACAATAATCTTGATGCAGCGAATGGCCTTTTGAATGCCTAACGCAGCTTCAGAAAATGGGAAAGGTGCAAAGGCGTGTCGGATGCCTTGGCAGATCAGCTCGACCAGACGGACCACCACACTGGCGTCTGTCGTATGCGGGTGCGCCTGTTGGCGACCACTGATCTGCATATGCATATCCTGCCCTATGATTACCTGACGGATTTGCCCACCGGACGGTGGGGCCTGTCGCAGACCGCCAGACTTATACAACAGGCCCGGACGGAAGAACGCAATTGTCTGCTGCTTGATGCGGGCGACTTTCTGCATGGAACGGCAATGGGGGATTTTGTCGTGGACAGCGCCCATAGCGCTGTGCGTGCAACTGCGGGGGATGGCCCTGTCCACCCAATGATCGCGGCGATGAACCACCTGCGGTATGATGCGGCAACTTTGGGAAATCATGATTTCGATCGGGGTGTTGATGTACTTTTGTCCGCCATTGAACAGGCCGATTTCCCCATCGTCTCGTCCAATACCGTCCTTGAAAAGGGCAACCAACCTATTCACGACAGCACCTTTGTGCCCCCTTACGCGATCATCAATCGGGCGTTTGAAAACAACTTTGGCGAACAGCAATTGGTGCGCATCGGGGTGATCGGCTTTTTGCCGCCAAACTCGATCCACGCAGGGGCCGATCAAGGCCTTACCCCGGAAACGCGCGATATTATCGAGGCCGCCAAATCCTTTGTGCCCCGGCTGCGCGCCAAAGGGGTCGATCTTGTGGTGGCGGTGGCGCATACGGGCATTGGCGCTGCGCCCCACACCCCCGGCATGGAAAATGCAATTGTCCCCCTTTGTGAGATCGAGGGGATCGACGCAGTGATCGGCGGGCATTCGCATCAGATTTTCCCGCGCCCCGAAACCGGCACGCCCCCATCGGAACATCAATGGTTTGATCAGGCCGAGGTGGACAGCGCTCGTGGCTTGGTCAACGGGGTGCCGGTGGTCATTCCGGGTTTCTGGGGGTCACACCTTGGGGTGATTGATCTGGAATTGGAAGAACACCCGGATGGATGGGCCATTGTCACGCCGCCTAGGGCCGCCCCCGCGTCTTCATTGCGGGAAGTCAGCAATGAAGATAGCCAAGCGATAGAGCCGGTCACGCCAGAGTTCTCCGAACTGCTCGGGCAGCTTCATGAAAGCACGCTCATGCACGTGCGCACGCGGGTTGGCTATGTGCATCAAAACCTGAACAGTTATTTTGCCTTGATCGGGGCGGATCAATCCACCCGCTTGGTGCAACAGGCGATGACATCCTTTACGCAACAGTTGGTTGATGCGGGCGCCGCGCCTAACCTGCCGGTGCTCGCCTCATCCGCGGCCTTTAAATGCGGCGGGCTTGGCGGGCCGGGCTATTACACGACCATCCATCCCGGCGAGCTGACCTTGCGATCGGTTGCTGACCTTTACATGTTCCCGAATGAACTTGCCTTGGTGCGTGCCAATGGGGCCTATTTGCGGGCCTGGCTGGAACGCGCGGTGAGTGTCTTTAATCAGGTGGAACCAGGCAAGCGCTGTCAGGTGCTTAAGGATGCAAGCACGCCGGGTTATCTGTTGGAAAGCGTCTTTGGTCTGAATTATCGCATCGACCTGTCCCAGCCCGCGCAATTCACCCCCACCGGGCGGTTGCAAAACGAACAGGCGGGGCGGATCACCGATCTGTCATACGGTGGCAAACCGGTTCAGGACCATGACGAGTTTCTGTTGGCGACCAGCGATTTTCGTATTCGTGGCGGCGGTGGCTTCCCAACCATTGACGTAACGCGAATCGTCCCTGTGAAACCCATGTCGATCCGCGACCTCGTGCGCCACTATATTCAGGACGTTGAACGGGTTGAACTGGTAGAGGAACCGCAATGGTCGTTTGTCCCCGTTGACGGCGCATCGGTGCAATTTCCCAGCGCCCCCAATGCTGCGTTCTGTCTGAATGACGCGTCGTGGCTGAATATCCGGGCAATGGATGAAAAAGACAGTTATGGTTTTGCGCAATTTGAACTGATGCTTTGATAGCTCCGGGCTTGCATCCGGCCAAAACCCCGCCTATATCAACGCCTGAGAGGTTGGCGCGGGCAGGCGCCTCGCCAACCTGGTCAGATCCGGAAGGAAGCAGCCACAACGAGCCCCGCTTGGGTCGTGATCAGCCTCTCACCTAAGTTTCAAATTCACAGAATTTGAAACACCCGACAGGGGAATTCGTAGAATTCACCGAGAGGGAGAGCAGTACGTCAACATCCGAAGGATTTGACGGCGACAGGTGAAACGCAGTTTCGCCGAGGGTAACACCGCCAAATGGAGGGACATTATGATTGTTGCACATCCCCTTCAGGCAGCTTCTTTCTGATCCGCAACCGCGTGATCGCTGCCTGTCTCACCTTTTCGCCATCGCGCTTTGCGATGCCCGAAATTGCCGTGACTTTTTTAGGCAGGCATACATATGACCTATACACTTAAGGACCTTGGCTGGTCCAACTTTCTGGCACAGCAAGCAATAGATTGTGCGGAACCCTCTCTGTTTCGTATCACCGAAGTGCACCGCGATAAGCTGATCGGCTTGGGACCCACAGGCGTCGAAACCCTGTACCCAGACCGCGAATCCGGTGAATTTGTGGTCGGCGACTGGGTGGCCGTGGATGGTCTTTTCCGCGTGACCCAACTTTTTGACCGCCAAACCC
>DDMF01000085.1:16403-16591 GCA_002340515.1 Rhodobacteraceae bacterium UBA2553 | reverse complement strand
ATGTGCGCGTGCAACTGATCGCCGCCAATGTTGACACGCTCTTTATCGTCAGCTCGTGTAATGCGGATTATAACGCTGCACGTCTGGAACGGTTCTTGGCTTTGGCGGCCGAGGCGGAGTGTTTTCCGGTTCTGGTGCTCACAAAAGCTGACGAATGTGATGACCCGCGCAGGATGATGCGCGAGGCA
>DDMF01000085.1:12192-16356 GCA_002340515.1 Rhodobacteraceae bacterium UBA2553 | reverse complement strand
CCGTGGATGCCCGTACAGAAGATGCAGCAGAGCAATTGCAGCACTGGGTGAAACCGGGCCAAACGGCCGCGCTTTTGGGCTCGTCCGGCGTTGGAAAAACCACCCTGTCCAATGGGTTAACCGGGATCGAGGCCGCAACAGGTGGCATTCGTGAAGATGACGCCAAAGGCCGCCATGTGACCACGGCGCGTTCCCTGCGGCCAATGAAAAACGGTGGCTGGTTGATTGATACCCCCGGCATGCGTGCGCTGCGGCTTGCGGATATGACCGATGGCATCAATGCGCTGTTTGACGACGTGACCCAACTGGCCGGGCAATGCAAATTCTCGAACTGTGCGCATGAAAGCGAACCGGGATGTGCGGTGCAATCGGCGGTGTCATCCGGGGAGTTGGACGGTGATCGCCTGACCCGCTGGCGTAAACTTGTGGCCGAGGATGAGCGCAACAATCAAAGCCTGTCGCAATCACGCGCCCGCGACAAAGCGTTCGGGAAAATGGTGCATAACACCCTGAAAGGGGCGCATCACAAAAAAGGGCGTTAAGCCTCGGGTGTATGGGGAGCAGCGGCCCAGGCCTGTTGCTCCTCGGTTTCCACCGCACAGGGGCGCACGGCACGAAGCCGCGCCAAAGCCGCGTCAGGGGCCTCGCCCAATTCGACCATCAACCGCATCGCCATCATGCCTGACCGGCCACAGCCGCCGCGACACTGCGCCAGCACCTTGCCGCCAGATTTCAAGATCGCTTTCGCAAGCATCGAGACCTCAGGCCACGTGGCAATAATATCCTCAGACGGTGCGCCGAAATCGGTGATCGGAAGGGCATACCAACTGATATCAAGGTCTTGCAGATCATCGCCCAAAGTCGCCGCGCCTTCTGCCGCCATTTCACTGTCTTGTGTCATGGTCAGCACCAAGTCGGGGGACCAGTCTTCCAAGATCGCAAAATCGCTGTCGTAAGTGCCAAAGCGGCCGGGCAGGGGGCAGATGCCCAATGTGCCAGTCGCGACAGGCAGTGCATGGATGGTAAATGTCTCGCTCATGCGGCGGGTCTAACATGGGGTTGCTATGGGTCCAAGGCCTGATCACTTTGTGCGATGGGTTCTTTGGTGGACGCGGGCGACCGGGATGCCTAATCTAACCCAGAACGAATACTGTACGAATCCGGTTCAGAAAGACCTCATGTCCGACACGCTCACGCCACCTGCAGAAGAACCCGCCAAAGACGCCCAGCCCTATCAGGTTCTCGCCCGCAAATACCGCCCCGAAACCTTTGCCGACCTTGTCGGCCAAGAGGCGATGGTGCGCACGTTGCGTAACGCGTTTGAAAGCGACCGGATTGCGCAAGCCTTTGTGATGACAGGCATTCGTGGTATCGGCAAAACCACCACCGCGCGGATTATCGCCAAGGGCATGAACTGTGTGGGCGAGGATGGCACCGGGGGACCTACGGTCGAACCCTGTGGCAAATGTGACAACTGCGTGGCCATTGCCGAAGGGCGCCATGTGGATGTGATGGAAATGGACGCCGCCTCGCGCACCGGGGTTGGCGACATTCGCGAAATCATCGAAAGCGTGCATTACCGTGCGGCCTCTGCCCGCTACAAGATCTATATCATCGATGAGGTTCACATGCTGTCGACCAGTGCGTTCAACGCGCTTTTGAAGACGCTGGAAGAGCCCCCCGCCCATGTGAAATTCATCTTCGCGACCACCGAAATCCGCAAAGTACCGGTCACGGTTCTGTCGCGCTGTCAGCGGTTTGATCTGCGCCGGATTGAACCGGAAGATCAGATCGCCATGCTGCGCCGGATTGCCAAGGCTGAGGGCGCTGAGATTGCCGAAGACGCGCTGGCACTGATCACCCGCGCCGCCGAAGGCTCCGCCCGTGACGCGCAATCTCTGCTGGATCAAGCGATCAGCCACGGGGCGGGCGAAACCACCGCCGACCAAGTGCGCGCGATGCTGGGGCTGGCGGATCGTGGCCGGGTGCTGGATCTGTTTGACCTCATTATGCGCGGCGACGCCGCTGGCGCGCTCACGGAAATTGGTGAGCAATACTCCGATGGCGCCGACCCGATGGCCGTGCTGCGCGATCTGGCCGAAGTGGCGCATTGGGTCAGCGTGATCAAAATCACCCCCGATGCCGCCGAAGACCCCACTGTTTCCCCCGACGAGCGTACACGTGGACAGGCAATGGCGGAAAAGCTGCCGATGCGGGTGATGGCGCGCATGTGGCAAATGCTTTTGACCGCAATTGAAGAAGTCTCTCATGCGCCAAATGCCATGATGGCCGCCGAAATGGCCGTCATCCGCATGACCCATGTGGCGGATATGCCGACCCCGGAAGAGCTGGTGAAAAAGCTCAAAGACACCACGCCGCCGCCCATGCCATCCGGCCCAAATGGGTCTGGGGGATCTGGTGGCGCGCCAATGCCGTCCGGCGGCGGGCAAGCGTCCGGTCAAATAACATCGGGCCCGATGGGATCTGGTGGACCCTCCGCTGGTCCGACCGCTTTGGCGGTGGCCGAGGCCCCGGAAAGCGCACTGGCACAATTCGCGCGCTTTGAAAACGTACTGGACCTGATCCGCGCCAATCGTGACGTAAAGCTGTTGGTTGAGGTCGAAGGCGGCGTGCGTCTAGCGGCTTACCAACCGGGTCGGATCGAATTCACCCCGTCTGAGGATGCGCCACAAGACCTTGCCGCGCGTCTGGCCCAACGTCTGCACGGCTGGACCGGCGTGCGCTGGGGGATCACGCTGGTCAACGGCTGTGAAACCCCGACGATTGTCGAATTGCGCGACGGCGAAAAACGGGCGTTGCGCCGAACGGCTGAGGCTCACCCGCTGGTGCAGGCCGTGATCACCGCCTTTCCCAAGGCGAAAATCACCGACATCCGCTCCGCTGCAGATCTTGCCAATGACGCGGCCGAAGAGGCGTTGCAAGAGGTTGAAGACGAATGGGATCCGTTTGAGGAAGACTGATCCAGCCCGCGTGTGGCCTTGTAACCCCGCGCCGCGATCCGTATCTAACACCCAAGTTGAAACGCGAGGAGCATGATATGTTCAAAGGACTGGGCGGGCTCGGCGATATGGCCGGCATGATGAAAAAGGCGCAGGAAATGCAGACGCAAATGGCGGATCTGCAGGAAAAGCTTGAGACCATGACGGTGGTCGGTGAAAGCGGCGCTGGGCTGGTCAAAGCCACCGCAACCGCCAAGGGCGTGCTGACCGGGCTGGACATCGACCCCACCATCTTTAACCCAACGGAAAAAGAAGTGGTTGAGGACCTGATCCTTGCTGCCATTAAAGACGCACAAGCCAAAGCGGCGGATCGCGCGCAGCGTGAAATGGGCGAGCTGACCGAGGCCCTCGGCCTGCCCAAAGACATGAACCTTCCGTTCTGATGTCAGAGGCGCCGCGCGATATCGAGAACCTGATTGAGCTGATGGCAAAGCTGCCGGGGCTCGGCCCTCGTTCGGCTCGTCGCGCAGTGCTTTACCTTATCCGCAAACGCGCGCTGGTGTTGACGCCTTTGGCGGATGCGATGCAAGCGGTGGCCGAAACTGCCCGCGAATGCGTGACCTGCGGCAATGTCTCCACCACGGATGTCTGCGACATCTGCACCTCAAACAAACGCGCCACCGGCGAGATTTGCGTGGTTGAGGATGTGGCGGATCTTTGGGCGATGGAACGCGCGGGCGTCTTCAAAGGCCGCTACCATGTGCTTGGCGGCACCCTGTCTGCGCTTGATGCCATTGGGCCAGAAGACCTTGGTATTCCGCGCCTTGTTCAGCGGGTGCACGACGAAGAGGTCACCGAAGTCATCCTGGCCCTAAACGCCACAGTCGACGGTCAAACCACCGCGCATTATGTGGCCGAAGAACTGGAAGGCCGCTGTGTCATCTCGACCCTTGCCCAAGGTGTGCCTGTGGGCGGTGAGCTGGATTATCTTGATGAAGGCACAATTTCGGCGGCTTTGTCGGCGCGCAAACGGTTCTGACGACTGCTTCGATCATCAAGTTTTCTACCCTTAAAACTGTTCCAACAATCGTTCTAGATATTCACGCTCATCCTCAGGCCTGTTCGCATCCCCAGACCGACGACGTAACTCATCCGCCAGCTCTTGCGCCCGCTTGCGCAGGTCTTCGCGATCAGCCAATCCCCC
>DDMF01000085.1:11926-12182 GCA_002340515.1 Rhodobacteraceae bacterium UBA2553 | reverse complement strand
GGTGGCGGAGCGCCCGATTTGGCTGCCACTGTCACGCCCCAAAGGATCACGGGCGTTTTGACGCCCGCTTTCGGTGCCCGCCTGCCCCTGTTGCCCTTCGCGGTTGGCCTATTTGTTGTCCATCGCGTCATCAAACCGGCGCATTCCTTCGCGCATGGCCTCAAGCGCTTCCGCTTGACGGTCCAGCGCACCCGATAGATCACCCTCTTCCAAGGCGTCAGCGGCCTCCCCCATGGCGCGCCCGGCCTCGCCCAAC
>DDMF01000085.1:0-11888 GCA_002340515.1 Rhodobacteraceae bacterium UBA2553 | reverse complement strand
CGGCCTCTGACCCGGCGCCGGGCAATTGCCGCTGTTGCTCTGCTAACTCACGTTGCAAATCGCGCTGCCGCTGGGCCAGGCCCGCACCTTGCTGGCCGTTTTCACCCTGCTCACCCCCGTCGCCCGAATGGCTTTGCCCGCGTCCCTGACCGCCATCGCGCCCGGTGTTTCCGTCGCTGGAACCGGCCTCATTGCCTTGCCCGGATTGTTCCTGCAGATCCCGAAACGCCTCATCCGACAAGCCCTGTTGGTTGCGCAACGTCTCAGACAACCCCTCCCGCGCGGTGTCGCTGCCACTGGGGTTATCCCCTTGGGTAACTTGCATATTCTCCATCATTTGCTTTAAGGCATCGAGCATCTGCATCGCCTCTTCCATGCGCCCCTCACGCATCATCTGCTCAATCTGATCCATCATCGCCTGAAGGTCGGCAGCAGTCATTTCCATCTGTGGTGCGTCCGTCCCATCCGGGCTGTCTTGCTGTGCCTCAGGGGATTGCGCCAGCCGATCCAGATAGTCTTGCGTCGCGTCGCGCAGCTCATCCATCAGTTCGGCCAACTCCTCAGGTGTGGCACCTTCCTCAATAGCCTGTTCCAACCGCTCTTGTGCCCGTGTCAGACGTTCGCGCGCATCCCCCAAACCGTTTTCGTCAATCTGAACGGCAATGTCCCAAAGGGTCGCTGCCAACTCCTCCTGCGCTGCCGCCGTGGGGCCATGTTCCCCCGTCTGATCCAATTGGCGAATAACCGCGCGCAGGGACAGATACACCCCATCCGGCAGCGATAAATCTTCGGGGCGGTGCAGGGCCGCGCGGAGAATAAGCGCCACCCGCGCCGCACCCGTGCGCGCCCATAAAAGATCCCGCCGCATTTCAATCACCGCCTTGGCGGAGGGTGCGAAAAAACGGCGCGCGGGCAACGGGCGGATCAACGGTTGTGATTGTCCAACTTGCCCGGCACCATCATAGGCCGAAAGTGTGATCGCGACCGGCAGCCCAGCCCAGGGGTGCGTCACCAAATTCTCTTGCCACAGTTCGGCAATCTCCCGCAAATCGCCACGATAAGGGCGGGGCAGATCGACGGTTAGAACCGGGCGCGGATCGGGGGGGGCGGCCAAGCCATAGCGCCGATCAACCTGATCCAGTGCCAATGAAATCTGCGCTTCGCCTTTGATCACCCCATAGTCATCGGTCGCCATAAACCCTTGGGTGAAATTGCCCGACACATCGAAACTCATATCGCCATCAATGCGAATGACGGGCGGCTGATCCCCTATTGCGACAATGCGCCAAAGAGGACCGTTCTCTCCCAGTGTCAGGCTGCCATCTTGTGTGATGTTATGGCGCAATTCAGTTGGTGTGGATCCGTCCGATGGGCGTCGGTCTGGTTGTGACACATCCGCCAAAAGATCGCCGCCTACCGTTGCTTTGGTGAAGGGGTCATAAATGCGCAAGGTCAATTGGCTGCCCGCAGGAACAGGTAACAGCCCCGCTGGCTGGTCGTTTAAATAAAGGCTGGGAAGGCCGGTATAGGCGGGCGGTTCAATCCATCCTTCCCACGTTAGACCCGCGGGACAATTGGCACAGACCGCTGCCGGGGTCGTGCGTTCAAACGGTGCTGGAGCAGAGGCAAACCCAACCGCCATCACCGCCGCGACCGTCGCCATTAGGCGTAGCCCGAAAGGGTCTTTGGGGGCGATGCGCAGGTCAGGTACAACCGCACGGGCGCGGCGGGCCAGCGCAACCATACGGACCTGATGTGCGGCCCAAATTTCTTGTGAAATCGGATCGTTTTTGCCAATTGCAGGCGCGTCGCGTAATGCAGCCAGCGGGGTTCCGGGCAGGGTTGCGTCAACACGCGCCTCGCTGGCCGCGTTGTCCGGCCAGGAAAACCGCAACGCGCCCCAGATCAGCGCCGCCAGCCCCGCCAAAGCCAACACTGCCAACAGCACCGTGCCAAGCCCGCCGAACCGCCAAATGGCATAGGCAGCCATCAGCACTGTCGCCAATGGCCAAAACGCATGCCATGCCCGCTCCAACCCGATCCCGGCCCATGTCAAACGCAGGGGCCAGCGCAGCTTTCGCTCCAGTTCAGAAGCCAGCTTTGGTGGGCGGTCTTGGCGCGTCATGTCACCCCATTTCGATCAGATCCATTCTGGGATCGTATCGCGGGCGAGCATTTCTTCATAGGTGGGACGTGCGCGGATGACTGCAAATTGATCGCCCGACACCAAAACTTCGGGAATAAGCGGGCGGGAATTATATTCCGACGCCATCACCGCGCCATATGCGCCAGCCGAGCGGAAGGCGACCAAATCGTCGTCTTTTAACGGGGCCAGATTGCGGGATTTGGCAAAGGTGTCGCCGGTCTCGCAAATCGGCCCGACGATGTCATATTCTGCTTGTTCAACGCCGGGCGTGGCCTCATTCACCGGGATAATATCGTGATACGCCGCATACATCGACGGGCGCACAAGATCGTTCATCGCGGCGTCAATGATCAGAAAATCGCGGGCTTCGCCTTGTTTTACATAGATGACCGAACTGACCATGATCCCCGCATTGCCCGAAATAAGGCGCCCCGGTTCAATCTCAATCTCGCAGCCCAGATACCCAACCGTGTCCTGCACCATCTGCCCATATTCAATCGGCAAGGGCGGCGCGTCATTTGATCGCTCATAAGGAATGCCAAGCCCGCCGCCCAGATCAAGCCGGGTGATCTCATGCCCATCTTCGCGCAGCGCCTCTGTCAGTTCCGCAACCTTTTGATAAGCAAGGCGGAAAGGTTCCAGATCCGTCAGTTGGCTGCCGATATGCACGTCAATGCCCACCACTTTTAAACCCGGCAAGGCGGCGATCTCGGCGTAAACCTCGCGCGCACGGTCAATCGGAATGCCGAATTTATTGTCGGATTTCCCGGTCGAGATTTTCTCGTGTGTTTTGGCATCCACATCCGGGTTCACGCGCACAGCGACCCGTGCGGTCACGCCCATTTCTGATGCCACAGCAGACAGCGCGCGGTATTCCGGCTCACTTTCCAGATTGAACTGGCGGATGTCATGGCTCAGCGCCAATTGCATTTCTTCGCGGGTTTTGCCGACGCCAGAAAAGACGATGCGATCACCGGGCACACCAGCGGCCACCGCGCGGCGCAATTCACCACCCGACACCACATCCATCCCCGCACCCATGTCCCCCAAAAGCTTGAGCACCGCGAGGTTGGAGTTTGACTTTACCGCAAAACACACCAGATGATCCGCCCAAGCCAGCGCTTCGTTAAAAAGCCCGATGTGACGTTTCAACGTGGCCGCGGAATAGACGTAAAACGGCGTGCCCACCTGGGCTGCAATCTCTGTGATGGCAACGTCTTCGGCGTGCAATACGCCCTCGCGATAAAGGAAATGATCCACGGGCTTGCCCTTTTCATCTGTTTTGTCTGTCTGCGCTGCAAACTGCCCTAAAGGAAGCGCGCCGCCCTTTCAATCCTTCCCGTACCGGCTTTTTTCTTGTCCCAAATATCCCGGAGCGCGAGGCAGAGCCTCGCAACTGAAAACGCCGGCCACAAAGGACCGGCGTTCATATGTGTCGAAGGACGCAAATTACTGCGCCGCCACATCCTCGGCTGAGCCGGGTCGGATGGGTTTGCCATCGGCACCACAGGCTGCCAGCCCCAGAAGGGCCAGGATCAGGGCGATGCGGATCATGGCCCAACACCTTCGGCCAGTATCTCTTTCCAACGCGCCACTTGCTTGCGAACTTCCGATGGGGCGGTGCCACCGTAAGAGGTGCGCGAGGCGACAGAATTATGCACGCCCAGCACGTCAAACACCTCTTGGGTGATCGCGCCGTGGACCGATTGCATGTCGGCAAGTGTCAGGTCCGGCAAATCACAACCTTTGCTTTCGGCCAAAGCCACCAAAGACCCGGTTACGTGGTGGGCATCGCGGAACGGCATGTTCAACGTGCGCACGCACCAATCGGCAAGGTCCGTCGCGGTTGAGAAGCCGGACGAGGCCGACGCCTCAAGACTGTCCGTTTGCGCTTCCATATCCGTGACCATGCCCGACATGGCCGCAAGGGCCAGCATCAGACTGTCGGCGGCATCAAACACCTGTTCTTTGTCTTCCTGCATGTCTTTGGAATAGGTCAACGGAAGGCCCTTCATCACCGTCATCAGCCCCACAGAGGCGCCCATGATCCGGCCAATTTTGGCGCGCAACAGCTCGGCTGCATCCGGGTTGCGTTTTTGTGGCATGATCGACGACCCGGTGGACCATTTGTCGGACATGCGCACAAAGCGAAACTGAGCAGACGACCAGATCACCAATTCTTCGGCCAAACGTGACAGGTGCATCGCTGTGATCGAAGAGGCTGACAGGAATTCCAGTGCAAAATCACGATCGGCCACCGCATCAAGCGAGTTGGCAGCGGGGCGATCAAAACCCAATGCTTCAGCGGTCATGTGGCGATCAATTGGAAACGATGTGCCAGCCAAAGCTGCCGCGCCCAACGGGCTTTCGTTCATCCGCTTGCGCGCGTCGCGAAAACGCGAAATATCGCGGCCAAACATCTCAACATACGCCATCATGTGATGGCCCCAGGTCACGGGTTGCGCGGTTTGCAGGTGGGTGAACCCCGGCATGACCCAATCAGCGCCTTTTTCGGCTTGCGACAAAAGCGCGCGAATGACCGCTGTCAGCCCCTCGATGGCGGCATCCATTTGATCCCGCACCCAAAGTTTGAAATCGGTCGCAACCTGATCATTGCGCGACCGCCCCGTGTGCAAACGGCCTGCGGGCTCGCCAACGATCTCTTTCAGGCGAGCTTCGACATTCATGTGGATGTCTTCGAGCGCGGTTGAGAATTGGAAGGTGCCGCCCTCAATCTCTGACAAGACCGTGAGCAGCCCTTCACGAATGGCTTCAGCATCGCTATCTGTGATCACGCCTGTGGCGGCCAACATGGCGGCATGGGCGCGCGAGCCTTCGATGTCTTGTCGGGCCATGCGCTGGTCATAGCCGATGGATGCGTTGATCGCTTCCATGATGGCGTCAGGACCGGCGGAGAACCGGCCGCCCCACATGGCATTTGCCTGATCGGCTTTGGGGGCGCTTGCTTGCTTGTTGTTACTCATGGTTTAGCCCTTCGGAGGTCTCATGTCTGTCTTGCGTTCCGCCCTGCTATACGCGTCCTTAACTCTTGGTGCAAATACCGCTTTTGCGGATCTGTCGGATGTGGCCGCGCTGCGCGACGGGGATATGAAAAAGCTGGTGTTGCATGAGGTGGCGAAACCAGCGGGCACGGCCAGTTTTCTGGACACAGACGGCGGCATACATGATCTGACCGAGTATCGCGGTAAATATGTGCTGTTGAATTTCTGGGCGACATGGTGCGCGCCGTGTCGCAAAGAAATGCCAGCACTTGATGCGCTGTCGCGAGAGTTGGGCGGAGAGCGCTTTGCCGTGGTGCCGGTCGCCACTGGGCGAAATCTGGTGCCCGCAATCCAGAAATTCTTTGATCAGGTTGGCGTTGAGGCTTTGCCAATCTTGCTGGACAAACCCCAAGACCTCGCGCGCGAAATGGGCGTGTTTGGCTTGCCCGTCACAGTGATCCTAGACCCAGAAGGGCAAGAGATTGCCCGGATGCGCGGCGATGCGGATTGGGCATCTGACAGCGCGAAGGCCATTATTTCGGCGCTGATTGACGGCTAGGCGTTTGCGCCAATTGTGACAGGCCAATTGTGACAGAGAGGGGCGTTGCCCCTCGCGAGGCAAGCTCGCTCACCCNNGATATTTTTGGCAAGAAAAAAGCGGCAGATCCTGGTTGGGCTGACCTCGGGGCAGCATTGACAGGGTGGGTGTCGCAGCCCCCATATCCTCGGAACACCACCGAAAAGGTGGGAATGATCAGGGAGGACAGGATGCCGCTAGAGGTTATGGCATCAATTGTCGTGGTGGGTCTGTTGGCCGTCTACGTCATGATGAGGGTCATGAAATTCGACCAAACACTTGTGCTGACGGATGAAGCGATTGCGCGGGCCGAATGGGGTGCCGACAATGTCACCGCCCCCGCCCAAGAGGTGATCGTGGCCCAAAGCGGGCAAGCGGCTTTGGTGCGTTCACGTCGCGGCTGGGGCGTCTTATGGGTGATGGGGCTGGATGCAACAAGCCATGATCTGGCCGGCGCCGATGTTCAAGCGCATCCCAAAGGTTTGATCTTGAAATTCCATGATTTTGCCGCCCCTTGCGTTGTGTTGCATCTGACCCCGGATGAAGCCACCGCGTGGCGTGCGCAGATTGAAGAGGGGCAGCAATGACGCTCAATTTTCCGAATGTGACTGACTTGGCGACGCCGTTTTTCGTGCTGGCGATTGCGCTGGAAATGGCGTGGATCTTTTATGAAAAACGCGGTGGGCGGTATGAGGCACAAGATGCAATGACCAGCCTTTTCATGGGCGTTGGCTCTGTGGTGTCTGGCCTTTTGGTCGGGTTCATTGCCTATTGGTTTTTCATGGCGCTCTGGGCGATCACGCCGCTTGATCTGGGCCACGCGTGGTGGGTGATTGCGATCTGTTTTGTGCTGGATGATCTGCGTTATTACTGGGTGCATCGGTTTGGCCACCGGATCCGTTGGGTCTGGGCGAGCCACGTGAACCACCATTCAAGCCAGCATTACAATCTGACGACGGCGCTTCGGCAAACCTGGACCGGGACGTTCACGTTGATGATGATTGTGCGCGCGCCTTTGGTGCTGATGGGGTTTCACCCGGCAATGATCTTTTTCGTGGGCGGGCTGAACCTGATCTACCAGTTCTGGATCCACACCGAAGCCATTGATAAATGCCCGCGTTGGTTTGAAGCCGTGATGAACACACCCTCGCACCACCGCGTGCATCACGGCCGAAATGCGCGCTATTTGGATGCCAATTATGCAGGCGTGTTCATCATTTGGGACCGGATGTTTGGCACCTTTGTGCCGGAGCAACGCGACGAACCGGTGGATTACGGGCTGGTGCACAACATCGGCACCTTCAACCCCCTGCGTGTTGCCTTTCATGAATGGGTGGCGATTTTCAAGGATTGGACCCAGCCCGGCGTGACGTGGTATGACCGCTGGAACTACGCGATCAAACCACCCGGATGGCGGCATGATGGCAAAGGCGGCTCAACAGAAATGCTCAAACGCATCGACGTGAAACGGAACCCTGAAAAGGCGGGCACGCCGGGGTTTGAAGAAAGCCGGATGTAGCCATCTCGCCGAATTTGGGTCAAACTGCCACCGATGAAGTATTGTGTTGTATCAGATATTTGGGGCGCGCCTTCGGCGACGGAATGTGCGCTCTGGCTGGGTGTGTCACCTGCGGCAGTGACACATTTCACACTTGCGAAGTTATTGGGTGCACCAGAACTATCGGGTGAGGCATTGCACCAGCATCTCTTCACCCGAGGTGAGGCGGTGCGGGTGGTTGAGGCGCTGTTGTCGCGGGTGCCAAAACACGCGGTGGCGATTGGGTTTAGCGCAGGCGGAACGTTGTTGTGGCAGGCCGCGGTACAGGGGTTGGCACTGTCTGCGCTAACCTGTGTGTCCTCAACGCGGTTGCGGGATGTGTCCAAAATTGCGGTGCCAAATCAGGTGTTTTTTGGCGCGGAGGATCCCCATCGACCTGACCAAAATTGGTTAGAAGCTGTGCCGGACGCTTACACGCTTTTCCACAATTGCGAACACGCGTTCTATGCGCAAATGGATGGCCCCGGAATGGATCTCATTCGCGCCCACATCCCTAAGCCTGGGCGCGCAAGCAGAGTTTCGCCTTAGATAACTCTCCCCTTTGTGGCGGTGCGACACTACCGTATGCTACCCACATAGGCAGGAGATTTATTGATGTATTCCAGACGTTTGATTTTAACAGGGCTGACAGGATTGATCCTTGCGCCGCGCGCGGCCCTTGCCAATGCGGGCTTTCAAAACTGGCTCTCCGGGTTCAAAAAACGCGCAGCTAAAGTGGGGATCAAACCGGCCACGCTAAAGGCGCTGAATGGCGCGGAATATCTGTCAGGCGTGATCAAATCTGACCGCAAACCGGCGGAAACGGCCAAACCGCTGGAGTTCTATATCTCATCCGCCGCCGCCCCTTCGCGGATCAAAAACGGGCAGGCGAAGCTGAGAAAACACAAGACCCTGTTGGGTCAGCTCGAACGTAAATACGGCGTTCCGAAAGAGATCATCGTGGCGATTTGGGGCATGGAAAGCAGCTTTGGCGGCTTTCGCGGTAAGACCTCAACCCTTTCCGCCCTGGCCACGCTGGCCTATGACGGGCGCAGGCGGGAACAGTTTGAAACTGAACTTCTGGCCGCCCTTCAGATCCTGCAATCGGGCGACATTTCGCCCGCTAACATGCGCGGATCCTACGCGGGCGCAATGGGCCACACACAGTTCATGCCATCGTCTTATTTGAAGCATGCGGTCGATCACAATGGCGACGGGCGGCGCAATATTTGGTCTGATGATCCCACAGATGCGCTGGCCTCCACCGCAGCATTTCTCAAGGCAAACGGCTGGTCCAAAGGGCCGCGTTGGGGCGAAGAAGTGCGCCTGCCCAAGGGGTTTGATCTGGCGCTGACGGGTCGGGTGTTTCCGCGCGAACTGTCCGATTGGGCAAAGCTGGGTGTGACCCGCGCAAGTGGCCGCGCGCTGAGCGGATCACGCAAAGGCGCGCTGATCCTGCCTGCTGGGCCTTCGGGGCCTATCTTTATAATTTACCCCAACTTTCACATCATCAAGACCTATAATTTTGCAGACAGCTACGCGATTGGCGTGGGGCATCTGGCCGACCGTTTGGCGGGCGAAGGTCCGCTTCGATCAGGCTATCCAAAAAACCCGTGGGGCATGTCGACCAAGGAACGCGTGGCGCTGCAATCTCGCCTGAACGCTGCCGGGTTCAACGCCGGTCGCGCGGACGGGGTGATTGGTGAAAAAGGCCGCGCGGCGATCCGCGCTTATGAGGCCTCAAAAGGTCTGCGCGAAACCGGTGTGCCCAGCGTCAACCTTTTGAAGATGCTGCGCTAAGCACAGCGTAGCGATCGCAATCTGTGGTATGGTTCATGAAAAGTCCACAGGCCTCCATCCACGCATAAACAATTGTCGGCCCACAGAACTTGAACCCCAGTTTCTTCAGATCTTTTGAGATTTGCGTGCTAAGATCCGTTGCGGTCGGCACCTCGGAGTGGGTGGCGTAATGGGCGATCATCGGCGCGCCGCCCACATAGCCCCACATCAGTTTTGAAAACGCCTCGGCCCCGCCCAAATCCAAATAGGCCTGTGCGTTGGTGATGGTCGCGGCGATCTTGCCGCGGTGGCGAATGATGCCGGGGTTGCCAAGCAGCTCGGTGATCTCGGCCTCGCCCCAGCCGGCAATCACCTCAGGGTCAAACCGGGCAAATGCTTCGCGGAAATTCTCGCGCTTTTTTAGGATTGTGATCCAACTTAATCCGGCCTGAAATCCATCGAGAATCATCTTCTCCCACAATGCCCGTCCATCGTATTCCGGCACACCCCATTCGGTGTCATGGTAATTTTGATAGATCGGTTCATCCCCAACCCAAGCACATCGTGTCATCTTATTCCCCAGTTTCAATAGGTTGCGATAGGTCGATACAATTCTAAGCAAAACCTAGCTTTTACAGCTTGTTAGGGTGTTTGTCTACAAAATGGCAGCACTGGGATAGTGACACGAACGCGACAGATTTGCCGCTCGGGGACGATATGAACGACACAACCAAAAGCAGCCCGTTTGATATTGCGATGCAGAAACGCGAGGGTGAAACCATGGATATGGTACGCATCGCCTTGGCCCGAAAACAGGTGAGGTTGGCGTTTCAGCCGGTGGTGCAAACCGCCCAACCCGACAAAATGGCCTTTTACGAAGGCCTGTTGCGTGTCGCGGACGAGCAGGGGCGGATCATCCCCGCAAAAGATTTCATCGATGTCGTTGAAAATACCGACATGGGCCGACAGCTTGATGCCCTTGCCCTTGAAAAAGGAATTGAAGCGCTTTTTGAAGAAGAAAGTCTGCGCCTGTCGATCAATATGTCCGCCCTCACAATCGGCTATGCGCAATGGAATGATGTCCTGAATAAGGGTCTCAAAAAAGACCCAACTGTCGGCGAAAGACTGATCATCGAAATCACCGAACGCACCGCGCTTTCTGCCCCGGAAGAGGTGCGTGACTTCATGACGGATTTGCAAAACAAAGGCATCAGTTTCGCACTGGACGACTTTGGGGCGGGCTATACATCCTTCAAGTATCTCAAAGACTTCTACTTTGATATTATTAAAATCGACGGCGAGTTGATCCAGGGCGTGCATGATGATCCTGATGGGCAGATCTTGACCGAGGCTTTGCTGGATCTGGGCCATAAATTCGACATGTTTGTTGTGGCGGAAAATGTAGAGACCTTCGAGGATGCTGAATTCCTGACGTCCATCGGAATGGATTGCATGCAGGGCTATTATTTTGGCGTGCCGACGCTCACGCCTTATTGGCAGGTGAATAAGTTCCTCGGGCGCACAGCGTAACACTCTAAGCCGCCTCAATACGTCCCCAATTTTCCCACGCTTGATTTTTTCTGCGATGCAGCACAGGATGCGGCCAACCGTGATTGTGCGGTAAGGGTTGGGCTGTCTTGGGGAGAGATGGTCACGTCAGACCCGTTCCCCAACAAGACAGAAGGTGGAGGAAGACCATGACCAATGTCGTAATCGTATCGGCCGCACGTACCGCGGTTGGCAGTTTCTCAGGCGCGTTCGCAAACACGCCAGCGCATGATTTGGGCGCTGCCGTTTTGGAAGCCGTCGTTGCGCGCGCCGGCATCGACAAAGCAGATGTTGATGAAACCATTCTCGGTCAGGTTCTGACCGCAGGCCAAGGCCAAAACCCCGCGCGCCAAGCGCATATCAATGCAGGCCTGCCAATCGAATCTGCGGCCTGGGGCATCAACCAAGTCTGTGGCTCGGGGCTGCGTACCGTTGCTTTGGGCGCCCAGCACGTCATGCTGGGCGATGCGGCGATTGTTGCCGCAGGTGGTCAGGAAAACATGTCGCTCAGCGCGCATGTGGCCCATCTGCGCGCCGGTCACAAAATGGGCGACATGAAATTCATCGACTCGATGATCAAAGACGGTCTGTGGGACGCCTTCAACGGCTATCACATGGGTCAAACCGCCGAAAACGTCGCCAACCAATGGCAGATTTCGCGCGAGATGCAGGATGAATTTGCCGTTGCGTCGCAAAACAAAGCCGAAGCCGCTCAAAAGGCCGGCAAGTTTGCGGATGAAATCACCCCCTTCACCGTAAAGACCCGCAAAGGCGAGACAATTGTTGACAGTGACGAATACATCCGTCACGGCGCAACCATGGAAGCCATGCAAAAACTGCGCCCTGCCTTTGTGCGTGAGGGCGGGTCAGTGACCGCCGCCAACGCATCCGGTATCAATGATGGTGCCGCCGCCGTGTTGCTGATGTCCGCAGATGAAGCGGAAAAGCGCGGGCTGGAACCCTTGGCGCGCATTGCCTCTTATGCGACCGCCGGTCTTGACCCCTCGATCATGGGCGTCGGGCCGATTTTTGCATCGCGCAAAGCACTGGACAAAGCGGGTTGGTCTGCTGGTGATTTGGACTTGGTGGAAGCCAACGAAGCCTTCGCCGCGCAAGCCTGTGCTGTGAACAAAGACATGGGTTGGGACCCATCGATTGTGAATGTGAACGGCGGCGCAATCGCCATCGGTCACCCAATTGGTGCGTCCGGCTGTCGGATCCTCAACACGTTGCTCTTTGAAATGAAGCGCCGTGACGCGAAAAAGGGTCTCGCGACCCTGTGTATCGGCGGCGGCATGG
>DDMF01000052.1:83211-87872 GCA_002340515.1 Rhodobacteraceae bacterium UBA2553 | reverse complement strand
CCAGAAAAACCTTGGCCCCGAACGTCATGGACGCCTGCAACTGCGGGTCACTTTCTTCGCGGTAACCATTGCCGCCATAGGCTTCGTGAAACCGCAAACCGTCGCGAAACAAAGACGCAGGCCAAAGGACCACCGCTGTTACGAACGGAAATTGCGCGACCTGACCGGTGTTGGCCCAGGCGCAAAGTAACAGCCGAGACAGGTCAAAATAGCGCTGCGTTTCACGATCAGACCGCGCCAAGGCATCGGTCTTGGATTCACCATCACGCAGGTAAATAACACGCGGTCCCACCAGCACGGGATAGGTCGCCTCGGGGCGATGTTCGCGACAAATCCGCACCATGTCCGCAGGCAAAACAATGTCATCATCCGTGGTTAGGACCTCGTCCCCGGTGCAGCGTGCGAGCCCGGCATTTTTCGCGGCAGGTGCGCCCAACCGGGTTGGCGTTGTCACGATATCCAAGCGGATATCATGATGGTCACAGGCCACAGCAAGAGCCGCGAAGACCGCGTCATAAGGCTCCGTGCTGCCGTCGTTCACAATCACAATTTCCACCAATCCATCTTGTGCCAGCCAAGAGGGCCAGACTCGCGCCAAGACGTCGGGGCGGTTATGCGTTGGGGCAAGGATGGTCAGCTTCGGTGCCATGAAAACTCCGGAAAAAGACGCGCAAGCTCAGCCTGCCAATGGCGTTGAACAACCTCATATGACACATGGGTTTCGGCGTATTGGCGATGAGCGGGGCGTGTGGTGGGACCAGCGGCAAACACCCGCTCCAGCGCAGATATCCACGCCTCTGCGGCATCGGGATTGGCGATCACCGAGGCGCAAATATCCTCCTCCTTCGCCTGTAAATAATGCGCGGCCTGCCCCACCGGGCTGGTCAAAACCGGGCAGCCACAGGCCTGTGCCTCGCTTGCCACAAGACTGTAACCTTCAAAGCGTGATGGCTGGATCAGGGCATCCGCTGCCTGATAGGCGGTAACCATTTGCGCGGTGCTCAGGCCGATGCGAGTGGTGACATTTGAGCCCCTAGGCAAGGGCCAGCTGTACCCCAGTGGTGTCGCGATCAACAGATGCCAGTCGCGCGGCATCTGGGCGGCAATTCTAGCGACGCGATCCGCCCCTTTGGCATATTCCCATCGACCGGCAAACAGGATCACACGGCCAGATGTGGGCAGGCCCAACTTGGCACGAGCGGCCAGCTGATCCCCCGGTTGAAACAGATTGCAATCCGTCGGTGGCAAAAGGATCGTTTCGTTCACCGGGATGCCTTGCGAGATCAGAACATCGCGTAACCCTTGTGAATTTGCGATGGACCCAAACCTTGATTGTGTCCGGCGTTCCAACCAGCGCGCCAAAACCGATTTCGCCGCCTGCACCCACGCCCGAAGGCCCGAGGCGGGGCGCAAAGCCATGCTGCGAAATCCCGCGTAGCTTCCAAAGAACAGATGCAGATGGCGCGGGTGGGACAGGCCCACCCCCATCAGTTCGATGCTCATCACCACATCGGCCTCTGGCAGTCCCCTTCGCGACAACCGCCTGACCGCAAGGGGCGAGGCAAGCATTGGCTCGATCCGGGTCAAAAGCCGCACAAAACTCCCCGGCGCAGGCGCCTCTTGGTGCGACAGGAATGTCACTTTCTGGCAAAGCGGCGACAGCACATTTGCTAAATCCTGCAAATGCCGCTCTGCCCCACCCAACCCCTGTCCGGGCGCCTTTGGGGCCAAGATCAGAACGTGTGCTTTCGGGGGCGGATGCACCGGCTGTGTCATTGACCCGTTCATTGCAACAACGCCTCGCTCAATGCTTCATTGGCGAGATTTCGGTCAAACCTCTTGGCAAACGCCGCACGTTTTTCCGCGCGCTGCCGAACTGTGCGAACATCATCTGCAAGGGCCAAAGCTTGCGTAGAGCACTCCGCCCAAGTCAGGCAGGAAGACGCCAGTTCGTCACCCTCAAACAACGCCAGAACGGCGCTGTTTTCCCCCACAATATTCATCGGATGCACGCCGCAGGCGAGATATTCAAACGTCTTGACCGGCAGGCAATAACTGCGGTGAAAGGGCAGCGGGTTCAGGCCAATATCGCAGGCGTTCAAATGCCGTGCCACCTCATCCGGGGGCAGATTGTTGCGCCAAAGAATTTGATCGCTGACGCCCAAATCCTTGGCCTGCGTCATGAGGTCCATCATGATGGGACGCGAGAAATCATCCTCGACCGCGATCATCAACAACTGCGCGCCTTTGCGCAGCGCAGGCGCCAAGGCCGCCAAGGCATGGCCCAGCGATTTCCCCCCCAAAATGCCAGCATAGACAAACACTGCACCCGGCCCCAGACCCAGCTCTTTGCGGGTCGCAGCACGGGTGTTTTCCGCCAAATAGAACACATCGCGATCAATGCCATTTGGCGCGATGATTTGCGGGATATTTGGTGCGCCGAAACTGTCATCCATTTGAACGCGCAGGGCGTCTGACACATAGGCCACCTGATGGGCCGCTGAAAACAGCGAGCGTTCCAGCCACAGCTTGATCCGTGTTTGGATCCCCGGCGCGATATCCCCATTGCCCAGTGCCTCGCTGACAAATGGGTCGCGAATATCGGCCACAACGTGATAGCCCAAGACCCGCCCAATCCATGCCACTTCTGCGGTTGGCGTGGCGGGCGGCGAGGTCACAAAAATCGGGCAACGCTTGTGCGCAAGCAACGCTTTGATCAGCCCAAACCGCCCGGCGCATCGCTTGATCAAGAACCCTTCATGGCGGTCAGGGCCGGGTTTACTGGTCAGAAAAGACACCTCGACACCGCGTGCGCGCAGATACCGCGCGAGCGATGAAACCCGCGTTGCGCAAGCCGAGGGGTGCGGCGGGGCGTGGTGGGCATAAATCAACACCCGATCAGGGCGCGCGCGCGTCATTGGCGCCCCTCTGACGGCGCGTTCGTGTCCGCGAGCGAGACAAAATTCGGATCAAACCGAACCCGCAGGGCAAATTCCGGCAAAGCCGAGATCTGGCGCCGCAACCGACGCGGGTTTTGCATCAGGCGAAACGCCCATTCCAACCCGGATTTCCGCATCCATTTCGGCGCACGGCGCACGTCGCCCGACAGAAAATCAACCGTACCGCCCAAGCCCGCCGCGATCGACACACCGCATTGCTGTAACAGGGCGCGGTTCTGCGCGATCCACATTTCTTGCCGGGGGGCGCCAAGGCAGACGGCCAAAACGCCGGGGTGTTTTTTGCGCAAATCCGTCATGATCTCGTCTTGTTCCAAAAGCGGCAAAGCGGTGGAGAAACCGGGGGCAAACCCGTGAATCTTAAGATCGGGATAGAGCTTGCCCAATGCAGATTTTGCCTTGTCCAGCCGATCAGGTGCTCCGCCCAGAACATACAGACTGCGATGCGCGGCCTGCGCCAGTTCCGCCAGATCATAAATCAGATCAGATCCGCAAATCCTGTCGACATCCCGACTGGTTGCCGCCTGCACGGCGCGTTGCAATCCAACGCCATCCACCACATTCAAATCCCCTTTGTTCAGGGTCGCGAGATAGGCGGGATTGCGATACGCGTTCATGCAGATTTCCGGGTTTAGGGTATGGACCACTTGCAAGGCACCCTGCTCGCCCAGCGCGGTCCGTAACTGCGCAAGCACATCCGCGCGGCAGGTCAGATCCACACGGGTATTGGCCACATAAACCGGGGGTGGATTGGCGGCGCAAGGCGGGGGAAAACCGGCGTTCATTGTCCGACCTCTTTGGCCCAATGCGCCCAATTCTGCCCTTGGAAATGAGTGTTAAAATAGCGCTGCGCCGCTTGGCTGGCGCTGTGCCAGAACACACCATCGGACATCAGTTTTTGGACCGACTCAGCGAACTCCTGTGGCGATTCCTGCACCAGAATAGCCGGGCCAAACCCCGCAGGAAAACCCTCGATGCCGCATGAGGTGGTCACGACGGGCAATCCTCGTGCCAATGCATTGATGATTTTTATCTTGATGCCAGAGCCAGATAAAAGCGGTGCCACAAGGCATTTGGCCGATTGGTAAAATGGCTCGAGATCATCAACATACCCATGCGCGGTCAGGTGGTTTGTGGCGTGCAGCTTTCGCGACAACCCCGCAGAAGCCCCCCCCCCGACGATCTGATGATGTAACGGTCTGGACAAGTTGGGCAGCACGTTTTCGATATACCAAGACAGCCCCTCTTGGTTGGCGTACCAACTGAGCGTTCCCACGAAAAGGGCGTCATCCTTGCGGTCATCAAACCCATTGATGGCCCGGTCAAACGCCGCGACACTCGGCAGGAAAACCCGTGTGTCCGGGTGGGAAATCCCGCGTGCGTCCAGCGCAGTTTCATCCTCTGCGGACAACAAATGTAGCTCATCGAATGGGGGCATCGCCGCCCGCAGATAGGCCGCAGCACGGCGGCCTTCTTGTTGCATTACCCAGCGTGCACCTAGCGAAGCATGCTGGGCCGCGCGGAAAAAAACCTCCGGCTCAGCATTGTGTAAATGAAGGATACGGCGGGTGGCTGGCACCAGGTTGGCCGCTTCGATCATCAACCAATGATCCACGTAAATCAGATCAAATTCTTTCGTTTCCAGACCTTTAGCATATTTTAAAAGGGTGTCATCACTGTTGCGCCAGACGCTCAGCGGCAGGG
>DDMF01000052.1:79864-83169 GCA_002340515.1 Rhodobacteraceae bacterium UBA2553 | reverse complement strand
ACCTCGCAAGCGACCACAGGTTGCGTGGGCGAAGGTCGCCCGCAATGTGCCAGATCACGTCAGGAAACCGCGCGCGCGCCGCATCATCCGTCAACATGGTCAGGACACTGACGGAATGATGGCGGGTCAGCGCCTCGAGGCGCTCGGCGGTGACCAGCATTCCGCCGCTGAAGGTTTCAAGTGTGACAGCCGGTGTGAGAAACAGGATGGATTTACGGTGAGGGTCTTTGTGGAGTGCTGGCACAACAGGGGAGTATCGTGACGCGCCCCCTACCCAATCCTCTTGCTTCACTGCATCCATGGCCTGCCTCATCGTGACGGTCGGATCTGCGCCGCCTTATGAACACCAAGCCAAGCGCGTTGCGCTTACACCCGGGCGGGCACTTTTTACACTTGAAACACAAAAGAAGCGGCAGACATCCACCAACAACCTAATGAGGATTAACCTTTGGATCAATACAATCCTAGATGGTTTGTCGTTGTTTCTTTTCCATAAATTGACGTTTGCCAAATTCCATTCCCCTGCCCAGAGCAACCAGACAGGGTCAACAGCATCATTACACCGTGCCAAGGCGGCCCTGCGCACTGGCCCGACAGAGTGGCCATTCGAGAAAAGCTGAATTCACTTCACTTTTTATAGGAAATATGGCTATTTTGGCGTGTATGGAAAGGCCGCGTCGCGGCAATGAATTATTGTTCATACCGTCGGTCAATACCCTTCGCATTGGATCAGCTGGGGTCATGCGGCATGGTTCTCTGGTGGCGGTTTTCCCCTGCACACCCGGACCAGCCAGACGCAGGCCCATATTTTGATGGCGATGTATATTCGAGGTCGGGGGTGTACCACGGTCAAATCCGGGTGGAGTGAGTTTTGCCGATTGTTTTGGGTATCATGTGATGTCGGTCGCCCCCATTGACCAGATGATTGAATTTGCATTGGAAGAGCTGCTGTCTGGCGACATTTCCCGATGCCGCGCCCTTGTGCGCAAACTGTGCCAAAAATGGCCGTCGGAACCCGCGCTGAGCGTTGTTTTCGCGCTGACAAGTGCAGCGTCTATGGTCGAGGATAATTTCAAGATCACCGAACAATCTGACGGGTTGAGCTTGCTGGCCTATAAGCTGGTCGCGCTTTTGGCGGCGGATGTTTATGCCGTGGAAAGCATAGGTCACAAGCCCGCCAAGGCCCGTGACCTGTTGCATTTCTGGCGGCGTGTGGATGGGTATTTTCTGGATCTTTAGGCACCACTAACGCGTTAAAATCTTTGATTTCAGGCAGCGTTAGGTGATTCAGGTTTGACGCGAAACGCTTTAAAGCATCTGAATCACATCTTTGTTGATCGACAGCATATACCCACGACGCGCGATGGTTTTCACCAAAAGTTCGCTCATCAACTGATTGCCCATCGCATCGCGCAGACGTTTGATCCGTGTGGCGCCAGCGGCCTCTTCGCAATCGCTGGCGTCCCGGCCAGAGATCAGCGCCTCAAGGTCAGAACCGGTCAGCACCTCATCATCCATGCGTGCCTCGGCCAAAGCCGACAGGGTTTCAATCGCAGCCTCGGTTAGGTTCAGCTCCATGTTGTTAAGGTAAACCGTGCGCTCCTCTCGGCTGATCAACAGGGAGTTGACCTGAATGCCGGTGCGTTCAATTTCCCCCATGCGACGGTTGAGGCCGATGATCGTGACCAAGAACACCAATGATGCCACCAGCAAAGCTGTTGCAAAAATCAGCAGCACAAAAATCACCATGCGATAACTGGTGAGGGTATCGGCAAATGACGTGCCAGATTGTGCAAGAATTTCCAAAAGCTTGATTTCCGCACCCGAGGTCAGCCCATCATTTTCCATGAATATACGTTCAACCCGCGCATTAAACGCGCCGGCATCTGGAAGGTTCAGAAATAGAAAAATTGCCGCCAAAAGCAGGATCAAAACGATCGCAGCCATCCCGGCCACAATCACCCGCGACGACCCCTTGCGCGCATCAATAGCGGAGGAAGAATTGTCCGGCACTCTGTTTCCTTTTCTCAAGTCCATCCGCATCAAACAGCGACAATACATTTAGCAAAACCCAACCATCTGTCGCCAATCTGGCAGACACTTGGCGGGCGGCGGCGGCTTTGTTTGCACAGGCCGTATCGGGCAATTCGATGACACCGTAATGCAGCTTAAGCGGATTGTCGCGCTTGGCTTTATAATCAGCATAACATCCCGCTTGGGCCGGGGTGGCCATGGCCGCGAATGCGCATACGAACGTGAGGGATAAGAGGATCTGTTTCATGTCAAAACCATGCTCGGTGCGGTTTAGATATTCAATAACAAACCTCATTTTTCGGCTGATAGCAGATAACAACACGGCGATATCGCTTGTCTGACCGGCGGGCAGGCAAGGTTGGGACATCACAACCCGAACCGGGGCCCGCACATCATCGCGGCACTTCATATCTGCCCCACCACGTTGCCCAAAAGGAGATCGCAATGACCCGCCTGACTGACACGGCCCCGACCAATCCCAAGCCAACCTTGTTCAAACGCACCCTTGCGAAATTGTCGCCACGTCGCCTGACGCGAAGCTTTATGACCCCTTTGCTAGTCGGGGCGCTAACCCTGACCTCTCTCACTGCAGCGCCCGCTTTTGCAGGCCAGCGCAACAAAAACAACAATAATGATATCGATGCGTTTATTGCCGCCTTACTGGGTCTGGCTGTCGTCGGTGCGGTGATCAACAACAATGATGACCACAGAACCACGCGTCGCCCGGAAAAGCCACGCCGCCCAAAAGGCGATGGCCGCATTGTGGATGATCGCCGCATGCACCCAAAATTCCAATTGCCGCGCGATTGTCTTCGTCGCTTTAACACCCAGTATGGTCAAGAAAAATATTGGGGCAAACGCTGCCTGAAACGGAATTACGAGTTTTCGCGCTCCCTGCCGCGCAACTGTCATGACACTATTGTCGCACGGAACAATCGCGGTGTTTATGTCGCGCGCAAGGTTTATGAACCGCGCTGTATGAAGCAGGCAGGATACCGTAAATCGCGCCGGTAAGCGCAAGAGATGTGCGGCTATCCCCTTAGGTCATCCCTGCGTCCCGCCGCACTTGCATGACCACCGTTTCCGGTTATGCACAACTGGCGGAAGCTCCGGCTTCCGCCCTTTTTGCTTGCGATCTTTTCTGCAATCGGTCACCCAATTCCCATGACAGAGAAAACCGCACAGACCGCCCCCGACTACAGCTTTGAAACCGCCGCACACGCCAAAGGGTTCTTGCGCATCGCGGGCGTGGACGAGGTCGGGCGCGGGCC
>DDMF01000052.1:42096-79851 GCA_002340515.1 Rhodobacteraceae bacterium UBA2553 | reverse complement strand
GGCCCGGTGACCGCCGCCGCTGTGGTGCTGGACCCCAACAATATCCCTGACGGCCTGAACGATTCCAAAAAGCTCTCTGCCAAGAAACGCGAAGCACTTTATGATCATATTTTTGAAACCGCCGACGTGTGCATTGCGCATGCCACGGTCGAAGAGATCAACGAGCTGAACATTCTGCGCGCCAGTCATCTGGCGATGGAGCGCGCGGTGGCGGGCTTGGCCACCCCCCCTGATCACCTGCTTATCGACGGAAATATGGTGCCACGGGGGATCAGCATCTCAAACGAGACAATTATCAAAGGCGACGCCCGATCTGTGTCGATTTCGGCGGCCTCAATTGTGGCGAAAATATGTCGCGACCGGATTATGGTGGATTTGGCGCAACAGTTTCCCGGCTATGGATGGGAAACAAACGCCGGTTACCCGTCGAAAAGCCACAAGGACGCCCTGGTCAAACTTGGTGTCACCCCACACCATAGACGTTCGTTCAAACCGGTACACAATATCTTGTATCAACAAAAAAATGTAACCTCCTGATTCAAAAAAGAATTTGACCGGGAATCCACAATTGCCCATCCTAGTACCCAATGAATGAGCGCAAAAATGCGCCGTCACTAGAGCGCGAATGCGCCGGTACATGAGGCAGATATGACGACGAAAACCAAAGTAAAGGTGGCTGAAAAGCTGCCGCTGAATGAGATATTGGATGGTGACTGCATCGATGTGATGAACAGTCTGCCCGCGAACTCGGTTGACCTGATTTTCGCCGATCCGCCCTATAATCTTCAGCTCAAGGGCGATCTTCATCGCCCCGACAATTCCAAAGTGGACGCGGTTGACGACCATTGGGATCAATTCGACAGTTTCAAAGCATATGATCAATTCACCCGCGCTTGGCTAAAGGCCGCGCGTCGTGTGCTGAAACCTGACGGTGCGATTTGGGTCATCGGCTCTTATCACAACGTCTTTCGCATGGGCGCCGAGCTTCAGAACCAAGGTTATTGGATCCTGAACGACGTGGTCTGGCGCAAGTCAAACCCAATGCCGAATTTCCGCGGCAAACGCTTTACCAATGCCCATGAAACCATGATCTGGGCCTCCAAGTCCGAAGGTGGCAAATACACCTTTAATTATGAGGCGCTGAAGGCCCTGAACGAAGGCATTCAGATGCGCTCGGACTGGGTTTTGCCGATCTGCACCGGCCATGAGCGTCTGAAAGACGAAAATGGCGACAAGGCCCACCCGACCCAAAAACCACAAAGCTTGCTGCACCGCGTTTTGGTGGGATCGACCAACCCCGGCGATGTGATCCTTGATCCGTTCTTTGGCACAGGCACCACCGGCGCTGTCGCCAAGATGCTGGGCCGCGATTTCATCGGGATCGAACGTGAAGAGGCGTATCGCAAGGTCGCCGAAAAACGCATTTCGCGCGTTCGCAAATTCGACAAAGAAGCCCTGCAAACCACTACATCCAAGCGCGCCGAACCGCGTGTACCTTTTGGTCAATTGGTGGAACGTGGCATGTTACGCCCCGGCGAAGTTCTGACCAGCCCGCGTGGTAAAACCGCAAAAGTGCGCGCCGATGGCACGCTGATTGCAGGCGATGCACGTGGATCGATCCATCAGGTTGGGGCCGCTCTTGAAAGCGCGCCAAGCTGTAATGGCTGGACCTATTGGCACTTTAAGCAGGACGGGAAAAAGGTTCCCATTGATCTCTTGCGCCAACAAGTTCGGGCGGAAATGGTCTAAAACCACCCCTTTTCAATCATAACAAAGAATATCGCTGGGCGCGTCAACGCGCGCCCAGAACGGGATGTGCTGTGTTGGGTCTGCGCCCACCAGCCCCCCGTAGGATAAAGTTGTACCGCCGTGCCTGTGGCAAAATCCACGGCACAACCAACTGGCCCCGCTCTGCTCGAGCGGGGCTTTTTTTAGATACCCGGTGGGATTGGTTTGTCGTCTTTCAGGAAAAAGGCCAAACGATAGGCAACAATGGACATATTGCGAAATTGCTCTGCGTCATGTGGGTTTGCGCCGCTCTTGGCCAGATCAACTGTGTTGATGCCACGGGTTGATCTGTGGAAGCCAAAATAAAGCTCATACATCTGCTTGTCCGCCTGCCCCTCAAAAGACAGGGCATGGGTCACCATTTCGGTCCAATATTTTTCACGATACATTTCCAGATAGGCCAGCACCCCACGCGCGGCCTTAAGGAATGATGCCTTTGCCTGAGGATCGTTCATCTGATCACCGGTGGGGGTAATGTGCCATTTTTATAGGGCGCCCAGTCGGTGACATCCGGATAGTAACGCTTGCGCCATTCGCGCACACGCGGGTTCATCCGTCGTCGCCAAAGCGGGGGCACCATCGCAAGCGCGGTCATCACCGGATAGCCAAACGGCAATTGCGGCGCTTCGCCTTCGGGATAGGTTTGCAGCAATGGAAACCGCCGCGCGGGTTTATAGTGGTGATCGGAATGGCGTTGCAGGTTGATCAGCAACCAGTTGGATGCGCGGTGGTCAGCGTTCCATGAATGGTGCGGCATGACATGTTCGTATTTGCCATTGCCCAGATGTTTGCGGGTCAGCCCGTAATGCTCGACATAATTCGTCAGTTCCAGCTGCCACACGGCAATCAGCGCTTGAAATGCAAACAGCGCAAGCCCCAGCCAGCCACCGATGAGAACCGCCAAAATCACCGCCATCAGTTGCAGCGCGCCATAGCGCCAAAACGGGTTTTTCCCGTCAAGCGCCGACAGCCCACGACGCGCCAACATCGCCCGCTCTGCCCGCCACGCCGAAATCGGCGCCTCGCGCAACACACGCGCAAAATAGCGGTGGAACCCTTCATTATAACGGGCCGTCACCGCATCACGCGTGGTGCCAACATGGGGGTGGTGAACCAAAAGGTGTTCTGTGCGGAAATGGCTGTAAAGCACTGTGGACAAAAGTAAATCTGCCAACCAACGCTCTAACCGATTGGATTGGTGCATCAGTTCGTGGCTATAGACAATACCCACCGTGCCGGACAAAACACCCACCCCAAAGAACACCCCGAATTTTTCGCCAGCGGACAGGTGATCCGCGCCAGTGACGTAAATCAACATGCCGTAAATCATCACAAACTGGATCGGAAACCAGACCATTGTGATCAGGCGATACCAGAACAGTTGATCTTCGGTTGTGTTCAGATCAGGATTGTCCGTGTTGCGCCCCAACCAGGCATCAAGCCCCGTGTAAAGCCACCAGGTGCCAAGCGGCGGCAACAACAAATACCAACCGCCTTTGGTGGCGGCGAAATAAACCAATATGGGCAGCACGATGGAAATTCCAAACGGGGCTGCGTGGCTGAAACGGGCGACTTTTGACGCGGGAACCATGGCGAGATCCTTATCCTCCCAAAAAACAACTGGGGAATTTTACGCCTTATCCGTCAGCGCGCCTTGCGCAAAGTCAAGAGCCTTACGCATAACCGTAGGTAAATCTGACGGGCGGATCTGTTGAAACTGGCCCTGATCTGGCGTGGCATCCAGCGGCAGATGCGCCACCCTTAGCGCAAGCCGCAAATGAAAATGGGTAAAGGTATGGCGCACTTCGGCACCCGGATCCTGCCAATCCGCCGCAATGGGCGGGGCCTCATGCGCAGTGTCACCCCAATCGGCACCGGGCCAGCCGAGCATCCCGCCTAACAATCCCTTTTCCGGGCGACGTTCCACCAGCCACGCACCGTCCGTGCGCCGGGCCAGATAGGCGATACCAAAACGCGTGGGTTTCGGCGCTTTCTTGCGCTTGCGCGGAAGCTCGGCGGCAAGACCAGAGGCGCGGGATTTGCACGGCATACGCCACGGGCAAATTCCGCAGGCTGGTGACTTTGGGGTACAAATTGTGGCGCCCAGATCCATCACCGCCTGCGCGTAATCACCGGGGCGCATCAACGGGGTCAATCCAGCAGCGGCCTCTTTCATCATCGGTTTTGCATCGGGCATCGGGGTTTCGATCTGAAACACACGCGCCATGACCCGTTCCACATTGCCGTCGACCACGGTTTCCGGCAGGTCATAGGCGATCGCGGAAATGGCGGCAGAGGTATAGGGGCCGATGCCCGGAAGTGTCTCTAACCCAGCGCGATCTGGGGGAAACCCGCCCTGCACCGTCACTTCTCGTGCGCATTTCAACAGGTTGCGGGCGCGGGCATAATACCCAAGGCCAGCCCATTCCCCCATCACCTGATCATCCTTGGCGGCGGCCAGATCCTCAACCGTTGGCCAGAGGGACAAAAACCGCAGGAAATAGGATTTCACAGCGGCTACCGTGGTTTGCTGAAGCATAATCTCGGACAGCCAAATGGCATAGGGGTCAGGCACCACGCCAGCGGCGCGATCCGCCGGCGAAATCCGCCACGGCAGCGTGCGGGCATGACGGTCATACCACGCCAGCAACTCTTCGGGATCCGGCCCCCCCAGCTGTCCGTCACGCATCTGTTATCCTTCATCATTGCTTTCCACTGGCATTGCCGGTGGAAGACCCTAGAATACGGGCAAATGAGGAAGTTACCAGCCGTGACAAAACCAGTCAAAATGCGTGGCAAAATGGGGGAAAAAATCCCACGCCGCAAACGCGGGTTCGAAAGCACTTCGAGCCTTTTGATGGCGCGCATCCGCAAGGCGAGTGAGACGCGGGGATTTGCTGTAACACGGGTGCTGACCCATTGGGGCGACATCGTCGGGCAGGACATTGCCCAAATTGCCCGCCCGGTAGAGGTGTCTTATGGACGCGGCGGCATGGGGGCCACATTGACCGTGCTGACCACCGGCGCGCAGGCCCCGATGCTTGAGATGCAAAAGGAAAAGCTGCGCGACCGGGTGAACGGGGTTTACGGCTATAACGCCATCGCGCGCATTCGCATCACCCAAACCGCCCCCACAGGATTTGCCGAAGGACAGGCGCAATTTTCCCCCGCCCCAAAAGCAAAGAAAACTCCCGACCCGGAAACCGTTGCCGAGGTGCGTAAAAGCACTGCGGTTGTGGCGGATGAAGGGTTGCGCGCAGCGCTTGAGGCGCTGGGCAAAAACGTCATAACAAAACACAAACACCAAAGAGGCTGAGACCCGATGAACCGTTTTATCCCGATGATTGCCGCAGCACTGATCGCCCTTGGTGGTGGTGCATATTTCATGAGCCAGAACAATGGCACCGTGCCCGGCGTTTCGCTGGCAATGGCGGAAGACGCAGCTGTTGAACCTGCAAAAGACATGGTGATGGGCGATGAAAATGCGCCGGTCACCGTGATTGAATACGCGTCTTACACCTGTCCACATTGCGCCAATTGGCACGAAGACGTCTTTACCAAACTCAAGGCGGACTACATTGACACGGGCAAGGTGAAGTTCATTCACCGCGAAGTGTTCTTTGATCGGTTTGGCCTGTGGGCGGGCATGATTGCGCGTTGTGGTGGCGATATGCGCTACTTCGGTTTGAATGACCTGATCTATTCGACCCAGAAAGAATGGATTGGCGAAGGCGACCCAACCCTGATCCTTGAGAACCTGCGCAAAATTGGCCGCAAAGCTGGCATGTCAAACGAGGAAATGGACAGCTGCATGGGTGATGAGAAATTCGCCCAAAGCTTGGTTGCGGCTTACCAAACCAACGCCACCGCGGATGAGATCAACTCCACCCCATCTTTCATCATCGGCGGCGAGAAGTTCTCGAACATGTCCTATGAAGATTTCGCAGCAGCAATTGACGCGAAGCTGGCAGAATAAGCTTTAGCAATACGAATGAACACGCAACGCCCGTCTGTTTTCTCAGGCGGGTGTTGTTTATTTATGACCCTGGAACGCTTCCAGTTCACATTGAAGCGCTTGTTCGCTGCCTTTTGCTGCGCTCAAACGCGAAAAGCGATGACAGACACTTCTATGAAAACTGGAAACGCTTTAAAGCCCAATTTCCGCCAATGCAGCATCCAAAGATGCTTCATCATCCAGCATCAAACGCACCGGCACCGTCAGCACCTTGCGCCGGAAAGATTGCGGCAAACGCACCGCGTCTTTTTCCGTGGTGACAAGCTGTGCGCCCAGGGCGGTGGCCTCAATCTCAAGCCGTTTCATCAGCGCCTCGGTTAGCGGTTGATGATCAGACAGGCCTTCACCCCGAAGGACATTTGCCCCCATCATCTTCAGCGTCGCAAAGAATTTCTCAGGATGCCCGATGCCAGCAAAGGCCAACACGTCCAGCCCGGCAAAATCCATCCCCATCTGCAAGGGCTGCAGGTGGCCGGTGATATGCGGGACGGTAATTTTACCAACCCAATCCTCGGCGAATTTGACCTGAGCGTTCTGCGCCCCGATAGACAACAGCAAATCCGCGCGGTTTAGTCCCTGATCCACAGGTTCGCGCAGCGGGCCCGCCGGAATGCAGCGCGCATTGCCAAAACCTTTGACCGCATCCACAACCACAATCGACAGCGTTTTATCCACGGAAGGGTTCTGAAACCCGTCATCCATCAAGATCACATCGGCACCCGCCGCTTCGGCCGCACGCACACCCGCGGCGCGATCCTTGGCAATCCAGACTTTGGTGAAGGCGGCCATCAACAGGGGTTCATCCCCCACATCATCGGCAGAATGGGTCCGGGTATCGACCAAAACAGGCCCATCCAGCGCGCCTTTGTGGCCCCGCGACACCACATGCACATCTTTACCACGCGCCAGCAACTTCTGCGCCAACCCGATGGTTGTGGGGGTTTTCCCGGTGCCGCCAGCATTGATATTCCCAACGCAAATCACGGGCACCTGCGCGCCGTATCCCGCCCCGCGCAAACGCCGCGCCGTGGCCCACCCGTAAAGCCATCCAAAGGGCGCCAGAACACGGGCACGCCAATTTGGACGCCGGGGTGAGGTGAACCAAAAGCTTGGCGTTTTCATCTTACACTCTCCGCTTGTCGAGCATTTTCACCACAAGTTCTTCGACCAATGTTGACACCTCAGCCCCGCTTGTGGTGATGTCCCAGGCGGCCATCGCCATTTCAGCAGCGCGTTCTGGCTGCAAAAGATATTCAACCTCATCGGCCAGCTTACTTACATCGCTAACGCGACACGCCGCCCCCGCCGCCTTAAGGCGCGCAAAGGCACCGGCATGCTGATCCAGATGAGATCCAAACATCACCACCGACCCCAAGGATGCAGGCTCGTTCGGGCTGGTACACGGCCCGCCCGTCAGGGTTTGCCCGATCAAAGTCGTGGGCGACAGATGCATCCACAGCCCGTCTTCGCCCGGTTGGTCCGCGATATACACCTGCACCTCTGGCGTTAGCTCCTCATCCTGAGATCGCAACGCCACCACCCATCCGTCCTCGTCAAGCTTTCGCGCCAAAGCCGGGGCGCGGCTGGGATCATCCGGGATTAAAACCAACAACAATCGATGCGATTTGCGCATGACCTGACGATGCGCTGCCAAGATCATCGCGTCTTCGTCCACATTGCAATTCAGCGCCAGCCAGATCGGCCGCGCGCCCAGCGCCTTCGCCATATCGTCACGTTCCGCCTGATTACAACTGGGGGGCTGGGTTTGCTCTTGCAAGGCGCCCACCACCTGCAGCTTGCTCATCGGTAGACCCAAACGCGAGAGTTCAGCGGCTGAAATGTCATTTTCAGCCAAGATAGTCTCGAATCCCAACGCTATTTTACGAATGGCCCCACGGGTCCAACGTAAGCCCGTCTGGTCCGTCATCGGAGATCGGGCATTGATCCAAAGGGCCGGAATGCCGCGTGCATGGCTTTCTGACAGCAACGAAATTTCCAGCCTCTGCCCCATCCACATCACCATATCCGGCGCCCAATGATCCAGAAACCTGCGCACCGACCTCGCGGCCTCATCCGGCAACGGCTGAAGCAAAACAAGCTCCGCAAGATCCTGAGGAAGCTCAAACGCGCCACAGCCCCCACGACACGTGATTAGAAAGCACAGATCATCCCGGGATTGGGTCAATTGACGAACAAATCCCAGCAAAGCCTGAAGCTCGGTATGGCCGCCAACATGACACCAGACCAGCGAGCCACCCCTTGGGCGTGGCGGATAGCTTTCAGGACCAGAATTGACCTCTTCGCGCCGCGTCAGGCGGTGAACCAAGCGATGTAAATAGACGCCCGTTGGCAACATGGCCCGCCTTTCTGCCCGTAATGCCCCGCATGTGTCGCGGGTTTGCCCCAATCTAGGCGAGGCACGCGCGCGGGGAAAGGTCAGAACGGCCAGTTTTCCTGTGACAATGCGCTGATTGCCACCAGGATGCGATCAAAGCTGGCTTTTGCGCGAGGCACGGTGCTGCGCGCGCGCAGATAGCCATGCACCAGACCCGGTTCCTCGACCCAATGTGCACGGCCACCTGCGGCCTGAATGCGACCGCAATACATGCGCCCATCGTCCGCCAGCGGATCACATTGGGCGGTGACAATGACGCTTCGCGGAAGCCCCGCAAAATTACTGTCCGTCAACGGGGCGGCTGTCGGGTCTTCGGGCATTGCTGACGTGCCATGGCGAACGGAATGATAAAATCGCACCTCTTCTGTGGTGAGCATGGGGGCCATGGCATGAGTCAGATAAGACCCTTGCGTCATATCTCCTCCAAGCCCCGGATAGATCAGCACTTGGCCCGCGACCGGCACCTTACCGCGCGCGTGATGTGATACGGCAGCGGCCAAATTTCCACCCGCACTATCACCCACCAAAACAGTCACTCCGGGCCAGGTTAGTGACACATAATTCAGCGCCGTCCACGCGTCTTCAAAGGCTGCTGGGTGGGGATTTTCCGGGCATAGCCGATAATCAACCGAGACCACGCGCAGCCCCGTGCGGTCACAGATTTCAGCACATACATCATCGTGACTGTCCAGCCCACCGACCACAAAACCACCGCCGTGATAATAGATAACCGTGGCCTCAACGTTCGGCGCGTTGGTCTCATTATTGGCGGTCGCCTCATAAATGCGGATGGGCACCCCTTGGGCGTCACCATCTCGTACACTCACACCCTCTGGATAGCCCTGAAAAAACGCGCGACACATGGTGTCATAGGTCTTTCGCTGCTCGGCAATGCTCATCACCGTGGCGTCGGGGGGGTAAAATTCCTCGGTCTTGCGAATGAAGGCCCAGGTTTCTTTGTCGATCAGCTGTTCATAATCCATACTCTGACGCTATCACAGCAATCAGGCTTGGCAAGTCACCTTGATCCGTTAGGGCGCGCGGCGCGGGGTTAGGCTGAGTGCGTGTTCGGGCGCAGCCCCCCCAAGCGGTAAAGGCACAACATTCCCGCCTTGGCGCGGAGCAACACCGGGGATGATTTGCGTGGCAACACCTGCCTGACGCAGGGCATCATGGGCGGCATCAATTTCGGGAGCGTTTTGCGCTGATCCCTCGACAAGCCAGACCACTCGTTGCCGCGCGCGTGCGCCAATCAACGCGACTTGGGCGATTTGGGCCGGGTTAGAGACCACTCGCTCCGCATCGCGCCGGGTCAGCGCCAACAGCTCGGGCGTGGCATTCACCCCATGCAGCACCAGATCAGCACGTTGCATGGCACCAAGCGCGCGGAAGGTGACAAGATCCGCTTCACCCGACCCAATGCCAATGATGGTCACGCCTCCGGATTCATCACCATTTTGTGCCAACGCCTCGTCGATCAAGACTGTTGCCCCGGCAACGTCACCCGCCAGATAGCGGTCTGATATCGGCCCGTCGATCATCGCTTCCCAAAAGCGGCGACGGGTGCGGGAGTTGGTGATTTTCGTTTCAATTGTCGCCCGAAAGCCAGACAGGAAGCGGGCCAATTGTCCGTATCCTGTGGGCAGCATCGCCTCGATCCGGGCGCGCAGCACGCGGCCGATCACAGGTGCGGTTCCGCCGGTGGAAATGGCGACGGTAACCGCATCACGCTCCACCACAGACGGGGTGATGAAATCACACAAGGGCTTCACGTCAGCCACGTTGACCAAGGCCCCGGCTGCTTTGCCATGTTTGTGCAAAAACGCATCCCGAGTGGGGTCGTCAGAGGCACCGTAGGCGATGATCACGCCGGTAAAATCCTCTGCCACTGGTATACGCGCGACATGGGTAAAACCGTCGCGCCCAATCAGCGAAAGCACTTCGTCACCGGGCACAGGATCAAACGAGCGCACCTTTGCCCCCGCCGACAAAGCACGTTCAGCACGGCGTGCAGCCCCGGTGCCGCCGCCATCCACAAGGATGCTGCGATCTTTCACATCAAGGAAAACAGGGAGGTGTTTCATCTGAGGGGCTCCGGAGTTGGTGGCTGGTTTGCCCTATTATGTGGAACAGTTTCCAGAAGAGAGTAGGTTATCCCCCCTTGAAAAGGTGATCGTTCCACGCGTATCGTTTGAAAGTGGAATATTGTTCCATGCAATCCGATGGGCGCAGTACAGGCGATTTCAGGCAGATCAAAGAGGGATTCGTTAGCAATGGGGAAAACGGTCCAGTCTGGACCTAACGCCCCTGCCAACTGGCCCTACCCGGTTCGGGTCCTGCCTGATTGGTTTCAGGTCCGAAAGGGTGGGGCAATTCGGTATTTTGACCTGCCCTCCCTACATGCTCGACCATGCCAGCAAGTGACAGGACGAAATGCGCCAAACGAACGAGACACAGATCGACACCTCGCCAGCCATTTCTGACGAGATCCGTAAAACCACATGTTACATGTGCGCCTGCCGATGCGGTATCAATGTGCATATGAAAGGTGGTGAAGTTGCTTATATCGAGGGCAATCGCGACCACCCTGTGAACAAGGGTGTGCTGTGCGGCAAGGGGTCGTCGGGCATTATGCAGCATTACGCGCCTTCGCGTCTGCGGGCACCTTTGAAGCGGGTCGGCCCGCGCGGGTCAGGTGAGTTTGAAGAGATTTCGTGGGAAGAAGCACTGGACATGGCCGCCGGTTGGCTTGGCCCCCTGCGCGAAAAAGACCCGTCGAAACTGGCGTTTTTCACCGGCCGCGATCAGTCGCAAAGCTTCACGTCGTGGTTTGCGCAAGCTTACGGCACACCGAATTACGCGGCCCATGGCGGGTTTTGCTCTGTGAACATGGCCGCCGCTGGCATTTATACCATGGGCGGCGCGTTTTGGGAGTTTGGCCAGCCCGACTGGGACCGCACCAAGCTGTTCATGTTGTTTGGGGTCGCCGAAGATCACGACAGCAACCCGATCAAAATGGGTTTGGGCAAGCTGAAAAAGCGCGGCGCCAAGGTGATTGGCGTGAATCCGATCCGCTCGGGCTATAACGCCATCGCGGACGAATGGGTTGGCATCACGCCGGGCACCGACGGGCTGTTTATCATGGCGCTGATCCATGAGCTGATGCGCGCGGGCAAGGTCGATCTGTCCTATCTGGCGCGCTATACCAACGCTGGGTTTTTGGTCGATGACGACCCTAATTCACCTGAAAAGGGTCTGTTTATCCGTGGTGAAAGCGGCAAGCCACAGGTTGTTTGTCGCGACAGCAAGGGGCTTGCTGATTATGACACGCCGGGTGTGATCCCGAACCTTGCCGCCCAAATGGTCGAAGGGGATGTGACCCACCGCACCGTGTTCCAACTGATGGCGGAGCGCTATTTGGGTGACGAATACGCACCCGAAGCCGTGGCCGAACGCACTGGAATTGAGGCCGCCAAGATCAAATCCATCGCCGCTGAACTGGCCCGTGTGGCGTTTGAAGAAGAGATTGTGATTGATCAGCCCTGGACCGATTGGAAAGGGCAAAAGCACGACAAGATGATTGGTCGGCCTGTGTCCTTCCACGCAATGCGCGGGATCTCGGCCCATTCCAACGGGTTCCAAACCTGCCGCGCGCTGCACATGCTGCAAATCCTGCTGGGGTCGGTTGAGGTGCCCGGCGGGTTCCGGTTCAAACCCCCTTATCCAAAGCCTCCTGAGGCACACCCAAAACCTCACGCAGGTGTGACCCCCGGTCAGCCGCTCGACGGCCCGCATTTGGGCTATCCGCTTGGGCCAGAGCATTTGCTCTTGGATGATGACGGCAACGCCAAACGCATCGACAAGGCGTTCACTTGGGAAAACCCGCTGTCGGCCCACGGGTTGATGCATATGGTGATTTCCAACGCGCATGCGGGCGATCCCTATAAGATCGACACGCTCTTTATGTATATGGCGAATATGGCGTGGAATTCGTCGATGAACTCTTCTGAGGTGATGCGGATGCTCACCGATAAAGACGACAGCGGTGAATATGTCATTCCGCGCATTATCTACTCCGACGCCTATTCGTCTGAGATGGTGGCCTATGCGGATCTGATCCTGCCCGACACGACCTATCTTGAGCGTCACGACTGCATCTCACTTTTGGATCGGCCGATTTGCGAAGCGGATGGTGCGGCGGATGCAATTCGCTGGCCGGTGGTTGAGCCGGATCGCGATGTGCGCGGCTTTCAAACCGCGCTGATCCAACTGGGTGCTAAACTCGGCCTGCCGGGTTTTGTCACCGAAGACGGTTCCGCCAAATTCGAGGATTACGCCGATTACATCGTGAACCACGAACGCCGCCCGGGCGTTGGCCCGCTGGCCGGTTGGCGTGGCGAAGATGGGACAGGCAAAGGCCGTGGTACGCCCAACCCCAACCAAATCGACAAATACATCGAGAACGGCGGCTTTTGGGTCGACCACATTCCGGCTGAGGCGAGCTTTTACAAGCCGTGGAACAAAGCCTATCAGGAATGGGCCGTGAAGCGCGGGATCTTTGATGCCGAAGCACCTTATGTGTTCAACCTCTACGTCGAACCCATGCGGAAATTTCAGCGCGCTGCCGAAGGGCATGGTGACATCCAACCGCCAGAGCATCTGCGTGACCGCGTCCAGCAAACAATGGACCCGCTTCCAATGTGGTACGAACCGTTTGAGGATGGCAATGTGGATATTGAGGAATACCCCATTCACGCGCTGACCCAACGGCCAATGCACATGTATCACTCCTGGGGCTCGCAGAACGCTTGGCTGCGGCAGATCACCGGCAAAAACTTCCTCTACCTGCCCACCAAGATTTGGGAAGCCAACGGATTTGAAGATGGCGATTACGCCGAGGTCAGTTCAGTGCATGGCAGCATCATCGTGCCCGTTGCGCATCACGCGGCGCTGAACGACAGCACGGTCTGGACATGGAACGCCATTGGCAAACGCAAAGGCGCTTGGGCGCTGGATGAAGACGCGCCAGAGGCGACCGAAGGGTTCTTACTCAATCATCTGATCCACGAGCTCCAGCCCCCCAAAGGCGACGGCATGAGATGGGCCAATTCAGACCCTATTACAGGGCAAGCAGCATGGTTTGACCTTCGGGTGAAGCTGAAGAAAGCTGACCCGAAACCCGCAGAAAGCCAACCTGCGCATCCCCCGATCACATCCCCGGTGGGCAAAGGCCCCGCCAAAATCGCGAGGAAGATCTGATGCCGGTTTCGCTTTTTCTTGCCAAAAATACCTTGGGGTCTGGGGCAACGCCCCAGCTTGTCTTTGCCAGCAAAGGCCAAAAATCATGACCTGTTTGCCCAGCACAACACAAAAGAAACTCGGCCTGGTGATCGACCTTGATACCTGTGTCGGCTGTCATGGCTGTGTGACCGCCTGTAAGGGGTGGAACACGCAAAACTATGGCGCGCCGCTGTCAGATATGGACCCCTACGGCGCGGACCCCTCTGGGACGTTTTTAAACCGGGTGTTCAGCTATGAGGTCACACCAGAGGACGGCCCCGCACAAACCGTGCATTTCCCGAAATCCTGCCTGCATTGCGAAGACGCGCCTTGCGTAACCGTCTGCCCAACCGGGGCCAGTTACAAACGCGAAGAAGACGGGATTGTCTTGGTGGACGAGGACAAATGCATCGGTTGTGGCCTATGCGCATGGTCCTGTGCCTACGGCGCGCGCGAGTTGGATCAGGACGCAGGGATCATGAAGAAATGCACGCTGTGTGTGGACCGGATATACAACGAAAACCTGCCCGAAGAAGACCGCGTGCCCGCCTGCGTGCGCACCTGCCCCTCGGGTGCGCGGCATTTTGGCGATTTGGGCGATCCGAACTCCGACGTGTCCAAGTTGGTTGAGGAACGTGGTGGGTTTGATCTGATGCCAGAGCAAGGCACCAAACCCGTGAACAAATACCTGCCACCGCGTCTGAAAGACCGGTTGGATACGGCCCCGATGATCCCTGTGGCTGAGGAGCCGAAGGGCTTTCTTGGTTGGCTCGATAAAGCGCTGGAGAAACTTTAATGCATCCCGCACCAAGTGTTATTATTTTCACCACGCTGTCTGGTCTTGGCTTCGGACTTTTGGCCTTTTTGGGGCTGGATATCCCCCATGTTCGGGGCGGGTCAGCGCTGGCGTTTTTTGTGATCGCCTACGGGCTGGCGGTTGGCGGGCTTTTGGCCTCGACCTTTCACCTCGGCAACAAAAAGAACGCGATTTATGCGTTTAGTCAGTGGCGCAGCAGCTGGTTGTCACGCGAAGGCATCGCAGCGGTGTTTACGTTGTTGGTGTTTGCCCCGGTTGCATTGGGGCGGATTTTCTTTGATGAAAGCATGCTTTTGCTCGGAGTGATCGGCACCCTTGGGGCGGTGGCCACAGTGTTCACCACCTCGATGATCTACGCACAAATGCGCACGATCCCCCGGTGGCGCCAACCGATTGTGCCCGCGATGTTCCTGTTTCACATGCTGGCGGGCGGCGCGCTGTTGTCGGGCGAAAGCCGCTTGGCCGGTGTGCTGATTTTAGTGCTGACCGCGATCATGTTCTGGATGTGGCGTGACGGTGATGCGCGTGAGGCGGCGAGCGTGGACACAATGGAAAGCGCCACCGGGCTTGGGGCGATTGGCAAGGTTCGCATGTATGAAAGTGCGCACACCGCGCGCAATTATGTGATGGATGAGATGATCCACCGGGTTGGGCGAAAACACGCGGAAAAGCTGCGCAAAATCACGCTGCTGCTGGTTGGCGTATTGCCCGCCGCGATCCTGTTGATCCTGCCGCCCATGCACGTCACCGCGTTAATTGCGCTGGTCTTGCATTTGGTCGGGGCCGCGATTGGACGTTGGTTGTTTTTTGCAGAAGCGCGCCATGTGGTCGGGCTTTACTACGGCAAGTGATCACCGAGTCAGGGGTATGTAACTGCGCGGCGGCCATCAGCTCCGCGCAGTTATTATGAAAGTTACGAATAGGTAACGGAAACCCACTCGAAATCATCAATGGTAAGCTGGCCCGCGGCACCACGTACAATCGCCAAAGTGGTCCCATCAATTTTGATCAGCGCGTCATCCCCTTCATATTCAATATTCGCCGTTAGAACCGGACCATCGGCGTCATATTCCAAGTCAATGTAATCATGTGCGGCTTCCCAGTCCTGTATCATCACCGGGTCGCCCAAATTACTCGCGTTGAGGACAAATGTATCTGAAGTGGTATCGTTTTCGTCCAATGCGCCACCCCAAGCGGTGTCCCCTTGGTTCAAAACCAGTACATCCCTGCCCTCACCACCGATCAATGTATCAGCACCATCGGAGCCGGCTGGTTTCTCCAACGCATCCAGATCAATGTCTGAGAAGTATTTGGACGTCTCGATCTGTTCACTGGTTCCGTTTTCAAATAAATCTGGATCCTCGTCGGCAAGCTTTCCCAGCGCCTCTCGGAATTCAGCGCTGGGATCAAACCCTGATCCGTCAGCATGTTGGTAGTTATACCCGCCAACAAGAATGTCGTTACCTGCCCCGCCCTCTAATAGGTCTTCACCCGCGCCCCCGTATAGTGTGTCATGCCAATTCCCACCCTCAAGCGTGTCATTGCCATCGCCGCCCAAAAGCGTATCAGCATCACGACCACCACGCAGCAGGTCATCCCCATCCTCGCCCGCGATCAGATCTTGGCGAAGCCCACCTTCGATCTCGTCATCACCAGCACCGCCAATCAAAGTGTCGCTGCCGCCACCGCCATCAAGGGTATCGTTGCCTTCGCCCGCTTCATGGCGGTCCGCGCTATCTGTGCCGAAATACTCGGTGCCCACATCCGGGTCAGCATCTGTTTCAGACGTATCATCCGTGTCCAGATCACCATCAGACCCATCAAACAGGCTGCTCAGTCCCCAACCGACAAACCCCAGTGACATTAGAACCGCAAACATCATAATTCTTGTCCTCAAATTGACGCATCGCACCGACTTTTAAAATTCAACTCTCCTTAGCATCAACACCCGAATAAATTGAACCAAATTATGGGAAACTCTGTTTCGGGATTCGCACAAATGAACCTGTTGGCATGAATTGATCTGACAAACCCGTATTCCCCCTTTCGACATGGTGCAAAAACCCGGTAAAGAGGGCGCAGAAATCGAGAGGGCGTTATGACCAATCATCTATACAAACGCGATCTGCCGGATGGGCTGGATCTGGGGCCCGTTGTGGCCATTGACTGTGAAACCATGGGGTTAAACCCGCACCGGGACCGTCTGTGTGTGGTGCAAATGTCCGGTGGCGACGGCAATGCGCATATGGTTCAGGTCGAAAAGGGGCAAACTTCTGCTCCCAATCTGGAACGCATGTTGACCGACCCCAATGTGTTGAAGATCTTTCACTTTGGCCGTTTTGATATTGCCGCGATGCTGAACGCCTTTGGGGTGGTCACAGCGCCGGTTTACTGCACCAAAATCGCCTCGAAACTGATCCGCACTTATACGGACCGCCATGGGTTGAAAAACCTGTTGGATCAGCTGCTAAAGGTCGATGTGTCCAAGCAACAACAAATGAGCGATTGGGGCGCGGAAGAATTGACCGATGCGCAGCTGGATTATGCGGCGTCGGATGTTTTGTATCTGCACCGTTTGAAAGAAGAGCTTGATGCACGGTTGATCCGCGAAGGTCGGATGGAAATGGCGCAGGCGTGCTATAATTTTCTGCCGATGCGTGCGCAACTGGATCTGGCGGGATGGCCCGAACAGGATATTTTCTCGCACTGACAGATGCGTATTGAATAGCGGATCAGGCGTCCTTTAGGGGGCGCCTTTTTGGTCGGTGCGCCTCTCCCCTGAATTGACGAGTTGTTAACGCCTCGCCGATTACGATCATAGCAGGCAGTTAACCAAGAAAGTGGACCAGAAAAATGTCCCTCGCTCCGTCAACAGATTTCGTACCTTCAACGCAAAAGTTCGCCGAATCTGGGGGGCGTGACGCGCGATTTCACCCCGGCTGGTGGATCCTTCCCGGCGCGCTTTTGATGATCCCCTTTTGGATCGCAACCTTTCACGGGCTCTCAGCACTCATGTCCACCTTTTTGCACTGATCCAACAGCAAAGCCTCGCCGATCTTCCGCTATGTTCTTGGCAAGCCGTACCAAGGTGCTAGATAGAGGGGGAAAGGACGTTTGATGGCCCGTTATAACAATAGATATTCACGCATGGTTGCGTGGCTGAAGGTTCTTCTGCCACTGATCGCGCTTGGCCTATTGTCGACCATGTTCCTGATCTCGAAATCCATCGACCCGACCAAATCGCTGACCTATGCACGGGTCAATTTGGACGAGGTGATGCGCGAGCAAAAAATCTCTGGACCCAGCTTTTCATCGGTCACAAAAGACGGGGCAGCGATCACATTTTCCGCCGACAGCGCGCGCCCCGAAGAAGGCAAGAACCGCTATTCTGCAAAAGAAATGGTAGCGCGGATCGAGACACCAGATGGCGCAACCGTAGATATCAACGCCAAGGATGCGATGATTGACGGCGGCACCAATAGAATTGATCTGGCCGGCGGCGTCACATTGGTGACATCAACCGATTACACCATTAAAACCGAAGGATTGCAGGCCGCTATGGACGCAACAACAGTTGCTTCAAGCGGCCCCGTGACCGCGACAGGCCCGTTGGGCGAGATCACCGCAGGCCATGCCAGCATCGCGGAACAAGGTGACAAAGCGGGCACCTATCTTCTGGTGTTCAAAGATGGGGTAAAGCTGGTATACACGCCGTCAGAAAAAGGAGGGGAATAGTGTTGAAATTATTCAAACTGGCCGCTGTCATCGTGGCAATGGGGTTCCCGTCCGGGGCATTTGCTCAGGCGCAGGTGGCTTTTGGCGGTCTGAAGCATGACAGCTCGCTCCCAATTGAAATCGCAGCGGACCAATTGTCGGTCGATCAGGCGGATGGCTCTGCGGTCTTTAACGGCAACGTAAAGATCGGTCAGGGCGACATGCGGTTGTCGGCGGGCAAAGTGCGGGTGGAATACACCACCGGCGCAGGCACCACCGGCGAGATTTCAAAACTTTACGCATCCGGCGGTGTAACATTGGTCAACGGCGCAGAGGCCGCCGAAGCACGCGACGCGACCTATACGATTTCCAGCGGCACCGTTGTTATGACCGGCAGCGTGATCCTGACCCAAGGGCAAAACGCCCTGTCGTCGGACAAATTAATCGTCAACCTGACCGCTGGCACCGGCACGATGGAAGGTCGTGTAAAGTCGATTATTCAGACCGGGGGCAACTGATGCCAGAACTTGCGGTAGAAAACAGCAGCGCAGGCCTGCATATCAAAGGCTTGCGTAAAAGCTATCGCAAGAAAACGGTCATTCGTGATGTCACGCTGGATCTGAACCGCGGCGAAGTGGTGGCCCTGTTGGGGCCAAATGGCTGCGGCAAAACTACGACGTTTTATGCCATCGCCGGGCTGGTCACGCCAGAGGCCGGTCAGGTGCTGATTGACGGCCGTGACGTGACATTGTTGCCGATGTATCGCCGCGCCAAATATGGCATCGGCTATCTGCCGCAGGAAATGTCAATCTTTCGCGGCATGAATGTCGAAGACAACATCATGTCGATCCTCGAAATATCCACTCCCGAACGCCATAAGCGCCGCGAACGGTTAGAGGAATTGCTGAACGAATTTTCGATCAGCCACCTGCGCCAAGCCCCCGCACTGGCCCTGTCCGGCGGGGAGCGTCGACGGGTTGAGATTGCCAGATTGCTGGCCGCCGACCCCAAATATTTGCTATTGGACGAACCTTTTGCGGGCGTTGATCCAATTGCCGTGGGGGAAATCAGAACCCTTGTTCACGACCTGAAAGATCGCGGCATAGGTGTGCTGATCACCGACCATAACGTGCGTGAAACGCTTGAAATTGTGGACCGCGCTTACATCCTGCATGACGGCCATGTTTTGATGAGCGGCACCACGGAAGAGGTGGTTCGGGACGAAAACGTAAAACGGGTCTATCTGGGTCAAAATTTCTCAATCAAATGAGGGGTATTCCCAAGAAATCCCCGGCGATCTGCTTGACTCCTTTCAAGATGTGTCGCCAAATGTAGACAATGCACATATTCGCAAACCTTCGTTTGTGCCACGTCCAGCCGGATGTACGCACCAAGGACGGCACCGACAAATCGGCGCCTAAATTCCTGCAAAATAACAGTTTTTCGTGCTCGCCCCCATATGGGGACGTGTGTTTTGTGACCTGCAAATACCATAGGAGGTAGGATGCAATATCAAATCAGTGGTAAACAAATCGACATTGGTGAAGCCCTTCAAGTTCATGTGAAAGGTGAGCTTGGTGGCGTGGTTCAAAAATACGCTGAACGCCCCACCGATGCCCAGGTGATTTTCTCGAAATCCGCCCATGAGTATGTCTGTGAAACCATCGTCCACCTGTCAACTGGTCTGACCGCACAAGCCAAGGCCCATGCCACCGAAATCTACTCGGCTTTTGACCAATGCGCCGAGAAGATGGAGAAGCAGTTGCGCCGTTACAAGCGTCGGTTGAAAGACCACCATCGTGACCGTGCGGACCCGGTTGAAGTATTCGGCGGTTCCTCTTATATCCTAGCATCAGAGGAAGGCCCGGAGGAAAGCGTAGAAGCGCAGCTGGAGCCCATGATTATCGCCGAGATGGAGACACGTATCCAGTCGCTCTCGGTTGGCGAGGCAGTCATGCAGATGGAACTAGCGCACGCGCCGGTCCTGGTTTTCCGCAATGAGAAAACCGATGGGGTGAATGTGGTCTATCGTCGTGAAGACGGCAATATAGGCTGGGTTGACCCGAAAAACGACGCTTAAACCGCCCGCAAACTTGACGGGCGGGGAGTATTATTGATGGAGCTTTCGAGCATTCTTCAGCCCTCGGCCGTCAAGGTCCTTGCAAGTCTGACGTCCAAGAAACGCCTGTTTCAGGAGCTGGGCGAAATTGCGGCTGCAACCTATAATTTGGATGGCAGCGCCGCATTTGCCGCCCTTCAGGAACGCGAGACCCTTGGGCCAACCGGTGTGGGCCATGGTGTGGCCCTTCCGCATGCCCGACTGCATGGCCTTGATCAGGTGGTTGGCTGCTTTATCCGCGTAGAAAAACCCTTTAATTTCGGTGCGGTAGACAAACAACCTGTGGATTTGTTTTTTGCTCTGTTTGCGCCCGAGGATTCGGGGGTCGAGCACCTCAAGGCGCTGGCGCTGGTGTCACGCACCCTGCGCGATCAAACGATTTGCACCAAGTTGCGCTCTAACGGGGATGCCACCACATTACACGCTTTGCTGACCGACAGCCTGTCAAACAAAGCGGCCTGACCCCCCAATAGACACCCCCAAAGACAAAGGGCCCGCGCGATTGCCGGGCCCTTTGTCGTTCGCCTGTGTCACTCATCGCCCCCAGGGGCGAAACCCAAACATCATATAGTCACGTTGATAAAGCTTGCGGATCTTACCCTCGATCTCGTCATCGTAAATCTCGGCCAATGTATAGGGCGTGTCTGGTTCTGCCGCTGCAATTTGCGGGACTGCCTCGGTCATGCCTTTTTCACCCAGTATACCCGCGAGCCCTTCGGCCAACTGATCTTCGCGCAGCACATGGTCGGGCAGGGAAAATCCCGCGAATCCCTGCAAGACCGCGGACTGCGAAGCCCAGCCCGCATCCACGCGAATTCCGGTCTGGCCCTTCAGGTTCCTGTCAACGAAGTCGACAAATTGCGCAAAGGCCGCTTTATGCGCAGCTAAGGTCCAAGCGTCACCCGGTTCTGCCTCGGGCAATTCGACACCATAGCTTTCGCGCAGCGCGTGTTTAATGTCCCAATATGTGTCTTCGCCATGGTTCACCAGATGCTTGCAAAACACTGCGTGCAGGCGCGCAACGGGATGGCGCAGCACCGTAAAGCTGCGATGGCCTTTGTGCTGACGCTTCCACTGGCGCAACGTCTTTTGCGTGAACCCCTCGTCAGTCGCACCCATCCGACCCAGCCAATCGGTCACACGATCCATCGGGCCACCTTTGACTGGCATAAACACCAGACCCGCAGCATCGGACATCACATAAGAAGTCACAGCCGCGGGGCGCGACGGTTCAAAATTTGGAATCTTGTGCAGATCAAAGAAATCAATCGCGGCGATTGTTTCCTCAAGCTTGTCGAAGTTCACCACCTTTTCAGCAAGCGTTTCCGGGTTTTGCTTTTTGAACTTGCCCGCAAATTCCGTGATTTCACCGCTCTCGCCCAAAAACCGTGCAAGCCCGTTGATCACGCCAATATCCTGCGCATCCTCGTAATCTACGTAAAATGCGGTCTGGCCGCTGCGCTGCAACCGGTCCTTGATTTGCAGCTGAAAGTTTTTCATCCGGTAAAACAGACGTTCAAATTCCCAACCATGGAAGGTCGCTTGCTTTTTGATCACGTCATGCACGTCGTTCAGCTGCCACTGATCCGTTTCCCATGCGATTTTACGCGAAACATAGCTTTCCACATGGTTTCGGGTCAGCACCACTTTTGCACAGCGCGGATCATCAATCAGCATTTCAAACACGCGCGGGTCATGGTCGTGGAAAAACCGAAACCCCGGCAGGCCATCGGTGCCCTTTTTGATCGCTTCGATCAAGTCCATCGGGTTTTTGTCCCGGGCGGCGGTGGTCACGCCAAACAGCTTCTTTGTTTTTGGGGACACCATAAAATAGGGGTTAAACGCCTCGCCATAACAGATCAGGCCGGTAAATTGATCCAGATTGCTTTCCAGGAAATTGGACCCGGTGCGCATTTCGGCAAAGATGATAAAACAGTCAAATTTTCGGGTCATGGGGCTCTCTGCCTGTCACTTGATCAAATAGGGTTTGCGCGCATCACGCGGCGTTTGCGCGGGATCGGAGTCCGAAGGGTAATTTCCCATCAAATAGGGCTGCATACCTTGATTCTTGAGATTTTGCAGGAACTGACCAAAGCCATCAAGGTCTACCATTTTGGGGGCTTCGGTCAGGCGTGTGCTCATCCGTCCACCGATTTCATCAACGACAAGTTGCAAAGGCTCCATCGGGTTTTGCACAAATTCTGCCATGGTCCAGATACGGATGCGCGCCCGCGAATAGCCAGAGCGTAAGATGTCCAAATGGTCGCTTTCAATTTTTTGCAACCTAGCCGCCTGCCGCCGAATGTCGGTAAAGTTTTGGCTCGAGTGATAGAGCGGCACAGCCCAGGCCCCCGACACAACTGCGATATAAGCATTGGGATCTTTGGCCATGTCCCAACTGATCTCTTGATTGTCAGCCGGGCCAAATTGAAAGCTTTGCCGTTCGCCGCGCGTTGACCAGATGAGGTTGGTAAAAAAACCCCGTGGATCATAATCACGTAATGCGGCACTGTCGGTCAACGCGCCACTAAACTCTCTCTGTCCACCTGCAAACTCAACACGTTCCGGCGCGAACAAATGCCCATGCACCCGCCCCCCAATCGCACGCTCCAACCACCCCTCGAAATCCTCAAACACTTCGGTAAAGCCTTCAAAAACTGCATAGGTGCTACCGGTCAGACCGTTTTCAAACCCCATCCGCGGATAGCGGCTTTGCATAAAAAGGCCAGGGCGACCACGGGTGCGCCGCTCAACCGCTTTGGAAAAGATCCTGTCGATTTTACCGGGGTTTGGCTCTGCCTCGCTCATGATTGCGCCGGCGTCCGACAGGAAACTGTCATAAAGCTTGTTGGCTTGTGGCCAGATCTTACGGGCCACAAAACAATCTGATCGACGCAACAGTTGAAGGTGGTCATCATAAAAAATATGCGGTTTGCCCTGATAATCAAACTTTGACAGCGTCAATGACCGACTTTCGATATTGGTTGAAAACTGTCGCACCAACGTCTGATAATAGCTTTCGTCGGGGATCCAGACCTTTTGGAAATAGGCGTCATATACCTCGCGGTTGGGGTCGTTTAGAATGTCAGACAAGGTCTGACGCGTTAGGCACCACCATTGACTGCCCAGATGTGGCACCAGCCCTTCGGGGACTTTACGTCTTATTTTCAACCGCTGTTGTAAGCGCACATAGATATCGAACAATGTACGATGGCGTTTCCATGAAAACGGAAACTGCAAAGTAAAGCGCTCTTTGTCCAACCCTCCGACTGTCCATGGGACATCAGCAGTTGTCACACTTTCAATGAAGTTCGTTCGCGGGCGATTGGCAAGGTAATCCTGCATCTCTTGGATCGGACGAAGCGGCAAGCATGATCCCGATGCGAGAAACACATGGCTGACCTCAGGAAAGCTTTTCAGCATCAGTTCGGATGCGGTTTGGCTGGCGGCAACAAGCGACCACGTGCCCCATTCACATCTATGACGGCTGCAAAACCGCACATTCTCAAGATCCGCCAGATCATTCACAAAGCTTGCATAGGCACGGCGCTTTACGCGTTTGTCAACGTGGATCACCACCGGGCACCCGTGGCCCGCCCAATGGCGCACCAACTGTCCTGCGCGATCCAGCGCATCATGGACCAACATGACAACACCCAAGCTCATGCCCAATTGCCTTTTGACATGATCCCAAGGATCTCAAGCTGGCGCCAATTGATGTATTTCTCGCTCCATTTGCACCAAAGGTCCGGGTTATCTTTCAGATGCTGGTGATAGGCGCGGTATTCATGGCTTCCGGCGTAATGCTGGCCGCGCCTCAACTCTTCTTCCGCCTTTGCGGTGAACGTATCGAGGAATTTCGCATGAAGCAGGCAGCCCGACGCCTTTTCCCCGCCCCATTCATCATACACAAGGTTCAATCCGCGCGGCAGAATAGTGTGGGTTGAGCTGAGATAGGTATATTCCTTATCCCATTTCACCAGCGGAATTTTATTCAAAGCAGGCGCATTTTTTGGATCGTCCTGAAAGAACGCCCGCGTGCGCGGCCCGCCCTGAATCCAAAGATTGCCGTAAAACTGGTTCTTCTTGATCATGTAATTGCCGCTGTCGAACCAGCAGGCAATGTCGAACGGATCCTGTCCTTCGCGGTATGGCTGCGCATCCAGTGCCCCCTTTGGATACATATCCAAGAGCATCGCCCCAAACGAGCGCACATCTGAGGCATCCAGCCAGTCGGTCAACGCACGCAAAGGGCGGGTATCGCAAAACGGATAGACCAGAAATTCGTCCGGATCGACCACAAGTGTCCAATGCCCATCAGCATATTTGCGTTGCAGCCAGTTCAACCAATCGACACCAAAATGTGCGCGTTTATAGCTGGCATTTGTGCTCCAAAGCGAAACATCTTCTTGTTCTGCCAGATATTCCCGCCCGCCATCATCTGATCCATTGTCGACGATAAAGAAATGGCTGACCCCAAGGTCACGGTAATATTTCAAGAAAAATGGCAGGCGAATACGCTCATTGCGCAGGGTAGAGAAAACCAAAATATCTTCTGGTCGGATCGCACGCGTCCGATTGACAACTTCCGTCAATTCCCTGCGCTTTCGAAACGCACGGATTTGGCGGCGTTTGCGTTGCAGCCTCAGGCGATATGATGTCCAGGCGCCCAAATCTCTCCCACTGCCCTTTGCAATTATTGTCAGTTATCACGTTGCGGTTCACAAACCGACCTGAAAAGGCGCAACACCTTCGACCGCAATTGATCCCACTTTACGAACAATACCTTAGATTTATCCATACATGTGACAATTATGGGGGTAAACTGTTTAAACAGCTTTAATCCCAGCCACCCGTTGAAATCAGCCCCAATTCAACCAGTTGTAACCAATCGCGATAGCGTAGGGCGTGTTCAGACCACAAATTGGGCGCCGCACTGACACCGTCATAATAGGCGTCGAACTGATCCGGTTGGCCAAAATGCTCGCGCCGACCCTTTTCGTCGCGCGACCGTTCCAGAATTCCCGGCAAAAACTTTGTGTGTAAAAGCACACCGGACAAACGATCATCGCCGGACACTGCCTTTGGCCCATCCCATTGCAAGTTCATTTTGGACGGCAGCATAGAGTGGGTGGAGTTGGCATAGGCATATCTGCGGTTCCATTTCACCAGCGGCAGCTTGTTCAGCGTGGGCGCCTGTTCTGGCCGGTTTGGGAAAAATACCCTGTCGCGTGGACCGCCTTGCAGCCACAGATTTTGCATCGGGACCTGGCGGCACACACGATAGGGGGCCGCATCAAACCAATTCAAAACCTCGGTGGGGTCTTGTTCGGGGTGATAGGTTTGCTGCCCCAACACCCCTTTGGGAAAGAGGTCCAGCATCATGGCGCCCAGCGCGCAGGCCCCTGTCTGGTCCAACCGCGCGGTCAGCGCGCATAAATCACGGGTGGCCCAATGCGGGTAAATCAACAGCTCATCCGCATCGACGCTTAGGCACCAGGCGTCATGACCATACCGAAATTGCAGCCATGTCATCCAGTCGACCCCAAAACGCGAGGCTTTGTAACTGGCATCCGTGCGCCACAATGAGACATCCGGCTGATCCGTCAGCATGTCGACAGACCCATCGTCGCTGTCATTGGCCACAATTAGGAAATGCCCCACACCAAGGCGCCGATAATGGGCCAGAAAATAGGGCAGACGCTGGGCCTCGTTCCGCAGGGTGGTAAACGCAAGGATCTGCCCAGGTTGGATCTGATCCGTGCGATCCGCAACCGGGGTCAATTGGCGGCGCGACTGGATGGATCGCAACAAAAGACGGCGGCGTTTTAGGCGCAGTTTGTAACGCGCCCAAAGACCCGGCCCGCCATCAGCCGCCATCGTTTACTCAGCTGCTTTTTGTTGCGCGACAAGGTCGTTCAAAAAGCCCGAAAACTCATCATGCAATTCTTCGCGGGCCAAACCGAAAGAAACGGTGGCCTGAAGGAAGCCAGCCTTGGATCCACAATCAAACCGGCGACCACGGAAGCGATAGCCATAAACCTCGCGGCCCTGTTCCAGCTCTTGTGCAATCGCGTCGGTCAGTTGAATTTCACCACCCGCACCGCTTTTGATCTTGTTCAGATTGCGCAGAATGTCCGGTGTCAGAATATATCGACCAATCACCGCCAGATTTGAGGGGGCATCTTCCATGGCGGGTTTTTCCACCATGCCACGGGTCGAGACCAAGGATCCCATATCCTCTTTGATATCTAGCACACCATAAGAGGACGCCTTTTCCGGCGGCACTTCCATCGCGGCAACCATACAGCCACCGGTTTCCTCATAGGCTTCAACCATCTGCTGAAGACAGGGCTTGTCAGCGGCAATCACGTCATCGGGCAGGATCACGGCAAAAGGTTCGTTGCCAATCAGACGGCGCGCACACCACACCGCATGGCCCAAGCCAAGCGCTTTGTGTTGACGCATATAGGCAATCGCGCCGCTGTCCATATTGGTGTCTTTGAGGATCTCAAGCAGGTCATCTTTGCCCTTTTTGCGCAGCTCTTGTTCCAGCACGGGCGAGTTGTCAAAGTAATCTTCCAGCGCACCTTTTCCGCGCGACGTCACAAAGATAAACTCTTTAATCCCGGCGGCACGCGCCTCATCAATCGCGTATTGGATCAATGGGCGATCCACCAGCGTCATGATTTCTTTGGGGATGGATTTGGTTGCCGGAAGGAAGCGTGTTCCTAGCCCTGCAACGGGAAAAATGGCTTTGGTAACTTTACGTTTCATGTCTGTCCCACCTCAATTGTACTCATTCACACTAGGAAACCATTTGTACTGGTTCGGCCCGTTCGCCTTTACCCCAATGTTTTCGCACAACATTGTTTTTTTATTAAGGCTAGCGTTTTCCATTAAATTGTCACTTGTTTTTTATGTCTGCCCACAGCGTAGCGGGGTCAAACAACGCCGGTTGGGCAAAACCGCGACATTATCGTGACGCCCCTTTTCCACGTTAAGAAACCATTGCGCGAAACAAATAACAGATCTCAACTCAAGCGCGCGATGCTTACTCAACTTCCATCCCGCGCAGCATCTCTTCGATCCGGGGAACATCTTCAGGATTATTCAACTCCCAAAACTGTCGCCCCTTGGCGTCGACTTCGATGCATTGCACCGGGCGTTCTCGTTCCAAAAACCGCAATTGCTCAAGACCTTCTAGTGTTTCCAGCGGCCCCGGTGTCCAGCGCGGATATGCGGCAAGGGCAGAGGGGCGATAGGCATACACTCCCACATGGTGAAACACAGATGTAGGGGAATTTGGCGAGGTTTCTGACCCATCGGTATAGGGGATCACTTCCTTTGAGAAATAGAGCGCCTTTCCCTCTGCTCCGAACACCACGGTGGTGCCGCCAACACGCCCCGCACGGCGGTCTTCTTGAAACCCCTTCAAGGCCCGGCCATCGGCGCGCAAAACGGGTGTGGCGACCTCAGCTGCAGGATGCGCCATCAACCCTTGGACCAGATCCTCAATGAACCAATGCGGGGTAAGCGGCGCGTCGCCTTGCAGGTTCACCACCACGTCAAACCCACCGCCCAGCGCATCCAAGGCCTCGGCGCAGCGTTCGGTTCCGTTTTGACATTCCGACGAGGTCATCACCACTTCGGCCCCGAACCCTTCGGCCACCTCAGAAATACGCGCATCATCCGTGGCCACAACCACCCGGTCGATGCCCTGAGCCTCTTGCGCGGCCTCCCAGCTGCGTTGGATCAAGGGCTTCGTCACGCCAGATACCCCACGCAAAGGCGCAAGCGCCTTTCCGGGATAGCGGGTTGAAGCGTAACGAGCGGGAATGACAATCAGCGTTTTCATGAGAGGCGCCTTTATGCGGGTTTCAGATCCACGCCCTTGGCGTAAGCAATGAAAAACGGGTTTTCATAAATCGGCTTGCCATAGGTCAGCGGCGAATGGTCATCAAAACGCACAACTGCGCCCCCGGCCCCATTCAGAACAGCATGTCCGGCGGCCGTGTCCCATTCCATCGTACGCCCGACGCGGGGATAGATGTCCGCCTCGCCGGTGGCGACCAAACAGAACTTCAGGCTGGATCCGGCTGAACGGCTGTCTTTCACCGCATATTTGTTGATGTAATCATCGGTGGCTTGGTCACGGTGCGATTTGGACGCAACGATCATCAGCGCGTCATTGTCGGGGGTCGAGACATTGATCTCTTTGACCTCACCCTGAGCGTCCTTCGAAAACGGACCCATCTCCTCAACGCTCTGACCATCGGCGCGGGTAAAGAACATCCGCTCGCGGTAAGGCGCATAAACCACGCCGCGAATGGGGGAGCCACCTTTGACGTAAGCGATGTTCACGGTAAAGTCGCCACGACGCAGGACAAATTCTTTGGTGCCATCCAGGGGGTCCACAATCAGAAACTCATCCGCCTGCAAATCATGGCTGTCCGCCTGCTCTTCTGTCACCAAAAGCACATCCGGGAACGCAGCCCGCAGACCTTTGGAAATCAACGCATCCGCTGCTTCATCCGCCGCAGTGACCGGGCTGTCATCAGATTTCGCCCGTACATCAAAATCGTCGGAGTTATAGATCTCCATAATGACGTCACCTGCCTCCAGAGCCAAACGACGCATTACCTGTTCTAAACGATCAAAATCCAAACTCTCGCTCCTTAAATTCGGTGACATTCGGCGCTGTTGCCATGATTTCCTTCCTCTCTTATGGTTTCAAGGTAAAGGAACAGCAAGAATTCCCATGTAATATTCGAGCGCAATCGACGCAAAAGGCAAAAATATGTTTCAAGCCGCCAGTAAAAAACAATCCCGGGTCGAGGCCGCGTGGTCGATGGGTGAGGTGATATACCACGCCACTGTGCGATCCGTGCGTCAGGCCCATTCCAACGCGCTGTTTGGTTTGCTGATCAATATGATGCAGACCATGATCTTGGTCGGGGTGTTTTACCTGCTGTTCTCACTTATTGGGCGCGGCGGGGGCAGAATTCGCGGCGATTTTCTGCTCTATATCATGACTGGGATCTTCCTGTTCATGACCCATGTGAAAACCATGAAATCGGTCGCGTCATCCGCGGGTCCAACATCCGCCATGATGCAGCACGCCCCAATGAATACCTTTGTGTCCATTTCCTCATCGGCCCTGAGCGAGCTTTATACCCAGGTTTTATCGGTGACTGTGGTGCTGTCTATCTACGAATTATGGACCGGTAATGTCTCGTTTCAATACCTGCGAGGTGTTGTGGGCATGTTTTTGTTGGCTTGGTTTTCCGGGTTCTGTGTCGGCTTGAACTTTCTGGCGCTAAAGCCGTGGTTCCCGCAGTTTTCCAAAGTCGCGACACAGATCTATTCGCGCGCGAATATGATTGCCTCGGGGAAAATGTTCCTGGCCAATACATTGCCAAGCACGATGTTGGCAATGTTCGATTGGAATCCGCTGTTTCACATTATTGACCAAGCGCGCGGCTTTACCTTTGTGAATTACAATCCACATTACTCCAACACCCTCTATCCACTTTTGGTATCATTGGTGTTGTTGTTCACTGGCATGTTGGGCGAAAGCTACACCCGCAAACATGCATCCGCTAGTTGGGGGGCCAAAAATTGAAGACTTTCTTATTCATTGTTTTAGCAGCCTTTTTTCCACTTCACCTTTCCGCAGAACCTTTCCCGGCGCTTTATGATGTCACGGGTGTCGCCAGCGATGATGTGCTGAATGTCCGCACCGCCCCAAATGCGGGCGCGGAAAAAATCGGCGCGCTGTCTTATGCACAAACCCAGGTCGAGGTCGTGTCCACCTCTGATGATCAAAAATGGGGGTTGGTGAATATCGGCGAAGGCGCGGGCTGGGCCTCAATGGCGTATCTAAAACGCTTGCCCGAACAGGAATGGGGCAGCTTTCAGATGCCCGGCGGCTGTTATGGCACTGAACCGTTTTGGAGCTTGACTGGGTTTGACAATGACCAAATCACACTCGAAGAAATGTCTGGCACCCCGTTCACCTACCAATTGATCGCCAGCATGAGCAGCATTGGCAGCATCGGTTCACACTGGCTCGTTGGAGAGAATGGCGGGCGCAATATCCACGTGACCTTCCGCCGAACCAGTTGCCATGACGGCATGTCGGATCGCGAATATGGTTTGGCCGTGGATCTCTATGCCGACACAGACGACAACGGCCCACTGGCGCTGACAGGCTGCTGCTTGCTGGCACCACAATAGCGCAGAAAAGATCGGTTACCGCACCACGCGAAGGGTCAGATTGATCCGCCCGTGCTGCGGTAGAAGGTCGCTGGACCCAAAGCGCAACCGATCCACGCCGTGAAAGGCCAACCGCGCCTTGCCCCCCAGCACCAGCACATCACCAGACGACAACCAAGCGGATTGCGTCTTACCTCCGCGCGTGGCGCCACCAATGCGAAACAACGCCTCATCCCCCAAGGAAACCGACACCACCGGAAAGCTGAAATCCCCCTCGTCCCGGTCCTGATGCAACCCCATCCTGGCCCCCTCGCCATAGAAGTTCACCAAACAGCAATCGGGCGGCGCATCACAGCCAGTCACGGCGCACCACAGCTCTAAGATTTCGGCAGGGATCACAGGCCATGGCGCGCCATTGGGGTGGGTCCGCGCATACCGATACCCACGCCGGTCACTGACCCATCCAACTTGTCCACAAGAGGTCATCCGCACCGACATCTGCTTTCCTGACGCGGTAACGGGGTGGAAAAGTGGCGCGTCGGCCACAACCTGCCGCACCGCATTTACCAACGCCAATTGGGCATCCCGACCCAACAACCCCTTGAAAATTTTCGCCCCATTAAGGACCAAAGGGGCCATTTCTTGCGAAAACATGTTCAAAACCCTGAAAATGACTCGTTTTTTTGCACGAAACCCACCCTTCAAAAGCTTGCAGGGGTGCATTTGCCTTCTTATATACGCCGAGACGCTGAGTGTGGACGATCCATATTCGGCTGGAAATTGGGATCAGGGGCCGATGCTTTGCAAGGTCGGTTCCTTAAACATCGCCTAGAAGAGGATATAAGTATGGCCAAAGTCATTGGTATTGACCTCGGGACCACCAACTCCTGTGTTGCCATCATGGATGGTTCACAGCCCCGAGTTATCGAAAACGCCGAAGGTGCCCGCACCACCCCGTCGATTGTTGCCTTTAAAGACGAAGAACGTCTGGTTGGCCAATCAGCAAAACGCCAGGCGGTCACCAACCCGGACAACACCATCTTTGGTGTGAAACGTCTGATCGGCCGTCGCGCGGATGATGCCGCACTTGCCAAAGATAAAAAGCACCTTCCATTCGCCGTTGTTGACGGTGGCAATGGGGATGCATGGGTAGAGGCCTCGGGCCAGAAATATTCGCCCTCGCAAATCTCGGCCTTCATCCTTGGTAAAATGAAAGAAACAGCCGAGAGCTATCTTGGCGAAGAAGTGACCCAGGCGGTCATCACCGTTCCTGCCTATTTCAACGACGCTCAGCGTCAGGCCACCAAAGACGCGGGCAAAATTGCCGGTCTGGAAGTGCTGCGGATCATCAACGAACCGACCGCTGCGGCGCTGGCTTACGGCCTCGACAAAAAAGAAACCCAAACCATCGCGGTCTATGACCTTGGTGGTGGTACGTTTGACGTCACCATTCTGGAAATCGACGACGGCCTGTTCGAAGTGAAATCGACCAACGGCGACACCTTCTTGGGTGGCGAAGATTTCGACATGCTGATCGTGAAATATCTGGTTGATCAGTTCAAAAAAGAGAACCAGGTTGACCTGTCGAAAGACAAGATGGCCCTGCAGCGTCTGAAAGAAGCCGCTGAAAAAGCCAAGATCGAATTGTCGTCCGCTCAAACCACAGAGATCAACCAACCGTTCATCTCGATGGGGTCTGACGGCTCGCCATTGCACATGGTTATGAAACTGACCCGCGCCAAGCTGGAAAGCCTTGTGGCTGATCTGATCAAACGCTCGCTCAAGCCGTGCGCCGCTGCGTTGAAAGACGCCGACCTGTCGACCGGTGACATCGACGAAGTGGTTCTGGTCGGTGGTATGACCCGCATGCCGCGCGTTGTGGAAGAAGTGACCAAATTCTTCGGCAAAGAGCCGCATAAAGGTGTGAACCCGGACGAAGTTGTGGCCATGGGCGCCGCCATTCAGGCCGGCGTTCTGCAAGGCGACGTGAAAGATGTTGTGCTGCTCGACGTGACCCCGCTGTCACTGGGCATCGAAACGCTGGGTGGCGTGTTCACCCGTCTGATCGACCGCAACACCACGATCCCAACCAAAAAATCGCAAATCTTCTCGACCGCCGAAGACAGCCAGAACGCAGTGACCCTGCGGGTGTTCCAAGGTGAACGTGAGATGGCCGCGGACAACAAGATGCTTGGCCAGTTCAACCTGGAAGACATCCCACCCGCACCACGCGGCATGCCACAGATCGAAGTGACCTTTGACATCGACGCCAACGGCATCGTTGAGGTGGCTGCCAAAGATAAAGGCACCAACAAAGAGCATAAGATCACCATCCAAGCCTCGGGCGGTCTGTCGGACGAAGACATCGAAGCCATGGTGAAAGACGCCGAAGCCAACGCTGAGGCCGACAAAGATCGTAAAGAGCTGGTGGAAGCCCGCAACCAAGCCGAAAGCCTGATCCACTCGACCGAAAAGTCGATGGAAGAGCATAACGACAAGGTTGACCCAACCACCATCGAAGCGATCGAATTGGCCATTGCCGCACTGAAAGACGATCTGGAAAAAGACGATATCGCAGCTGACAAGCTGAAGTCTGGTGTTCAGAACGTCACCGAAGCGGCCATGAAACTGGGTGAAGCAATCTATAAAGCCCAAGCCGCCGAAGCAGAAGGCGAAGAGCCCGAAGCAGACGGCCCACGTGCAGCTGATGACGACATTGTTGACGCCGATTTCGAAGACCTCGACGGCGACAAACGCTCGTAACTCTCCTTAGGCAACGGGATGGCCTGCACCTGCGGGCCATCCCCCTCCTCACAGGAGAATACCAATGTCAAAACGTGATTATTATGATGTTCTCGGGGCCAAGAAAGGCGCGTCTGCTGACGAGCTGAAAAAGGCCTATCGCACCAAAGCCAAAGAGCTTCATCCAGACCGCAACTCCGACAACCCAAACGCCGAAGCACAGTTCAAAGAAGTGAACGAGGCGTATGAGGTGTTGAAAGACGGTGACAAAAAGGCGGCGTATGACCGCTATGGTCACGCGGCTTTCGAAGGGGGTATGGGGTCGCGTCATGGCGGCGGCGGGGCTGGGCAAGGTGACTTTGCCAGCGCGTTCTCTGACGTGTTTGACGACCTTTTTGGCGACTTTATGGGTGGCCAAGGCGGCGGGCGCGGTGGCGGGCGATCACGCGCACAACGCGGGTCTGACCTGCGCTATAACCTGCGTGTAACGTTAGAAGAGGCCTTCACCGGCATCCAGCAAACCATCAATGTGCCCACCTCGGTCAGCTGTGAGGGGTGTAATGGCACAGGCGCTGAATCGGGTGCCGAACCAACGATGTGCCCAACCTGTTCGGGCATGGGCAAAGTGCGCGCACAACAGGGATTCTTTACCGTAGAACGCGCCTGCCCGACCTGTCAGGGCATGGGGCAAATGATCAAGAACCCGTGCAAATCCTGCGGGGGGGCCGGTCGTAAAGAAAAAGAACGTTCATTGTCCGTGAACATCCCAGCCGGCGTTGAAACCGGCACGCGCATTCGTCTGGCTGGCGAAGGCGAGGCGGGGCTGCGGGGCGGACCCTCTGGCGATCTTTACATCTTTATCGAGGTGCAACCGCATCAGATTTTCGACCGCGAAGGCACCCATCTTCATTGCCGCATCCCGGTGTCGATGACCTCAGCCGCCCTTGGTGGCGATATCGAAGTGCCAACCATCGACGGCGGACGTTCACGCGTGAAAATCCCAGCCGGAAGCCAATCTGGCCGCCAAATGCGCCTGCGCAGCAAAGGCATGCCCGGATTGCGTGGTGGCCCAGTGGGCGACATGTATATCGAACTGTCGGTGGAAACGCCGGTCAATCTGACCTCTCGCCAGAAAGAGATGCTGCGAGAGTTTGAAAACATGTCCGAAGAGAACAACCCCGAAAGCACAAATTTCTTTTCCAAGGTGAAAGGATTTTGGGACGGGATGACCTCATAAGGTATCAAGACAGTCTAAAGCAGGGGCGCTTGTTAACCTTTGCTTTACCAAAACATGGAAGGGTTGGTGTATGGCACATCAACCCTTTTTCTTTGGCGAAATGCCGCAAATGAATTTTGACTCCGACGAGGCGCCTGCAAGCCCGGTTCGTCAGGAAAAGGGTCGATTGCCATCCTATATAAAAGATCACCGCAAACGGTTGCGGGAACGATTTATGTCTGGTGGTGCTGCGGCCTTACCCGATTATGAGATGCTCGAATTGGTGCTGTTTCGCGCCATTCCCCGCCAAGACGTAAAACCCTTGGCGCGTCGCTTACTTGACCGATTTGGCGATTTTAACGGGGTGATCTCTGCACCAATTGCACGCCTTCAGGAACAAGCAGGCGTTGGTCCGTCGGTGATCACCGAACTCAAAATCGTCGAGGCGGCGGCACACCGGTTGGCGCGCTCACGGGTGATGCAGCGCCATGTGATTTCATCTTGGGACAGCCTGATTGACTATTGCCACACCACAATGGCGCACCGCGAAACCGAACAATTTCGCGTGCTGTATCTCGATAAGAAAAACGTGTTGGTGGCGGACGAAGAACAGGCCAAAGGCACCGTGGATCACGTCCCGGTTTATCCGCGCGAGGTGGTAAAGCGGGCTTTGGAATTGAACGCCTCGGCGCTCATTTTAGTACATAACCACCCATCCGGGGATCCTACCCCATCAGACAGTGACATGCAGATGACACGGCAAGTGGAGCAGGCCGCAACAGCGCTGGGGATTACGCTGCATGATCACCTTGTGATCGGGAAATCGGATGAGCTGAGTTTTCGGGCTCAGGGGTATCTATAACGTCAGACACCACGCCAAAATTAGCCCGGCCCGTTGACCCAGATTTCGACTCGGCGATTGACACCCCTACCCCAAGCGTTTTCATCGCAGGCCATTGGCAGCGCCTCGCCAAATGCTTCGGTCAAAAGCGTGACACGTTCGGGGTCAAACCCTTCAACTTGCGCCAGCACGGCGCGACGCACCGCATCCGCCCGTTTGCGCGCCAGTTTCAAGTTTGCTTCGGCCCCACCCTGCCCATCAGAAAACCCCACAAAGCTCAGCTGTTTGCCGTCAAAACGTCCGGCCTCAAACGCGCGTGCAAGCAGCGTGACGTTGGACCGCGATGGGGCATCCAAATAGGTTGATCCCCCTTCGAACCGGAACGTCAAAGACAGGCGGCGCTGGCGGGTCACAAACGCAGACAGGCGTTGCAGGTCCGAAAGTGTCACCTCGGGTCCGGCTTGCGCAATGGCGTTGGCCAGACGATCCCCCTGATGGGACAGCGGAATATCAGAAATCGCCTGATCCACAAACCCGGCACGTCGGATCACCAATTGCGCTGAATCGCTGCGCAGATAGTCCAAAAACTCACGACCCAGCTGTGGCAGTCGGCGTTCTGGCAAATAAAGATATGTCGGCGTGGTCAGCGGGTAATCTTCGGCCTTGATGGCCAAAGCTGTCGCGTCAACACCAAACCCACACCGCCCCGACAGCTGCACCACTTCGCCACCACCAATATCGGTAAAAGGGGCGATGCCAATGCCAAAGGGATCGCGCGACACCGCATCAAGCAATTCGCCATTGTCTGTCAGACGTATCACATTTTTTGCAAGCTGCGCACCTTGCGCCGAGATCACCTTTTTCTCGAAAACAGGGGTAAACCCGGTGTTTTCGGTCAGCAAATAGGCCGTGATTGGGGCATCTTCCCCACCAAGCGCCTTCCAGTTGGTGATTTTTCCCGCATAGATGGCCGCAAGTTGCGACATGGACATACGCCGCACCGGGTTGCCGGGCGACACCACTGGCACCAAAGCATCCAGCGCAAGCACCCGCGCCTGACGACGGCTGCGCAAATCGCCCATCCCCGCCTCATACGCCATCACTCGTTCGCGCGAACTGACCTCGCGCTGGGACAGGACGATATCTGCCTCGTGGCCCAACAGGTCCGCAAAACCCTCGCCGGACGAGGTCAGACGAATGGTGACATGCGCGGCCTCTTGCCCGCCATCACCTTCGTAGAGTGTATAATAAATCCGCGGGCCGGGCTGCTCTTCGCGTGTCAGGGCATAACCCTGGCGCCGCGCAAACCCCTCGACCAAAGCGGGCAACAGCACAGCACCTAGGTTTTGCGACCCTGAGATGACCAAATCTGCCACAAACGGTCCCAGATTGGGACAACCCGGGCCATCGCAACTGACACCGGACCCATCCACCGTCAGGATGCCATAGTCGGTTTCGATGCGATAAAAAGCACCGTCATACCCGACCAATGTGCCGGACAGCGTGATGGATCCATCCCGCGCAATCAGCGTGATATCATCCGCAGAGGCTTGCCCCGCCTGCCAAAAAAGGAAAAGTGCGGCGCAAAGCACCGCACGCAGATAGGTCATAGGCCGCCCCTGCACTACAAAATTCGTTCGGCGTAATTATGGCCCAATTGATCCAGGCAAAACAGTCTTTCTGTCACATATCGGCAGCCTGTTGCCTTTGCGCTTATCCATACCAAAGCGCAAAGGCTCGATCTTTAATTCAAAGCGATCTTAAGATCTTGCGGTAAGCCTTGCAGCACCAAAAACTCGCCTATGGCATCGCAGCCCGGTGCGGAAATTGATACGCTCGATTCAACCGGCGCGGTTGATCCATTGGCCCGCAAGAATGTCCCGGCCACCGGCACATTACAGGTGGTTTCCAGAACCTGCGACTCGATCGAAATCTCAGGGCCTGACATCGACCGCATCATTGTGGCCGGATATGTATAAACGTCAGCGGCATAGCCTTGTGACACCGAACCAAGCATGGTGACAAAGCCGCCCTGCCCTTGGATGATGCGATCTGTGCTGCCTGGTGCCTCGGCCCAAATATGACCTGCGCCGCCATAATCCGCGCCCTCTTCAAACGCATGAAGCTGCAGGCCAGTGGCCCCTTCCCACACGAGAGCTGCGCGTCGGTAAAGTCCAGCATCCGGGATCGTCAGATCAATTTCTGTAAAGGCCCCATCCGCAAGGCGGGCAACAATTTTAGCATCTTTCATCAATGCTGGCAGTTCATAAGAACCGTTGCCATTTTCATTTAGGCGTTCGGTAAAGCGCAGCCCCGCATGAGAGAATTCCACCTCGGCATTTGCACTACACGGCGCTGCGACATCAAGGGTGATCATCGCCATTTTGGCAGGGGTCGCTGCCAACGACAAAGAGCAATTATGGGCGGGTTCAGGATCCGCCAAAACCGGCACGACATCAGGCACCACGTCACCAAGAGCAGCCAGCTTTATAACTTCAGCTGGGTCAGCTTGGGCCGAAACAGGGTTGGTTGCGCGCAGGTCGCTTTGCTCATTCGCCAGTTTTTCCGCATCCACAGGCGACGCGACGGAGCGCGCATCCGCAGCAGCTG
>DDMF01000052.1:1627-42073 GCA_002340515.1 Rhodobacteraceae bacterium UBA2553 | reverse complement strand
CAACAGAGGCGTCTTCGGAGGCAGGTTGGGTTTGCTCCGCGGCTACGCCGGGCAACACCGATGCGGTTTGCACCTGCGCGACGGGCGCACCAAGAGAGGCCACACTCGCCGATTGGCCGCTTTGCATATAATAGCCAGTGCCCAGTGCAATGGCCAAAGTGGCCGCTGCGGCCCCTGCCCGCTTTTTATCAACACCCTGCAGATCGATGCTTTTCAGATCGATCGCCTTCAACCGCTCAACGATGTCACGCATGACTGCCTCCTATAAGATTATTTCATCCCCATACTGGCAGGGGAATGTGCCGGAATTGCGGAGGTGCTGTGGAAATTTTGGCGTGACAAGAAGTAGGAATATTATTTTCTTTCATACAGTTCGACCATCCTTGCCCCATTTTTGCCCAAGACCAAACATGATTGCGCCCCACCGATTGCTCGGCAGGGCGCATAAAGTTTTAGCTGTTTAGCTGGCTCAGAGTTTGCCGTGGCAATGCTTGAATTTTTGGCCCGATCCACATGGGCAGGCGTCGTTGCGTGCTGGATTGCCCCATGTTTCAGGATTGTTTTCATCAAACCCTTCTGCGGCGTTTGGCGTCGCAGAGTTTGCCTCGCCTGCGCCCGCAGCGGCCTGCTGTTGCTGGATCATTTTCTGCATCATCGCAGCCTGCTCTTCTTCGGTCATCGGGCGAATTTGCGACAAACGCTTGGTGACATCCGTACGCAGTCCATCCAACAGGCTTTCAAACAGCTGGAACGCTTCGTTTTTATACTCGTTCAGCGGATCGCGCTGTGCGTAACCACGAAAGCCAACAACAGACCGCAAGTGATCCAAGGTCAGCAAATGCTCGCGCCATTTTGCGTCAATCGTTTGCAGCAAAAGCTGTTTTTCGATCGAGCGCATATTTTCCGGGCCGAAATCAGCGGCCTTTTTCGCCATCATCTCATCAGCCGCATCTGCGATGCGTTCGCTGATCGTGTCATCATCGACGCCCTCTTCGGCGGCCCAGTCGATCACCGGCAGATCAATGTTCAGGTTTTCAATCACGGCGGCATATAGCCCCTGTGTGTCCCACTGATCCGCATAGGTTTTTGGCGGCATATGGGCGCCGACAAGATCATCGATCACCTGATTGCGCATATCGCCCACAATCTCGGACAGATCTTCGGTTTCCATGATTTCCATGCGCTGCGAAAAGATCGCTTTGCGCTGATCATTCATCACGTCATCGAATTTCAGCAGCTGTTTACGAATGTCAAAGTTGCGCCCTTCAACCTTGGCCTGCGCGCGTTCCAGCGACTTGTTCACCCAAGGGTGCACAATCGCTTCGCCTTCTTTCATGCCCAAGGTTGAGAGCACTTTTTCCAGGCGTTCAGAGCCAAAAATCCGCATCAGATCATCTTCGAGCGACAGGAAGAAGCTTGATCGACCGGGGTCACCCTGACGGCCAGAACGACCACGCAGCTGGTTGTCAATCCGGCGGCTTTCATGACGTTCGGTGGCCAGTACAAACAGGCCACCCGCATCCTTCACCGCTTGCTCATCCGCTTTGTGATCCGCTTCAATTTGCGCCCGCAAGGCTTCGTGATCCCCATCAGGGTTCGCTTCAATCGCTTGCATGATCTTAAATTCGACATTGCCGCCGAGTTTAATATCCGTCCCACGACCCGCCATGTTGGTGGCGATGGTCACGGCGCCCAGCTTGCCCGCGTCAGCCACAATCTGTGCCTCGCGTTCGTGCTGGCGCGCGTTCAGAACGTCATGGGGCACACCCGCATCGGTCAAAAGCTGCGACAGTTGTTCCGATTTCTCGATGGATGTGGTGCCGACCAGCATCGGCTGACCCTTGGCATTGGCCTCTTTGACCTCTTTAACGATCGCCTCTAACTTTTCTTTGGTGGTGCGATAGACCGCGTCGTGGTCATCAATCCGGGCTATCGGCCGGTTGGTTGGCACCTCGACCACACCCAGCGAGTAGATCTCGTCAAATTCATCCGCTTCGGTCAACGCGGTGCCGGTCATGCCGGCCAGCTTGTCATAAAGGCGGAAATAGTTCTGGAAGGTCACGGACGCGAGGGTCACGTTTTCCGGCTGGGTTTTGCAGCCCTCTTTCGCCTCAATCGCCTGATGCAGACCGTCTGACAAGCGACGCCCAGCCATCATCCGGCCGGTGAATTCGTCGATCAGCATCACTTCGCCGTCGCGCACAATGTAATCTTTGTCCCGCGAAAACAGTTTGTGCGCCCGCAATCCTTGGTTCAGATGGTGAACGATGGTGGTGCTTTCAGCGTCATACAAGGACTGCTCTTCTGGCAACAGATTATGGGCATGCACCAGCTCTTCCAGAAACTCATTTCCCTCTTCGGTAAAGGTCGCGCTGCGGCCTTTTTCATCCAGGGTGTAATGCTCTTCTTTCAGCTCTGGGATCAGCGCATCAATGGTCACGTAAAGCTCTGACCGATCCTCGGACGGGCCGGAAATGATCAAAGGGGTGCGCGCTTCGTCAATCAGGATAGAGTCAACCTCATCCACAATCGCAAAGAAATGATCCCGCTGGGACATGTCTTTGAGGTCGGATTTCATGTTATCGCGCAGATAATCAAACCCAAGTTCGTTATTGGTGGCATAGGTCACATCGCAGGCATAAGCCGCGCGTTTTTCGTCTTCGGGCTGTTGGGGATAGATCACGCCGGTGGTCATGCCCAATGCCTCGAACACATTGTTCATCCATTCGCTGTCGCGACGCGCAAGGTAATCATTCACCGTAACCACATGCACACCACGCCCGGTCAGCGCGTTCAGATAGGCCGGAAAGGTCGCCACAAGGGTTTTCCCCTCGCCGGTCTTCATTTCCGAGATATTGCCCTGATGCAGGAAAATCCCACCCATCAGCTGGGTGTCAAAGGCGCGCAACCCCAGCGACCGCTTGGCGGCTTCGCGACAGTTCGCAAAGGCCTCGGGCAGGATGTCGTCCAATTTCTCGCCATCCGCCACACGCGCCTTTAGCACATCGGTTTTGGCCTTGATGCCCTCGTCGGTGAGGGCGGCAAATTCTTCCTCAAGCGCGTTGATCTTATCCACGACGGGTCGGGTGGCCTTGACCTTGCGGTCATTGGGCGTTCCAAAGACTTTGCGCGCGATTTTTCCAAGCATATTTTTGTGCCTCAATGGGGTTTGTCGCTGGTTGGACCAGAGGGTTCTTGCCCGTCCTCGTCTGGCCCCCTATCTAGGACCTCAAGAACCAGCGCTCTCAAGCCTCAATGCGATGTAAGCGTCAGGTGCAAAACTGTCAATGTTGCCGGGGGAACTGGCGCGCTCTGAAGGAGAAATCCATGTTGAAACGCAACGCTTTTTTACTGGGGTCAGCCCTGTCGCTGTCGCTTTGTCTGCCGGGATTTGCCGAAGATACACAGCCAACCGGCGACGCGCCCGCGCAAACAGAACAGCCCGCAGCAGCAGAAGTTGCTAAAATCGACGCCACCGGCGCCACGGTTCTGGCATCAGTAAATGGCGACGACATCACCCTTGGCCATCTGATTGTCGCCCGTCAGGCCCTGCCCCAGCAATACCAAGGACTGCCAAATGACGTTCTTATTCAAGGGCTTCTGGAACAAGTGATCCAACAAACCGTGTTGGGTCAAGCGATGGGCGAACTTAGCCGCCGCGCCGAAATTGAACTGGAAAACCAGCGTCGGTCGATGGTCGCCACCGAAAAGGTGCAGGAACTGATTTCAACCGCCGTGACCGAAGAAGCGCTGCAAATGGCCTATGACGCCACATATGCAGGTGCGGAACCGACCCAAGAATTCCACGCAGCACATATTTTGGTTGAAACCAAAGACGAAGCGCTCGACCTGATCAAGAAACTGTCGGAAGACGCCGATTTTTCTGAACTTGCGAAAGAGTTTTCAACCGGTCCCTCTGGTCCCAATGGTGGTGATTTGGGTTGGTTTGGCCCCGGCATGATGGTGAAACCGTTTGAAGATGCTGTTTTAACACTGGAGCCCGGTCAGGTATCGGAACCGGTTGAGACGCAATTTGGCTGGCATGTGGTCAAGCTGATGGGGGAACGCCTGAAGGGTGCCCCGCCCCTTGAAGAGGTGCGCGAAGAACTGGCGCTTCAGATCGAAAACGACGCGGTGGAACAAGCTGTCGCCAAACTGTTGGAAGCGGCAAAAATTGAACGGATTGATCTTGAAACCATCAACCCGGACGCCCTCAGCAATCTGTCACTGCTCAGCAATTAAGGGGATCGACATGGGAAAAACCAAAAAAATTGCCCAGTTGAAGAAAAAGGTCAAAAAGCTCCGCAAAAAGCTGTTGGTCGCAAGCAATCATGTAAATGAGATCGCGCCGCTTGCCCCCGCCGCTTTTCCCGATTTGCCCGTGATTGCGGGCGCGCGGTTTGCCGCCGTTAAGGCCGGAGTGAAATACAAAGATCGTCTCGATGTGATGTTGGCGGAACTGGCCCCCGGAAGCACAATTGCAGGCACATTCACCAAGTCCTCAACCCGGTCCGCCCCCGTATTGGATTGTCAGGCCAAGCTGGGTGGATCCGCTGATGAAGGCGCGGCATTTGTGGTCAATGCAGGCAACTCCAACGCATTCACCGGGAAAGCCGGCGAAATCACGGTTGATGCGATCACCAAATCCGTGGCTGACACCTTGGGTGTGCCACAGTCGCGCGTCTTTTCTGCCTCAACCGGGGTGATCGGCGAACCTCTGCCCCACGACAAGATCATCGCGCGTATGGACGAGCTGAAGGGGACCTTGGTTCCCGACGGCATGGAGGCCGCCGCGCAGGCCATCCGCACCACCGACACCTTCGCCAAGGGCGCAAAAGCCGAAGTCAAAATCGGTGATCGCTTGGTGCATATTGCAGGAATCGCCAAAGGGTCCGGCATGATCGCGCCCGACATGGCGACAATGCTGGTGTTCATTTTCACCGACGCCAAAATTGCCCAAGACGATCTGCAAGCGATGCTGTCAGAGCTGACCGACACCAGCTTTAACGCCATCACCGTCGACAGCGACACATCAACCTCGGACACGCTTTTGCTGGCGGCAACCGGCGCCTCAGGCGTGGAGGTTGACCAAGGCAACGCTGACTTCCGTGCGGCACTGAACACCGTCATGCTCGACCTCGCCCACCAAGTTGTACGTGACGGTGAAGGGGCCACAAAGTTTGTCGAGGTGTATGTCACAGGCGCAAAATCCGACGCAGAGGCCAAGACCCATGCGCTCGCCATCGCCAATTCACCGCTGGTGAAAACCGCCATTGCGGGCGAAGATCCCAATTGGGGCCGCGTGGTGGCCGCCATTGGCAAATCCGGCGCCTATGCGGAACGTGACAAGTTGTCGATTTCCTTTGGTGACATTCTTGTTGCTGAAAAGGGCTTTGTCTCGCCTGACTATCGCGAAGAGCAGGGCGCAGATTACATGAAAAACGACGAGTTGGTCATCCATGTTGATTTCGGCATCGGCAATGGGCAAACCAAGGTTTGGACCTGCGATTTAACCCATGCTTACATCCAAATCAACGCGGACTATCGGTCATAAAACCAGAAAACCAGAAAACTAGTTTTCTAGAAAATATCCGACCCGAACGCAGGAGAACACCCCAATGACCACCAAGGTTGTGCTTGTATCCGCAGTTGCGCTGATTGATGCCGATGGGCGAGTGTTGCTGGCCCAACGCCCTGAGGGCAAATCCATGGCTGGTCTGTGGGAATTCCCCGGTGGCAAGATTGAACCCGGCGAAACACCGGAACACGCCCTGATCCGTGAATTGCATGAGGAATTGGGCATCGACACCTGGGCGTCCTGCCTTGCCCCGCTGACCTTCGCCAGCCACGCTTATGATGATTTTCATCTGTTGATGCCCGTTTTTGCTTGTCGAAAATGGCAAGGTCAGCCGCGTCCACGCGAGGGCCAAGTGCTGAAATGGGTGCGCCCAGAGGCGCTTCGCGACTTTCCGATGCCCCCGGCAGACTTGCCCCTGATCCCGGTTTTGCGCGAATTACTGTAGTTTTCGGCGCATTTTACAAAAACTCTAGGTTAACCTCCGAATTCGTGGCATGGTTGCATTACCCACAATGACTAAGGGGGATTAGTCATGATGAGAACGATCATGTTGGGCAGTTGCGTTATGGTCCAAGGCCAATTCGTAAAAGCCCTGAAAGACGGCCGAATTGTGGTCCGTGTCGATGACCGGATCTATACAGGACGCCCAGTTGCGCAAGCAAAAGCAGCGTAACGATCACTCACCAATACAAAAAGGGACGGCGCTGGGCCGTCCCTTTTTCTTTGTCTTGACGAAAGTGCCCCGAAGGGCACCCCACTTTAGGTCAGCGAACGGGCCACTTCTTCACGTTCAAAGATCTCGATCACATCGCCGGGGCGGATGTCTTCGTAGTTCTCAAACGCCATGCCGCATTCTTGGCCGGACAACACTTCTTTCACTTCGTCTTTGAAGCGTTTCAGCGTCTTCAGTGTGCCTTCGTGGATCACCACGTTGTCACGCAACAGGCGGACACCTGCCGAACGACGCGCCACACCTTCGGTGACCAAACAACCAGCAACCTTGCCGACATTCGACACTTTAAAGACTTCGCGGATTTCCGAGTAGCCGATGAAGTTTTCGCGAACTTCAGCCGACAACAGACCGGAAGCCGCCGCTTTCACGTCATCCACAAGGTCATAGATGACCGAGTAATAGCGGATTTCCACGCCCTTCTGGTTGGCAGAATTCCGCGCCGGGGTGTTTGCCCGCACGTTAAAGCCAATCACAGGTGCACCCGATGCTTCGGCCAGACCGATGTCTGATTCCGTGATCGCGCCCACACCATAGTGCAGCACGCGCACACGCACTTCGTCGTTGCCGATTTTTTCCATCGCCTGAACGATCGCTTCGGCAGAACCTTGTACGTCCGCTTTCACAAGAATTGGCAATTCAGCCACATCCTGATCGGCTTTCGCCTTGGCCATCATCTGCTCAAGCGTGGTCGCAGCACCGGCGGCGGCACGTTTGTCTTTCGCAGCGTGGGCACGGTATTCAGCGATTTCACGGGCTTGCGCTTCGGTCTCAACCACGTTCAACACGTCGCCTGCTTCTGGCGTGCCGTTCAGGCCAAGAACCTCAACCGGAACTGACGGACCAGCCTCGGCAACACGGTCACCTTTGTCGTTCACAAGCGCTCGGACACGGCCGTACTGCTCGCCCACAACAAAGATATCACCCTGTTTCAGCGTTCCGTTTTGCACCAGAACCGTGGCAACCGGACCGCGACCAACATCAAGCTGGGCTTCGATCACAGCACCCGCAGCGGCGCGATCTGGGTTGGCTTTCAGTTCAAGAACTTCCGCCTGCAGCGCGATGGCCTCAAGCAGTTCATCCAGACCTTTGCCGGTTTTGGCGGACACTTCGACGTCCTGCACGTCACCTGACATTTTCTCAACGATCACTTCGTGCTGAAGCAGGTCGGTGCGGACTTTGTCTGGGTTCGCATCAGGTTTATCGCATTTGTTGATCGCAACAATCATCGGCACCTGGGCCGCTTTTGCGTGATTGATGGCTTCGATGGTCTGCGGCATCACGGCGTCATCCGCCGCAACAACCAGCACAACAATATCCGTCACCTGCGCGCCACGGGCCCGCATCGAGGTAAAGGCTGCGTGGCCAGGTGTGTCGAGGAACGACAAAAGCGCGCCATCGTCTGTGACAACCTGATACGCACCGATATGCTGGGTAATCCCACCGGCTTCACCTGCGGTCACTTTCGCATTCCGGATCGCATCCAGAAGCGAGGTTTTACCGTGGTCAACGTGACCCATGATGGTGATCACAGGCGCACGTGGCGACAGGTCTTCGTCTTTGTCTTCGATGGTGTGGATCACGTCTTCCACATCCGCATCCGACACGCGAACGATGGTGTGGCCGAACTCTTCGATGATCAATTCCGCGGTATCCGCGTCAATTGATTGGTTCTGCGTGACCATCATACCCATTTTCATGAGCGACTTCACAACGTCAGCCACGCGTTCGGACATCCGGTTTGCCAGTTCCGACACCACGATGGCCTCTGGAACTTTTACGTCGCGAATAACCTTTTCACGCTCGACATTGCCCATGGCTTTCTGACGGGCGCGTTCTTGCTGACGGCGCATCGAAGCAACCGAGCGTTGGCGACCACGATCCCCAGACAGCGCCTGGTTCAGGGTCAGCTTGCCTGAACGACGGTTGTCGTCACGCGCACCTTTGCCGCGGTTTTGACGATCCGCATCGTTGTTGTTTGGCGTGTTGCCACGATCAGCTTGCTTGCGCGCAACGCCCGACGGTGCCTTGGCGCCGCGTGCTTCGGCCGCTTGGGCCGCAGCAGGATCATCTTTGACAACAGGGGCGGCAGGTGCCTTCGCACGCGCCTTGGCTTCTTCAGCTTCACGCTTTTTGCGATCTTCTTCTTCAGCCTTGGCTTTCAGCGCTTCTTCACGCTCGCGCTCTTCGCGCTCTTTGGTCTCGGCTTCTTCGCGACGGCGATTACGCTCTTCTTCACGGGCCTTTTCATCGGCTTCGCGCTTGGCGGTCTCTTCCACTTCGCGGGCCTTGGCGGCCTGAAGGGCTTTCATCCGGCGATCAAGCTCGGCATCCGTAATCCCAGCGGGACGTTTGCGCGGATCACCCTTGGTTGGGGATGCACCACCACCAGCGGCCGCACCCGGCTTGGGTACGACAACACGTTTGCGTTTCGTTTCCACCACGACGTTTTTCGTGCGCCCATGGCTGAAGCTCTGCTTCACTTGACCGGGGCGGGCTCCACCGCGCAGTCCCAGGGTCTTTTTGCCGTCATTATCGCTCATCTGGACTTCGTACCTTTCCGGCGGCCCTTGCCGCCGTCGCTCTCATTTGCACGCAACGCTGATAGTTTCACCGCTTCCTCTACAACACGGAAGGCCAAACCACCAGACGCTAGCGCGCCATGTATGACATTTTCCCGCCCGAACGCCTGACCGAGTTCATCCCCGGTCAAACAGTCGATATAGCGGTCACGCACCGAAGGGGGGCGCAGTTTCGATTTTTGGCGCTCGGACCCATCCGACGCCTGGATCAGGACATAGGCTTGCTCTTTCGACAGCCAATCCTTTACCTTTTCATATCCGGCCACCGCACCGCCGGCTTTGCGCGCCAGCGAAATCAGGTGAACCACACGGTTCGCGTGGCCGCGCACCAGCATATCCAACAACCCATCGGGCACCGAGACCTGCTGTTTCGCAGATCGCGAAAACAGCCCTTTGTTGATCGCCGTGGCAATCGCCGCCCGCTGGGCCGACACGTAAATGCCGCGACCGGGAAGCTTGCCCAACAGATCGGGCACAGCCATGCCATCCGGGCTGACCACAAAGCGGATCAGGCCCGTTTTGGGCGCGACCTCACCAGTGACAATGCACTTGCGTTCCGGCTCTTCGGGCCGCGATTTGGATCCACCGCGCGTCATGGCGCCACTCCTGAGACCTGAGATCAGGCCCCAGCCTCCTCAGTTGTTTCGCCGTCTTCCGCTTCTGCGGTGTCCAGCTCTTCCGGGTCAACCCAACCCAACATGATACGGGCCGTCATCACCATGTCTTGTGCGGTTTCCAGCGTCATGCCGAATTTCTCAAGCGAACCGTCATCTTTCACGCGCTCGCCATTGACTGTGGTCCAGCCACCGGCCAGTTCCCAGTCTGCACAAGTTGCAAAATCTTCCAGCGATTTCACGCCATCTTCGGCCAAAGCTTCGACCATTTGCGGGGTCAGACCTTCGAATGTGATCAGGCTATCTTCGGCGCCCAGCGCGCGGGCAGCATCCAGTGCCTTAGTGGCTTGGGCTTCCAGAATATCACGGGCGCGGGCCTGAAGTTCACCAGCGGTGTCTTCGTCCACACCGTCGATCACCAACAGCTCGTCCACCTCAACATAGGCCACCTCTTCGAGGTTGCTAAAGCCCTCTGAGACCAGAAGCTGGGCAAAGAATTCGTCCAGATCCAGCGTGTCCATGAACAGTTTCGTGCGCACGGCGAATTCTTTCTGACGGCGCTCACTCTCTTCGGCTTCGGTTACGATGTCGATGTCCAGCGCGGTCAGCTGGCTGGCCAGACGCACGTTCTGACCACGACGGCCAATCGCCAGCGACAATTGCTCATCAGGCACAACAACTTCGATCTTGCCAGCCTCTTCGTCCAACACAACTTTCGACACTTCGGCCGGCTGCAGCGCATTCACAAGGAAGGTTGGCTGATCTTCATTCCAAGGAATGATGTCAATCTTTTCGCCCTGAAGCTCGTTCACAACAGCCTGAACACGCGAACCACGCATACCAACACAGGCGCCGACAGGGTCAATCGAACCATCATAAGAAATCACAGCGATCTTTGCGCGCGAACCGGGGTCACGGGCCACGGCTTTGATCTCGATGATATTGTCATAGATTTCCGGCACTTCCATTTTGAAGAGCTCAGCCATGAATTCCGGCGCGGTCCGTGACAGGAAGATTTGCGGGCCACGGGTCTCGCGGCGCACATCTTTGACATAGCAACGGATACGGTCGTTAGGGCGATAGCTTTCGCGGCCAATTTTCTCGTTGCGTCGCAGAATGGCCTCGCCAGAGCCCACATCCACGATCACATTGCCATATTCTTCGCGCTTGACCTGACCATTGATAATGGTGCCAACGCGGTCTTTGAATTCTTCGAACTGACGATCACGTTCCGCTTCACGCACCTTTTGCAAGATCACTTGCTTGGCGGATTGGGCGGCGATCCGACCCATTTCAACCGGCGGCACTTCTTCGCTAAACGTGGCACCCACTTCTGGGTTTTCCATGTATTCTTTGGCCTGATCCACGGTGAATTCGGCCTGATAGTTTTCCAGCTCGTCATCCGCCACAACGGTGCGCACACGGGTAAATGTCGCACGACCGGTTTTGCGGTCAATGTTCACACGGATGTCCATTTCGGCGCCGTAACGCGATTTTGCAGCCCGTGCGAGGCTTTCTTCCATTGCTTCGATGACCAGACCGGGGTCGATCATCTTTTCGCGGGCAACAGCCTCGGCGGTTTGCAACAGCTCAAGCTGGTTGGCGGAAGTGATTGCCATGGTCAGTCCTCCTCAGAACCGGTGATTTCTTGAATTTCATCAAATTGGGCTTCATCGATCTGGCCTGCATCCTTACGGGCGCGCAGCACCTCGCGAATGAGTTCATCGGTCATGACCAGCTTGGCATCCGCCAACCAGTCAAATTTCAAACCAATGGTGACCATCTCACCCTGATTTTCGATCTCAATGAGAACGTCTTGGTCTTCAACACCCATCAAGGTGCCTTTGAAACGCTTGCGGCCGTCGATCAGCTCGGTGGTTTCGATCTTGGCGGTATGCCCCTGCCAGGTGTCGAAATCCTTCAGCCGCGTCAGCGGGCGATCGATGCCGGGGGAGCCAACTTCGAGCGTATAATTGTCCTCAATCGGGTCTTCGACATCAAAGATGGCGCTGATCGCGGTTGAGATTTGCGCGCATTCATCCACCTCAATCCCGCCATCGGGACGTTCGGCCATAACTTGCAACGTGGGCGTATTGCCACCCATCAGGCGCAGGCGCACCAGTTCAAAACCCATATCCTCAATCGCGGGCTGGGCCAGACCAGCAAGACGCTGATCAATTGATGTCTTGGCAACCAAGTCGGTCACGATACTCTCCTTGCTGGGGCCGGTCAGATCAAAGCCGATGCCGATCCCCCAAAACAAAAAAACGGGCCAGCGGGCCCGTTGGAATTTCCGGTGGTGCTCCGGGTTTGGACCCCGACGCTCCGCTGTTGAAAAGGGATATAGGCGGGTTTGGCGGGAATTGCAAGGGGGCAGGTGAACCGCCCCCTTTTATGCCAAATTCCTGCGCCTATTCCGGTTTGCGGACAATCAGAAACAGCCCGGTGATTCCACCTTTTGGCTGCCAATCTTCGACAATCTCAAACCCGGCCTCAACCATCATCTTGCGCAGGTCATCTTCGCTGAAAAACGCAATATGTGGAAATTTGCCAAGCATCTGGCCAATCGGCGCGATCAAACGCAGCGGCCAGATCCGCCGCAAACACGCGGTGGAGCTGACAAAGACGCCGCCGGGTTTCAGCGTGGCAAAGACCTTATGGATCGTCGTCGCAGGATCTGTCAGCAAATGCAGGATGGAATGCGCTTGCACCATATCTACGCTTTCCGGCGCGAGCGGCATCGTATCAAAATCTGCGACCTCAAACTCTACCTGCTCCGCCCCTTCTTTTGCTCGGGCAATGCGGATCATCTCGGATGAGATATCAACCGCGTGATAGCTGGCGACATGTGGGGCGTGCAACAGGGCGGTCGACCCCGTGCCACAGGCAAATTCCAGCACGCGCATATCGGGGCGAAAATGCTCGCGTGTTTTGGCGAGCTTGTACTCATAATTCGCCATATTTTTAATTGGGTCGCGCGCGTATTTCTCGGCGGCTTTATTCCAAAATGTTGCAGAATCGATCATCAAACCCTCCTTAAGCAATGTAAGAAGAGATAGGGATCACCCCTCGCTTTTCCAACCCGCATCGCTGTGCGTGCCATCGCAAAAGGGTTTATTGCCGGACAGACCACAGCGGCAGAGCACATATTTCTCAGCCGTTTGCCCTTGGCCGGTGGGGTCGGCGGGTGGGGTGATGTTTTCCACCCAAAGCGGCCCGTTTTTCTCAACGGTGATTTTCGGCACATCCCCGGTCAGATGCGCGGGCATCCCGTCTGTGCCTTTCAAACTCAGCGCACCAGAGGGGCAGGCGGCAACCACGGCGCGCAGCTCCTCCATTGTGCCATTGTCCGGCTGAACCCAAGGTTTCTTCGTCGTGTCAAAGATGTTCTTGGCGATGCGTCCACATTCTGCGGCGTGCGAACAAAGCATTGGGTTGTAGAACACATTGGCCTCGGTCCCAGTGTATTCAATCAGCCGATCACGACCTGCCGGTTTGCCCAGCGCACTGTCAAACCCGGCATCCACATGGCTGCCATCACAATAGGGTTTGTTTTTCGAATGGCCGCAGCGGCACAGGCCCATGACCGGTTTACACTCCATGGCGGCACCGTCTTCGCCCACCATTTGGCTGACATCCTTGCCGACCAATGGGCCGTTGTCACGCGCTTCGATTTTTGGCTGATCCGTCATGGTCGTTCCTCCCGATACAGATTGGCTGTCTGATCAGTCTGCGAGGAAGGGGGCTTTCACACAAGGGGCATGGGCAAATCGTGACAGGTGGGATGTGTGCAACCGACGCTACTTCAGCGCATCCGCCGTCCACACTCCGAACCGATCAGACCGATACAGGCTCACCTGCTGGGGTGCTGCGTCCTGGGTCAGGCACCCTTCGCAGGCCACAACAACCCCGCCCGGATGACGTCACTCACCTTTGACCGTGGCACCAAGTTCGTCAGTTGGCCACACCTACAGGCTGGGATCGGGACGCAGGCCTGGTTCTATGATCCCTCCAGTCCTTGGCAGAAAGGCACCGCAGAAATCACCAACCAACGCGTCCTAAGATGGCTGCCGCGAAAACGCGACATCCGATCGATCACAGACGAGAACATGAAAGCAATCTGCGATCGGCTCAACAATACGCCTCGCAGATGTCTTGGATGGAAGACACCGGCAGAGGTTTTCAGAGAAAAGATGATGGAAGAGCTGGGGCGTCCCCTTACCCTCGACGCAAATTGGAGTCGTGGTTCAGATATCGCTCACTCAATTTTCCAACCCTCTCGCAGAAACAACGCTGGCAGATAACGGTGCATATGATCGAAATACGGAAGCTCCAGATAAGCCGTGCGGCGGAACGCCTTTGGCCCGCAACCACTGTCGCGCGTGCCGCCCATTAGCTCCGCACCGCGCAGCTTATTGGAAAATTTCGACGCCCAGCGTTTGGCCAATATGTTATTGCGCTTTGCCCGCTGTCGGGCCACCAACACCAGGTCCGGATCCGCCCCCACAAAGGGGGCCAGCAACGCGCCGATTTGTGCGGCCTCGGTCGGGTTGGGTTGCCCTTACGACAGGTCGGTCATGAAATATGCCTTTTCTTGTCGCCAACGCAAAGCGCATCGGCCTTGCAAACTGGGATTCAATGATGATTGGTTACGCCTTTGCGACAGCTTTATGCGCAAGAAACCCACACTCGCAGATACCCGCCGTTACAGGCCGAGGGTTGAACGTTGGCGGGCCAGTTTATCCATCGTATGCGTCAGCTCTTCGGTGACACCACGTTCCGACAGGGCGTGGCCCGCGAAATGCACCATGCGCAGGGTCGAGCTGGGCCAGCGTTTATGTAATTTATGCGCTGCCTGCGGGGGGCAAATCATATCATGCCGCCCTTGTACAATCGTACCCGGAACATGGGCAATCTTGGGCATATCGCGCAAGATCTGCCCTTCGTCCAGCCAAGCGTTATTCGCAAAATAATGGTTCTCAAGCCGGGCAAAGGCACGGGCATATTCTGCGGGTGCATCAATCATATGGCCGCGGTTTTGGATCGAGGCCAGCGCGTTTTCCCACCCGGCCCACGCCTTGGCAAACCGCACCTCTTCGCGGTAAGTGCCTGAAAAAAGGCGTTTATTATAGGCACCGATCATGTCGTGATGTTCGTCCTCGGGCACGAGGGCGGAAAATTCCTCCCACAGTTCGGGCCAGAACCGGCCCGCACCACCGCCGTAAAACCAATCCAATTCGGATTTTGTCGCCAGAAACACACCGCGCAGAACCAGCCACGCAACCCGACCCGGATGGGATTGCGCGTAAATCAGCCCCAGCGTCGCCCCCCAACTGCCGCCAAATACAATCCAGCGGTCCACGCCCAGCGTCAGGCGAATATGTTCAATATCGGCCACCAGATGCCAGGTGGTGTTATCCGTCACCTCAGCATGTGGCCGCGAACGTCCACAGCCGCGCTGATCAAACAGGATGATGCGATAGGTGTTGGGGTCGAAAAACCGGCGCATCTGCGGCGAACATCCGCCACCGGGACCACCGTGAAAAATCACAACCGGCATCCCATCGGGGTTGCCGCATTGTTCAACATAGATCTTGTGGCCGTCGCCCACATCCAGCATATGCCGATCGTAAGGTTCGATCGGGGGGTACAGCCCTCCGGCTGCGCTGTTTTTTCCTGAGGCCTTGTCCATAGGGATACTATATAATGCCCTTGATGTCCCTGCTATCAGAAAGACGCGAGATGACCCAAAGCTCTGTTGACCCGTCCGAAGTTGAGAAATTTGCTGCTATGGCGGCGGAATGGTGGGATCCGACCGGCAAGTTTAAGCCGCTGCATATGATGAACCCGGTGCGGCTGGATTACATCACCAGCCAGATCGCAGCAGAATTTGGCCGGGATTTGACGGATGAGGCACCGTTTGCTGGGCTCAGAATCCTCGATATTGGTTGTGGTGGTGGGCTTTTGTCCGAACCCATGGCGCGTTTAGGGGCCGAGGTTGTTGGCGCGGATGCCACCGAACGCAACATTCCCGTGGCACAAACCCATGCCGATGAAATGGGGCTGACCATTGATTATCGCCACACAACGGCGGAAGCGATTGAAGCCTCAGGCGAGCGATTCGATGTGGTTTTGAATATGGAAGTGGTTGAACATGTCGCCGACCCGCTTGCCTTTCTCACCTCATGTCAGCAGCTTTTGAAGCCCGGCGGGCTGCTTTTGTGTTCCACCATCAACCGCAATCCAAAAAGCTTTATGGTGGCGATTGTCGGCGCGGAACATGTGATGCGTTGGTTGCCCAAAGGCACCCATGAATGGTCAAAATTCATCACCCCGGATGAACTGGAGGATCTGATCGCCGAAAGCCTGCTGCGCGTCGTGGACCGCAAAGGGTTTGTGTTCAATCCCATCACCTGGCAGTGGTCCATCTCTGATCGTGACCTGTCGGTGAATTACGTGACCGCCAGCGTGAAGCCCGCGCATTAATCCGCATCTCACGTATAGCGGCACCAGCTACACACAAAAGAGCCATATTCGGATGAAGCAGCCCCCTTGCCCGCCCAATGATCCCCCCAATGATTCCCGTGCCGCATGGCGGGAATACGTGAAGGATGACGAGGTTCATCGCCTTCGGGTGCTAGAGGAACGGATTGAACGCAAACGGCTGAGCCTTGATGAAACCATTTCAGAACGTCAGCTGATCATGAACCGCTCTATCCGTCGCATGCGCCGCGCAGCGGGCAAAGATTAATCAAGCGGCGGGCGATAGGCGCTGATGGTGGTTTGCGCCAACTCAAATCCAGCTCGACGATACAGCCGCCCCGCATCACTGTCGGCAATCGCAACAATCACTGGAATTGCGTCGGGCGCACGTTCGCGGGCCCAATCCAGGCTGGCACAGAGCAAAGACGAACACACACCGCGCCGGCGAAAATCATCATGGGTTTGCACCGATTGATAACGGATCACGCGTGCGTCATGGAAAATCCCCATGTCCCCGGCCAATTTATCCCCTGAAAACGCGCCAAACCACTGCCCCAAACCTTTGGCAATCTGCTCTTGTCGCGCGCGACTGCGGTTTTCCAAAAAGTTACGCATTCCTTTTTCCGGCAGACCATCGCGCATCTGTTCCGTGAAACAAATGTCCTCAGATTGACGCCAATCCTCAGGCGAAATCAGCGGACGGATCGCAATCCCTTCGGGCGGAGCTGTTCGGTGAAGCGCGCCAGACAGGGTCAGTGTGTCGCCCTGTTCCACCTTTAGTCCCGTGCCCTCAAACAACCGCTCAATTGGCGCAAGTTCCAAGTTCGGAATGTCCCAGGTCACACAGATGTGGGCCGCATCAGGGACGTCTTGATGAAACTGTGCGATCAACGCCTGTCCGTCGGTTGGCGCATCGTGAAAAATCACCCGATTTCCGAACCAAAAATTGGGCTCATCCGGGCTGATCTGTACGGTGCGGTCAGGGTGGTGCGTCACCTCGGTCTGGCCCGTTAAGACCATCAAATCGCTGGAAAACTCCAGCGTTTTCATTCCAGATCGCTTAACAATTGGCGCATTTCTCGCAACACCGGAAGCGCCTGTTTGATCTTATCCGCACCGATTTTCGTGACCATATTTCCAATGATCGGCGTGATCGACTGCAGCGCCGCATCGCGGGCGCGCTTGCCGGCTGGCGAAATGGTCACGAACTTGCGCCGCGCATCATCCCAATCAGGGCGAATGTGAATATGCCCCGCCCATTCCAACTTGTTCAACGTGTTGGTCATCGCGCCGCGCGTCACGTGAAAGGCCTTGGCCAATTGCGCCGGGCTTTTCTCTTCGCCAGAACGCGCAAGGTGGTTCAGCACGGAAAAATGGCTCAACTCCATCCCTTTTGGCAACGCCTTGGACAATCGATTTCGCGCCAGTTGGTCGGCCATGAACATCTCGCTGAACAGCGCGACGGACAGGTTATCGGTGGATGCATCTGCCATCATGGTCCTTCAAAATCACGGTCGTGGGTCAGCGAAGGCACGCGCCCTCTCGCTTGCTTTACCGCATCAAGGTCTAGATCGGCCAGTGTTACGCCGGGTTTTTTTCCCGCATCCGCCAAAATCTCACCCCAAGGCGAAATGACAAGCGAGTGGCCGTGGGTGGATCTGCCCGGCGCATTTTGCCCGGTTTGCGCCGGCGCCAACACGAAACAGCCCGTTTCAATGGCCCGTGCGCGCAACAGGCTTTCCCAATGCGCGAGCCCGGTGACCGGCGAAAACGCCGCAGGCACCGTGATGATTTTCGCCCCTGCATGTGCCAAAGCGCGGTGCAAATGGGGAAAGCGCACGTCATAGCAAATTGTCATACCAATCTGGGCAAAGTCCGTACGTGCCACCACCGCGCGGGTGCCCGGGCGATAATGCGCGCTTTCGCGATAGGATTCCTGCGCATCAATTTCCACATCAAACATGTGGATTTTGTCGTAGCGCGCGGTGATATCCCCCGCGGGGGAAATCAGAAACGACCGATTGGCGAAACGCCCGTCCGGGTCATGGGTTTTCACTGCAAGCGAGCCCAAAAGAACCCAAACGCCCAGCGCCTTGGCCTCGTTCTGGACGGTCGTCAGAAAACCACACTCTTCCTCATGCGAAATCGCAGCCTCTTGGATCTTGCGGCTGGAGGACAAGATATTTGTCACCTCGGGCGTCAGCACAAATGTCGCCCCGCCGGACGCCGCTTCGCGCAGCCCAGCAAGTGTGGTGGCAAGGTTTGCGTCTGCATCCTCGCCCGACGTCATTTGGATCAGCCCAACGCGCATTACGCCGCCCCCGCCAAAAGGGGATCAAGCTTGCCGGACCGCTCCAGATCATAAAGATCGTCACATCCGCCCACATGGGTGTCGCCTACAAAAATCTGTGGCACCGTATGGCGACCATGCGCGCGCGCCATCATTTCTTGGCGTCTGTCAGGGCTAAAGCCCACGTCAATCTCGTCAAAGGCAATGTCTTTTTGAGTTAGCAGGCGCTTGGCAGCGTGGCAAAATCCGCACATCGCGCTGGTATAGATGGTGACCGTTTTCATGAGTATCCTCAGCTTTGTTGCCAAGGATATATAGGGCATTACCCCCCTTTCACAACACGCGCGAGCGACAAGACACAGACGGATCGCGCGTCAGCCGTATGGCATGCCCTTGCAGCGGCTGTAAAAGTAGCACCAGATGTCATCACATCATCCACCAACACAATATCGCGACCAGCAATAAGCGCGCCACGTTTGGGGTGCGGGCGAATGGCGTCCTGCATGTTGGAAAACCTGTCATCCGACGACAAACCATCATGAACCTGCGTGCGTCTTGGGCGGATCAACGCATCGGGCATATAGCCCATCCCAAGCCGCCCCGACAGCGCCTTGGCCAGTTCCGCCGCCTGATTGTACCGGCGCTGAAAAAGCCGGGTCCAATGGGACGGGATCGGGACAAACACAGCCTCCTCTTGCAAGATCGGTTTGACCGCGCGCGCCATCCATCCCGCTGCTGGCCGTGCAAGATCCGTGCGGTCCCCGTGCTTCAGCGACAAAACAATACGCCGCGCGTTTGCCTTATATATCAAAGCGGACCGTCCGTGGGACCAAGGGCGGTCTGTCTGCATGCAATCGTCGCAATGCACCACCTCGCCATCCCCTTCGCCCGGCAAAGGACAACCGCAAAGATCACACACCAGCCCCTCGATAAACGGAGTGTGACGCCAGCACGCCCCGCACAGGCCAAAGTCTGTATCGACAAGATCGCCACAGCTGACGCATTGCGGCGGATAAAGTAGGCTAAGTGCTGTTTGCATTTCCCGTGGCTCCTCTTATGGTCCGCGCCCATGACAGATGTGCCCCAGACCCCACCAAACCAGACCCCGCCGAAATTAACCGACCTTGACCGCCTTGCGCAAAACCGAACGCGGGCGACAAAGGACGGCATGTTCCTTCAGGAACTGGCCGTTGATGAGATTAAGGATCGCCTCATGATGGTTAACAGAGGGTTTACCAATCCCGCTGTCATCACAGGTTTTCCGGAAATCTGGGCAGAAATCTTGCCAAATACCAAAATTGTGCCCGATCAGGACGTGTTGGACCTGAATCCCGGCGCACATGACCTCGTGATTCACGCCATGTCCCTGCATTGGGCAAATGACCCGATTGGCCAGCTGATCCAAGCCCGCCATGCGTTGAAACCCGATGGCTTGATGCTGGGTGTTTGCTTTGGCGGTCAAACCCTGTCCGAACTGCGCGCGGTGCTGGCCGAGGTAGAAACCGAGATGTTCGGCGGGCTGTCCCCCCGCGTGGCGCCAATGGGCGAGATCCGCGACCTTGGCGCGCTGTTGCAGCGTGCCGGGTTTGCCTTGCCTGTTGCCGACAGTATGGCCCGCGACGTGACCTATAGTGACCTTTATGCCTTAATGCGCGATCTGCGTGGGATGGGTGAACGAAACGCACTGGCCAGTCGCAACACTCGCACCATGCCGCGCCGGTTCTTTGATGCCGCGAATACCCGTTACGAGCAGCATTTCACCACAGAAGAAGGCCGCATTTCCGCAAGTTTCGAACTCATCATCCTGACCGGTTGGGCCCCGGACGCAAGCCAGCCCCAACCGCTGCGCCCCGGATCTGCCGCCGCACGTCTGGCGGATGTCTTAGGAACGGATGAGACAAAATTGCCCGATTGAACCCGCCGCCATTGACCCGACCCCAAAAGCCGCTATCTCAGTGAGCAACACAGCGCGCAGGAGCCAGCCATGATCATGGAAAAACCGTCAGATCACCCACAAACCAAACCCCGCAAAGTTGGCATCCTTTTTGCCAATCTCGGCACGCCGGACGGGTATGATTATTGGTCAATGCGCCGGTATCTGAGCGAGTTTCTGTCGGACAAGCGCGTCATTGATTACCCAGCGTGGAAATGGCAACCGATCCTGCAAGCAATCATCCTGACAAAACGCCCTAAAAGCTCCGGCGCGGCCTATAAGTCGATCTGGAACGAGGCCGAGGGTGAAAGCCCGTTGATGACCATCACCAAACAACAGATTGCCAAACTGAAAGCGGTGCTGACCGAAGAATACGGCGATCAGGTCATGGTTGATTTCTGCATGCGTTACGGCAACCCGTCGACCAAATCAAAAGTCGAAGAAATGATCTCTAGCGGCTGTGATAGGGTCTTGTTTTTCCCGCTTTACCCACAGTATGCGGGGGCCACATCCGGCACCGCAAATGACGAATTTTTCCGCGCCTTGATGAAAGAAAAATGGCAACCTGCCGCGCGGACGATTGAACCCTATTTCGACGATCCTGCCTATGTGGATGCGCTGGCGCAGTCGGTTGAACGGGGATATGCAGCGCTGGACAAACGCCCAGATCTTTTGGTGGTTTCCTACCACGGCATGCCCATCCGCTATTTGACAGAAGGCGACCCTTATCATTGCCAATGCCAAAAAGGCACGCGCCTGTTGCGCGAACGGCTGGGTTGGAATGAGGCTGAGATTAAGACCACGTTCCAATCCGTATTCGGACCGGAAGAATGGCTGAAACCCTACACGGTGGAAGAGGTTGCACGACTGGCCAAGGCGGGCAAAAAGAACATTGCCGTGATTGCCCCCGCCTTTTCTGCTGACTGCATCGAAACGCTTGAGGAAATTCAAGAGGAAATTCAGGAAGCGTTTATTCACGCAGGCGGCGAAAGCTTTAAATATATTCCCTGCCTCAACGACGATGACGCACATATCAAAGCACTGGTCGGCGTGGCGAAACGCAATCTTGGGGGCTGGCTGAAATAGTCTCTATTCCAGCCGCCAACCGTGTTCCGCTAGACGCTTGGCAATTTGATCGTGAACATCCTCTTCGTCTGCTTTGATCGCATTTTGCATGGTGAACCAATAGAGATATTGGTCAAAGGCAGGGGCGTGGCCCGGCGCCAAGCGCAGCGCCTCAGCCGCCCCGAGGGCATATACATTTAGCCCGAGATGATGGAAATCGATCTTGCCGAACAGCACGGCAGGCTTGTGAAAGAAATAGCCCATCAGGGCCGCGGATGAGTTTTGGGTGACCACAAACCGACATTCCCGCAACGCGTCCTCCATCCCACCGGTTTGAATTTTTAGCTGTGGGTTTTGCGCAGAAAGCGTGTCTAACGCTGCCAATTCCGCATCTGAATAGCTTTCATTTGGATGCAGCCCTATCAGAATAGGCACATCGGGATGGGCTGCAATTGTGGCGTTAATCATGTCCATCGGGGACATGGATTGAAAGCTGCGATGCGCCAGCAAACGCCCCTGAAGAGCAATATAAATCGGCCGGTCAGGAAGCGGCGCTTTGCTGGTCTTATCAAACAAATACCCTCGCCAGCGACCAGCCCATTTTTGCGCCATATCAGGGTCTATTTCGCCCGGAGCAAAGGTTTTTCGAGCAACATCAAACTCCCACCGCTTGTCAGATTTCTCCAACCGCCAGAACGGAAAAAAATAGCTTTTGCGCAAGGTCAGCGCGCGGTCATGCAAGGGGGCATCCATCAGGAATAAAGCGTAACCTGCGCGGGCGACTGATTTCAGGCGCTCTTCGTCACTATTGCTGCGCAATTCCACCCGAAACCCGCGCGCCTCCAGCGTTTCGCGGATCCGGGCCACCACATGAAAGCCGCCTGCGCGCAGCTGCGCCAAACGGTTGTCGCTCAGATAAATCCGCAAGATCTTTTTGTGTAGCCGGTGATCATCCATATGCGCACGCTATCAATCGCGCATTCCGGGAACAAGAACCTGTCTGACCCTTGCCCCCCATCGGCCGCATGTCCATATAGGATACGAACGAACGGAGGCAACATGGCAGAGAACGAGTTTCCCGGCTGGCACGGCACCACCATCATCGGGGTGCGCAAAGGTGGAAAAGTGGTTGTGGCAGGTGACGGACAGGTCAGCCTTGGCCAAACCGTGATCAAAGGAACCGCGCGCAAGGTGCGCAGACTGTCCCCCGGCGGATTTGATGTGGTGGCGGGGTTTGCGGGGTCCACTGCGGACGCGTTTACATTGCTTGAACGGCTGGAAGCCAAACTCGAAGCGACGCCAGGCCAGTTGGCCCGCGCCTCGGTTGAACTTGCCAAAGACTGGCGCACCGATAAGTACCTGCAAAAGCTTGAGGCGATGCTGATCGTGACCGACGGCACCGACCTGTTTGTGATCACCGGCGCGGGCGACGTGCTGGAGCCCGAACATGACATTGCCGCAATCGGATCTGGCGGCAACTTCGCCCTCGCCGCCGCACGCGGTTTGATGGACAGCGAAACAGACGCCGAAGTGATTGCCCGCAAAGCCATGGCCATCGCCGCCGATATTTGCGTCTATACCAATGGCAAATTGACGGTTGAGGAAATCAGCAAATGACCGACCTAACCCCCCGCGAAATCGTATCGGAACTTGACCGGTTTATCATCGGCCAGAACGACGCCAAACGGGCCGTGGCCGTGGCGCTGCGCAACCGTTGGCGGCGCAAGCAATTGGGTGATGATCTGCGTGATGAGGTCTATCCCAAGAACATCCTGATGATCGGGCCAACCGGTGTCGGCAAAACCGAAATCTCGCGCCGTTTGGCCAAACTGGCCCGCGCGCCATTTCTAAAGGTTGAGGCCACCAAGTTTACCGAAGTGGGATACGTGGGACGCGACGTGGAACAGATCATCCGCGATCTGGTGGACGCCGCGATCATCTCCACCCGCGAACACATGCGCGACGATGTGCGCGCCAAGGCCGAAGCGAATGCCGAAGAACGTGTGATCGAGGCGATTGCTGGCACCGATGCGCGCGATGCCACCCGTGAAATGTTCCGCAAAAAGCTGCGTGATGGGTTGCTGGATGACACGGTGATTGAACTGGATGTCGCCGACACTTCCAACCCAATGCAGATGTTTGATATTCCGGGACAACCGGGGCAGGGCATGGGAATGTTGAACCTTGGCGACATGTTTGGCAAAGCCATGGGCGGACGCACCACGCGCCGCAAAATGACCGTTCGCGAAAGCTATGATGTGCTGCTGGGTGAGGAGGCGGACAAGCTGTTGGACGATGAGATCGTGACCAAAGCCGCCCTTGAAGCGGTTGAGCAAAACGGCATCGTGTTTCTGGACGAGATCGACAAGGTATGTGCCCGACAAGAGGCCCGCGGCGGCGATGTCAGCCGCGAAGGTGTACAGCGCGATCTGCTGCCCTTGATCGAGGGCACCACCGTTTCGACCAAACATGGCGCGGTGAAAACCGACCACATCCTTTTCATCGCATCTGGTGCGTTTCATATCGCTAAACCCTCGGATCTATTGCCAGAATTGCAAGGACGCTTGCCCATTCGGGTGGAGCTTCGCGCCCTGACCGAAGAGGATTTTGTGCGCATCCTGACCGAAACCGACAATGCGCTGACCCTGCAATACACCGCATTGATGGGCACCGAAAAGGTCACCGTTGATTTCACCGAAGAGGGTATCAAGGCGCTGGCCAAAATTGCCGCAGACGTGAACCGTGACGTGGAAAACATCGGGGCGCGGCGGCTTTACACCGTGCTGGAACGCGTGTTCGAAGAGCTGAGCTTCAGCGCCCCGGATCGTGCCGGCGAATCCGTGACCGTTGATCAGGCTTTTGTTGATAAAAACCTTGGCGAGCTGGTCAAATCCACCGACACCAGCCGCTACGTGCTGTAATCACTGGTCAGATCAGGCGCAGTCTTGTATCCGTACCCTAATTTCGGAGACATAATTTGCGCCTGATCATCCATATTGCCTTGATCCTTACCCTTGCCGCCTGTGCACCGCGCGGCAAACTGACCTTTCACGCAGGCGCGGGAGAGGTGGGTGAGGTGCAGCGCATTTTTGTCGGCACAACGCGCGATATTGATGAAACCGGCTTTCCCTCTGGCAAACGCGGCGAAACACTGATGCTCGGCAGTGTCGATGTGTCGATCCCGCCTGACCGCGAACCCGGCAGTGTGATTTGGCCCAATCGCAAGACCCCAAGCCCGCAAAAACACTTTCTCGTCGATGACTTCGCCGTGCATGAAACCAAAGCCAAATTTCAGGCCGCCATCCAACGTGAATTGCGCGGCCGCACCGGGGATGCGCGGGTCGCGGTGATCTTTGTACATGGGTTCAACAATCGGTTTTCTGAGGGGCTGTACCGCTTTGCCCAGCTTGTCGAAGACCTGAATTTACCCTTCTTGCCGGTGCATTATTCCTGGCCCAGCGCGGGGCACCCATTGGGCTATGGCTATGACCGGGATTCCATGCTGTTTGCACGCGATGGGCTGGAAACTTTGATCGAAACTGTTTCACAAGCCGGGGCAAAAGACGTGCTGCTGGTGGGGCATTCCATGGGCGCGCTTTTGACAATGGAAAGCCTGCGCCAACTTTCGATAGCGGGCAAAACCCGCACCCTCAACAAAATTGGCGGCGTGGTTTTGCTGTCGCCAGACATTGACATTGATATCTTTCGCCAACAGGTGAAGCGGATCGGCAATTTGCCACAACCTTTCTTCATTTTCTCATCGACCAAAGATCGCGCATTGCGCCTGTCAGCCGGGCTGACCGGGCAATCTGAACGGCTGGGCAACACCGCGGACATTAAACCACTGGCAGATTTGAACGTGACCCTTGTGGACCTGTCAGCCTTTAGCGACGGCGCGCAAGATCACAACGTGGCCTTTGCCTCGCCTGCATTTTTGCGGCTTTTGAACAGTATCCCGGATATCGGCGGCGCCTATGGTGGCGACGCCAGCAATCGCCCTGGCTTGCTGCCCGGCACTGTTTTGGTGGTACAAAATGCAACACAATTGATCATTCCGAACTCGTTGCAATAATCACCGCAGTCGGCGCAGATATACGTAATAGGCCCCTTGGCCACCATGTTTCAAATGCGCTTCGGAGATCTGCAAGACGTGCTGTTTGAGCGGCGGCATATGCAACCAATGCGGCACCTGATGGCGCAGCACGCCGTGACGCACGGGGATGGGCCCGCCTTCGTCGCGATGTTTGCCTTTGCCGGTGATCACCAAGACCAATCGCCGCTCGGCCGCCACCGCATCCAAAATAAAGCGCAACAGCACCGGATGCGCACGCGCAATGGTCATGCCATGAAGGTCAATACGCGCCTCAGGTGACAGTCGCCCCTTTTTCATTTTACCAAAGGTTTTGCGATCCATCGCCACATGCTGTGCGGCGACCTGCTCTGCCATTGTCGGGGCAAGATCATGCAGGTTGCTGCGCGGTTTTGCGGTTTGACCAATCCGAAATCTCGGCTGTTTCACCTCGGGCAATTTTGGCGGCTGAAACAGGGTTTCAGGCGAAACAGGGTCTTTTTCTTTTCGGATTGGGTGCATCCGTTCGGTATTATCCGCCACCCTCTTCCACAACATCTTTTCATCTTCGCTAAGCCCGCGGGGACGACGCGCCATGGTCTAATCCTCCGTCTCAAGCGCATAGGCGCGCTGAATGGGGAGCAGCACCAGCATCCGGCCACCATCACGTATTTTCCCCGCAAGAACCCCCGCATCAACCCCCGTGCCCCAAAAGATATCCGCCCGCTGCGCACCCTTTACGCGCGCCCCGGTATCTTGGGCGATCATCAGGCGATTAAACGGCTCGGCCCCGGATTTCTCCAACCAAACCGGGGCGCCAAGCGGGGTGTATTTTGGATCAACCGCAAGCGACCGATGCGCAGTGATCGACCGGTTCATCGCCCCAAGCGGGCCCTTGTGCGTCGGCACGCGTGAGACTTTGCGGAAAAACACATAAGAGGGGTTGGACATCAGCAAATCCTGCCCCTCAACCGGGTTACGCTGAACCCAGTTGCGGATCACCTGTTGGGACACTTGATGGCGGTTATAAATCCCCCGACGCACCAGTTCATTCCCCAGTGATTTAAAGGCATGACCATTGTTGCCGCCATAGCCCACACGGATCGCAGACCCGTCCGGTAAACGAATACGTCCTGACCCCTGAATTTGCAGAAACTGCAGGTCAACCGGATCCGCCACCCAGGCAATCTCCAACCCGCGCCCCTGCAGAATCCCGTCTTCTTCAATGATCCGGCGCGGCACAAACGCCTCGCCAGCATCGAGCTCTGGAGGTTTGCGGTAAAGCGGATAACGATAGGTGTCGGACTGATAGCGCGCACCCAGAATTTCCGGCTCGTAATAGGCGGTGAACAGCGGGTCAACGTTATTTTCAATCAACACCGGGCGAAAAAACAGCTCAAAAAACGCACGGCCAGAGCGTTGCTGCTGCGCGACAATGCACAGCGGCCGCCACAGCGGTTCATCCAGGTCAATACAGGTGTCAATAAACACGGACAGGGCCGCGTCATGGTCGTCTTCGGCCCAGCCAGGTAAATCCGCAAACTCCACCACCCGCACGCGGGCATCAGAGGGCAATTCATCCCCCAATCCCGCATAGGATGGCGCGGCCAAAAGGGCCAGCGCGATTGCCAGCCCCCGCAAAATCATCCGCCTGTGGCGACCAATTGCCAGTTTGGATTGTCTGCACCCATCTTGCGCGCAAAGGTCCAGATGTCTTTCTGGGGCTTCACCTCATTGGGGTTGCCTTCAATGATATCGCCACCTTTATCACGCACCACGGACGTCAGCTCGCCCACAAAGCGCACGGTCACTTCGCCGGTTTGGGTGGCGCTGTCATAATTGGCGTCTTCCAGCTTCAGCTCGCGAAGACCGATGAATTTCGCCTCGACGCTCAAGCCTTGGCTGCGGCGATTTTCGACCACCATTGCAAAGCTTTCATAGACCTCATCCGACAGGAACGGTTTGATGTCGGCCATTTCACCGGCCTCAAACCCCATCAGGATCATTTCATAGGCACCGCGCGCACCGCCAAGAAATTCCCCTACCGAAAAGCTGGGTTCCTGGGCTTTCATCGCCACCAACGCCCGCGCCGCATCACTTTTTTCATCGACGTGATCGGTGATGTCGCTATCTGGACCACCTTCGATCACTTCAAATGCCTCACGGTCCGGGCGCTTGCCCTCTTTCCGTGTGGCTTGTGGTTTTTCAAAGCCTTCGCGCGTGCCAAGCACATCGCGCAAGCGCAAGATCAGGAACAATGCGATGCCAGCCAGCACCAATAACTGGATCAGGGGTGAACTCATGAGAACCTCTTTTGAACCTCTTTTACGGGGCGCTCTGGAAACGCCTTTGCAGGGAGCATATGTAAGTATTGTGTGGGAACAAGTCTACCACGCGAAAGACAAGAAATGAGGTTCTTCATGTGGCTCTTTGCCCTGTTCATCGCCGTTCCACTGGTTGAGATCGGACTTTTCATTCAGGTTGGGGGCGCCATTGGCCTGTGGCCGACCCTTTTGGTGGTCGTTTTGACCGCCGTAATCGGCACGCAGCTGATGCGCGCGCAAGGGGCGCATGCGATGGCACAACTGCGCAACAGTTTTGGGCAAATGCAGGATCCAACCGAGCCGTTGGCACATGGCGCGATGATCCTGTTTTCTGGCGCGCTTTTGCTGACACCCGGCTTCTTTACCGATGCTGTTGGCTTTGCGCTTTTGATACCTGCCTTTCGCGCGTTGGTCTTCAATTACCTGCGCGCACGCGTAAAAGTGCAAAGCTTTTCAATGGGTCAGGGGATGGGAGCATCACAACCGCATGGCCCCAGATCAGCCAACAATGACGATGTCATTGATGGCGATTTCACCGATATCTCGCCTGACAAACGCCCGACGCATGAGGTCGAAAAAGGTCCGTCAGGCTGGACCAAACACTGATGCTTTATGGTCGCGCAAATAGATGCGCAACCAAGGCGTAAACGCGTTGGGGGATTTGGAAATCTCAGCTTCCAACTTTGCCAAATTCACCCAGCGCACCGCCTGAACCTCCTCCGGGTTCAACGCCAAAGCGGGGCGCGTGTCGCAATGGATCACAAAAAGGTCAACAACCTCATGTTCGACCATTCCACCACCCACATCCGCGCGATATTCCAGATTTTCCATCCAAACCGGGTCAAGTCCGGTGATCCCCAACTCTTCGTTCAGCCGCCGAATGGTGCATGCCTTAGGGTCCTCGCCCCAGGCCGGATGCGTGCAACAGGTGTTCGCCCACAGGTTCGGTGTATGATATTTCCCCGCCGCGCGCTGCTGGATCAACACCTCACCGTCGCAGATCACAAACACCGAAATCGCCTTGTGACGCAGCCCTTTCAGGTGCGCTTCCAATTTGCCAACCGGCATCAGGGTGCCATTTACCCAAGTGGGGATCATCGTATCCATCCAAGCCATTTACCCGGTTCTGCACGCCCAGAAAAGCCCCCCAAATCGCATCGGTTGTATGCCCTTCGCCAAGGTGCTAGGCATTCGCCCAAACATATTTCTCAAGGAGAGCCCCATGGCCGAGGAACAAACCGCCCCACTGCCGCCCAAAATGCAGGTTCTGGGTCAGTATATCCGTGACATGTCATTCGAAAATATCCTCGCCCAAAAAGGCGTGGAAGGCGAAGTTCAGCCCGACATCAATGTCGAAGTGGCGCTGGACGCTAAAAAACGCCTGATCGACAATCAGTATGAAATCACCACGAAATACACCGTGGGATCCAAAAACAAATCCGGCGGCGAACAATTGTTTTTGCTAGAGCTGGAATATGCGGGCATTTTCCACGTCGAAAACGTGCCGGACGACCAAATCCATCCCTTCCTGATGATCGAATGCCCACGCATGTTGTTCCCCTTCGTGCGCCGCATCGTATCAGACGTGACCCGCGATGGTGGCTTTCCGCCACTGAACCTTGATACCGTTGATTTCCTTGCACTTTACCGTGCAGAAATTGAACGCCGTGCAGCGGCAGAAGCCGCACAAGCGACCACAAACTAAAGGCGTTTCAGCTTAGTCTGAGAACGTCTTCCACAACGCATCGTCGCCCAGCTTGCCGACAAATTCGGTATGGGCGGCGGTTTCCTCGGCGCTGATGCGCGAGGGCAGAGGGTTGGGTCGCGCAGCTGCCCGCCACACGTCATTCCCCGACCCATCCATGCTGCCGCCTTGCGGACCACCCGCCAGCACCAGATCAGGCTGCCGTCCACCAATCAGCTCCAGATAGACTTCCGCCAAAATCTGACTGTCCAACAGCGCGCCGTGCAACGTTCGCGAAGCATTATTGATGTCAAACCGACGACATAGCGCATCCAAAGACGCGGGTGATCCTGGGAATTTCTTGCGGGCAATTGCCAAAGTATCCAGGGCGCGTTCCCACGGAAGCTCTTGATATCCCATCCATTTCAGTTCGGCATTCAGGAATTTCATATCAAAAGCTGCGTTGTGGATGACCAGCTTTGCGTCGCCGATGAAATCCATAAATGCGCGGCCAACCTCTTTGAACACGGGTTTATCTTTCAACAACACTTCGCCCTTTTCCGCAGGGCGCGGCGTCGACAACAGATCCGGCCCAATCCCGTGCACACCAAACGCCTCGTCCGGCATTCCGCGTTCGGGATTGATATATTGATGATAAGTGCGACCCGTGGGCATGTGGTTGATCAGCTCAAGGCACCCAATTTCCACAATCCGGTCACCCATTTTTGGATCAAATCCGGTGGTTTCCGTATCCAGTACGATTTCACGCATCCAATTTCTCCTGAATATGGTCCAAAACTTCGCGCATAGCGGCTTTTGCACCCTCAAGCGTTTCGGTTGGAATGATCACATCCGCGCGGGCGCGTTTTTCGGAGTCGGGGATCTGTTTGGCCAAAATCGCCTCAAACTGCGCCTCAGTCATGGTGCCGCGCTGCAGCACACGGGCCCGCTGCACCTCCGCCGGGGCAGAGACCACAACCACCAGATCCACATGCTCATGTGCGCCGATTTCAAACAGTAACGGCATGTCGAGAAGCACGATATCTGTCTCTGTTTCAGCCAAAAACCGCGCGCGATCCTCGGCGACAAGGGGGTGCACGATCTGTTCAAGCTGCGCAAGCGCGGTGGGATCTCGGGTCATCCAATCCTTTAACGCATCCCGGTCCACACCACCCTCAATGATCGCCTCTGGGCAAATCCCACGAATGGGTTCCACCGCGGCACCACCTGGCGCATAAATGCGATGCACGGCGGCATCCGCATCCCAAATCGGCACGCCGGCCGCCTGAAACATTTTGGCGGTTGTGGACTTTCCCATGCCGATCGAGCCGGTCAGGCCGATAATATAGGGGCCGCTCATTGGCCAAGCACCGCGCGGCGCAAGCCGTCATCCACCACCGGACGCTTGCCAAACCAACGCTCAAACCCCGGTGCGGCCTGATGCAACAGCATTCCCAGCCCGTCCACCGTGGTACAACCCGCCGCATTTGCGGCCTGAAGAAACTGGGTTTGCAGCGGCGTATAGACCAGATCTGTCACCACCTGACCCGGTTTTAGCCCATCAAGCGGCACGCGCAATTCGGGTTTACCCACCATCCCGAGCGAGGTTGTGTTCACCACCGTCACCGCGTCGTCGATCATATTTCCGGCCTGAACCCAATCAATCACATGAACGCGCGTGCCGAATTCGGACCGCAGCCCATCGGCACGGGTGCGGGTGCGGTTCGACAGGTAAATCTCTGGCACGCCGATCTCAAGCAGTGACGCAATAATGGCGCGGGCGGCCCCACCNNCCAAAATAGCCGCCGGGCCCGCCTTTGGAGTCCAACCAGGCGCGCCTTGGCGCAAGTTTTCAATAAACCCGTAACCATCTGTATTATCAGCATGAATTTGACCATCTTTGCGGAATATCAGCGTGTTGGCCGCGCCCATCAACGCGGCACGATCTGTCACCAGATCGGCCATCTTCAACGCCGCCTCTTTATGGGGAATGGTCACATTGCAGCCCACAAACCCCGCCTTGGATAAGGTGCGGATCACCTGTTCCAGATTGTCCACGCTGACGCGCATCGGGATATAATGGCCGCGCAAGCCCATGGTTTTAAGCCAATAGCCATGCAAGCGCGGCGACAGGGAATGTTCAATCGGGTCGCCGATGACGCCCGCCAGGGGAATTCGGTGTTCGCTCATATGTCCAGCTCTCCTCGCATGATCAGATATGACAGCAGCTCCGTCAGGGGCAAACCCAAAACATTGAAATAATCACCATCTACCTTGGCAAACAGGCGCACACCTTCTTCTTCCAGCTTATATCCGCCGACCGAATGACGAATACTGTCCCAATTTCGCGCCACATAATCGGCGATATATTGCGTGCTGAGATCCCGCATTTTTAGGCGAACCGTCCCGACGTGGCGCCACAAGGGTTCGCCATCTTTATAGAGGACCGCAGCGGAAAACAGCCGGTGGGTCATTCCGGACATAGCCGTCAATTGAGCAATCGCATCATCAATGTCACGGGGTTTTGACATCACCTCACCGCCCAAATCCGCGACTTGGTCACAGCCCAACACCAGTGCATCGCGATGTTTCTCACTAATTTTGCGTGCTTTGAACTCTGCAAGCGCATCCGCAAGATCACGGGACGAGGCCCCTTCGGCCTTTAAAGAGGCCTTAATCATATCTTCATCAATCTTTGCTGGAATGACATCAAAGTTAACGCCCGCATTACGCAACAATTGCGCGCGGATGTCAGAGCCAGAGGCGAGGATGATCTGATCGGTCATAGGATAACCCTGTGGAAAAACTCTGTTTGTTCCGGTGTTTGCTTCGGTGGGAAACAGACCCCTTTGCTGAACCTGCGGATAGATTGGCGTTTCTTAAGATAGTTTCCCGCATTCTTCCACTGTTGAGAAGTTTTCCACGGGGTAAAAATCACAGCGCTGTTGGTCGGGGTTTCCCACATATTTATCCCCAGCTCTTGATCAATGATTGCCCCAGTAAGATTGACGATCTGATGAACTGTCCACGGTTAGGTTAACGATTTGTCCACTTGTGTAAAACTCATGGTATAAATCATTAATCCCCATTATCCACAGGCCCTACATAATCATCATCTTTTCTTCTTATATATATTTATTTTAAGTAAGGATGATCAGCACGGATAAGAAAGCAGGCTTAGAATGGGTGACATTCTCTCAGATTGGTATTTCTGGACCAAATCTCTCCATATCATCTCTGTGATTTCATGGATGGCCGGGATTTTCTATTTACCGCGCTTGTTTGTCTATCATGTTGAGGAAGTGGGTTCAGGCAATGAAACAGATGAACTTTTTCAAACCATGGAACGCCGTCTGCTAAAGGCAATTATGAACCCGGCGATGATTTCCACCTGGATCTTTGGCCTGTGTCTGGTGGCCACACCGGGGGTTGTCGATTGGTCGATGATCTGGCCTTGGCTAAAAGGCGGATCGGTGATTGCGATGACATGGTTTCACATGTGGCTTGGGGCGCGACGCAAAGACTTCGCGGCCGGGACCAATACACTCGCAGGTCGCCGCTATCGCATGATGAACGAAGTTCCGACGCTTTTGATGCTCATCATCGTTTTTTCCGTGATCTTCAAATTCTGAGTTTGTTGACTCAGACGTAAATGCAGCTTATGTGCAGATAAAGCAGGCCGTCCGGCCAATTGCATTTCCCTTTTTAAATGAGACCGCGTTTCACGTTGTCCGCGTAGGAATACCCATGTCAGAAAACCGTCTGAACCTGTCCGAGCTGAAAGCCCACAGCCCAAAAGACCTTGTGGCGATGGCCGAAGAGCTTGAGATCGAAAACGCCTCCACCATGCGTAAAGGCGAGATGATGTTCTCGATCCTGAAAGAGCGTGCGGATGATGAATGGGTGATTGGCGGCGAAGGCGTGCTGGAAGTTGTGCAAGACGGCTTTGGCTTTCTACGCGCACCAGAAGCCAACTATCTGCCCGGTCCCGACGATATCTATGTCTCACCTGATGTGATCCGCCAGCATTCCTTGCGCACCGGCGACACCATCGAAGGCATCATCCAGGCGCCCGGCGACAATGAAAACTATTTCGCGATCACCATTGTTGAGAAAATCAACTTCGAAGACCCAGAGCGCGCCAAACATAAAGTTGCCTTTGACAACCTGACCCCACTTTACCCGGATGAACGCCTGAAGATGGAGATCGAAGATCCCACCATCAAAGACCGCTCCGCCCGGATCATTGATCTTGTGGCGCCGATCGGCAAAGGCCAGCGGTCCCTGATCGTGGCCCCACCGCGCACCGGTAAAACCGTGCTGTTGCAAAACATCGCCCATTCGATCGAACAAAACCACCCGGAATGTTACCTGATTGTGCTGCTCATCGACGAGCGCCCGGAAGAGGTGACAGATATGCAGCGGTCCGTGAAAGGCGAAGTTGTGTCGTCCACTTTTGACGAACCCGCCACCCGTCACGTTGCCGTTGCAGAAATGGTGATCGAAAAAGCCAAACGCCTTGTTGAACATAAACGCGACGTCGTGATCCTGCTCGACAGTATCACCCGTCTGGGGCGCGCATTTAACACCGTTGTGCCGTCATCCGGTAAGGTTTTGACCGGTGGTGTCGACGCCAATGCCCTTCAACGTCCTAAGCGCTTCTTTGGGGCCGCACGGAACATCGAAGAGGGTGGGTCGCTGACCATCATCTCAACCGCGCTGATCGACACCGGTTCGCGGATGGACGAGGTTATCTTTGAAGAATTCAAAGGCACTGGTAACTCGGAAATCGTTCTGGATCGCAAAGTTGCCGACAAACGCGTCTTCCCAGCCATCGACATCCTTAAATCAGGCACCCGGAAAGAAGAGCTGTTGGTGGATTCAAAAGACCTGCAAAAAACATATGTTCTGCGCCGGATTTTGAACCCAATGGGCACCACAGATGCGGTTGAATTCCTGATTTCAAAGCTGAAACAGACCAAATCCAACGGCGAATTCTTCGACTCGATGAATACGTAATTACTGTTCTTAAACAATGGCTTAGATATGGATACGATCTTTGCACTTGCATCTGCCCGCGGCAAAGCGGGCGTGGCTGTGGTCCGGATTTCCGGGCCACAAGCATTTTTGGCTGCCAAGGCTTTGGCCGGCAAGTTACCCGCACCCCGTAAGGCGGGGCTGCGGCGCCTGTCCACGCTTGACGGTGTATTTCTGGACGAAGCACTGGTGCTGATCTTTGAAGATAACGCCAGTTTCACCGGTGAGCAGGTTGTCGAATTACAGTTACATGGCTCGACTGCGGTGGTGCGCGCGGTATTGGCAGAACTCGGAAAAATCGAAGATTTGCGGATGGCTGAACCGGGGGAGTTCACCCGCCGCGCGCTTGAAAATGAACGTATGGATTTGGCGCAAGTCGAGGGTCTCGCTGATCTGTTGGACGCCGAAACCGAAGCACAACGTAGGCAGGCGTTAAAGGTGCTTTCCGGTGCATTGGGTAAAATTGCAGAAGGGTGGCGCCGTGATCTGATACGTGCGGCGGCGCTGTTAGAAGCGACCATTGATTTTGCCGATGATGACGTCCCTGTCGATGTTTCACCCGAAGTTGGTGCGTTGATGAACGGTGTTATAACCTCGCTGACCAAAGAAGTAGAAGGCACCCGTATCGCTGAACGCATCCGGGATGGTTTTGAAATTGCGATCGTCGGACCGCCAAATGCCGGGAAATCGACGCTCCTGAATGCGCTTGCCGGGCGGGATGCGGCGATCACCTCTGAATTCGCGGGGACCACACGCGATGTGATCGAAGTTCGGATGGATCTGGCCGGTCTGCCCGTGACCTTGCTTGATACAGCGGGCATTCGCGAAGCTGCTGACTATGTAGAAAGCGTTGGTATCGACCGCGCGCTTGACCGCGCCACTGCCGCCGACTTGCGTATTTTTTTGCTGGAAAACAGCGAAGAACAGCCGCCGTTCCCGCCAGGTGTTGACGATATTGTGGCGATTGGTAAGGCTGACCTTTCTTCTGGGGTCGGATTCCGACTGTCCGGAAAAACAGGCCTTGGTGTTGATCTCCTTATTGGAAAGATCACCGGTATCTTGGAGGATCGCGTTCAATCCGTAGGTATTGCAACCCGTGAACGCCACCGCCAGGAAATGACCCGCGCTTTGGATGCTTTGGATCGGGCACAAGTTGAGGTACAGTTCGGCGAAGATCGTGCCGAACTTGCCGCAGAAGAGCTGCGGACAGCCATAAGGGCGCTGGATTCGCTGGTTGGTCGCGTAGATGTGGAAATGATCTTGGATGAAATCTTTTCAAGTTTCTGCCTTGGAAAGTGATCAAGTCTTTGGTTTCGAAAGGAGTGTTTCACGTGAAACATTCGAGTTTTGACGTAATTGTTGTGGGGGGCGGGCATGCTGGTGCCGACGCCGCGGCGGCCGCTGCGCGCATGGGCGCGCGGACCGCTTTGATAACCTTGCGACGCGAAGATCTTGGTGTGATGTCCTGTAACCCAGCGATTGGTGGATTGGGGAAAGGGCATCTGGTTCGCGAAATTGATGCGCTTGACGGGCTTATGGCGCGTGTCGCCGACCAGGCCGGTATTCAGTATCGCTTGCTAAATCGCCGAAAAGGGCCAGCCGTGCAGGGGCCTCGCGCTCAGGCAGATCGCAAACTTTACCGCCAAGCCATGCAGACCGAGATTCAGGGTATCGAAAACCTTATGCTGATCGAGGGTGAGGTCGCTGATCTGCTTATGACGGGTCATGCCGTGTCTGGTGTTATTCTCGGGGATGGTTCTGAAATCACCGCTAAATCAGTGATTCTGACCACAGGAACCTTTCTGCGCGGTATCATTCATATTGGTGACGTTCAGCAGGAAGGCGGCCGAATGGGGGACCGCCCCTCGGTTAAACTCGCAGAGCGTATGGATCAGTTTAACCTTCCTTTGGGGCGGTTAAAAACGGGAACCCCACCGCGGCTGGATGGGCGCACCATCAATTGGGACGCTCTTGACACCCAACCGGGTGATGAGGATCCAGTGGTTTTTTCATTTATGAATGCCAAGCCATTTGCGCGCCAAGTTTCCTGCGGGATCACCCATACGAACAGCAAAACCCATGATATCATTCGTGAAAATCTAGATCGATCTGCGATGTATGGGGGGCATATTGATGGGGTTGGTCCCAGATATTGCCCCTCAATCGAAGATAAGATTATCCGGTTTGCTGATAAGGACTCTCACCAGATTTTTCTGGAGCCAGAAGGCCTGGATGATCACACTGTGTACCCCAACGGGATCAGCACCTCGCTTCCTGTGGACGTTCAAGAAGCCTATGTGCGTTCTATCTTCGGATTGGAGGAGGCCGTGATCCTTCAGCCCGGGTATGCAATCGAATATGATTATATCGACCCGCGCGCTTTAACCGAAACGCTTCAGTTGCGTAATGTGCCGGGGTTGTACCTTGCAGGCCAGATTAATGGCACCACCGGATACGAAGAGGCTGCAGCGCAGGGAGTGGTCGCGGGCCTAAATGCTGCGGCGGAGGCTTTGGGGCGAGATAGGATCACATTTTCTCGCTCAAACTCCTATATCGGGGTGATGATTGATGATCTGATCACCCGCGGGGTATCAGAACCATATCGTATGTTCACATCTCGCGCTGAATTCCGCCTGTCTTTACGAGCGGACAACGCTGATCAACGACTTACACCTATCGGCCTGGAAATTGGCTGCATTGGTGAGCGCCGAAAACGCGCCTTTGGCCAAAAGAGTGACGCTTTAGTGCAAGGCGCAGAGATTTTGAGAGCGCGTGTGTTCTCCCCTCAGGAACTTGAACCCGCTGGAATTTCCGTTCGTAAAGATGGTACGAAACGTTCGGGCTTTGGGTTGTTGTCATTTCCAGAAGTTCATTTTCAAGACCTACTTGCGCTCGATGCCAGCTTTGCCACGGTGGACCCCTCTGTCAGGGATCAGTTGGAGAAAGATGCGCTCTACTCGAACTATATTGACCGTCAGGCGAAGGATGTCGAGGCCGTTAAGCGTGATGAAAATCAGGTTATTCCAGAAGATTTCGATTTTGATGGCTTAGATGGCTTGTCAAATGAGCTTTCCGCAAAATTATCGTCTGCTCGGCCAAGAAACCTTGCGCAGGCAGGGCGCGTCGAGGGGGTGACGCCAGCCGCCTTGACATTGATTTTGGCCAAACTTCGGAAAACAAACCGAAAAAAGAGAGCTTGATGTGACAGATATCGAAGTATTTCAGGCAAAATCGGATGTTTCACGTGAAACATTAGATCTATTAAGCATTTATGCCAGCCTTCTGAAAAAGTGGAATCCCGCCATTAATCTGGTCGCACCTTCAACAGTTAATGAGCTGTGGGACCGCCACATGCTGGATTCTGCCCAGATTTTCAACCTTTTACCAGAAGGTGCCACAACGTGGTGCGATGTCGGCACCGGCGGGGGCTTTCCAGGGATCGTCGTTGCGATATTGGCGAAGGCGCAGAAGCCTGATCTTAGGGTCACCTGCATCGAAAGCGATGTGCGGAAGGCGACATTTCTGCGAACAGTGCTGCGCGAAACTGGAGTAAAAGCAGATATTATTAGTGCCCGTATCGAAGACGTACCTGCGCAATCCGCTGACATCCTTTCTGCGCGCGCTTTGGCTTCCTTGAGCAAATTGCTTGAGTTTTCCGAGCGCCACCTGTCACCTGATGGCATCTGCCTGTTCCCAAAAGGCGCACGTCATCAGGAAGAGATTGACGAGGCGCTGGAAACATGGCGATTTGATTTGGAAAAACTGCCAAGCGTTACCCATTCAGATGCTGTTATCCTCAAACTCGGAGCCATTAAACGTGCATGACCACATTCGCCCGCACGGGCCCAAGATTATTGCGATTACGAACCAAAAAGGTGGCGTTGGAAAGACGACAACCACAATCAATTTAGGGGCCGCTTTGGCCGAAAAGGGCCGAAATGTCCTTTTGATTGACCTCGATCCTCAGGGAAATGCGTCGACCGGGTTGGGAATTGACGCAGCTGCGCGTGGATTGACCACATATGATCTGCTGTTGGAGGAGGCACCTCTTCCTGACGTGATTGTCGAGACAGACGTAAAAGGCGTTTGGCTTGCACCCGCCACCACTGATCTGTCTTCCGCTGATATTGAGCTGGTTTCCAACGAAAAACGCAGTCACCTGCTGCACGACGCCGTTCATGGTGACGGGATGCAGGCATTTGACTATGTTTTAATCGACTGCCCGCCCTCGCTTAACCTGTTGACCGTCAATGCAATGGTGGCGGCGGACAGTGTGCTTGTCCCGCTTCAAAGCGAGTTTTTCGCGCTCGAAGGTTTATCGCAACTGATGTTGAGCATTCGTGAGGTGCGGCAAACCGCCAATCCAAACTTACGTATCGAAGGCGTGGTGCTAACCATGTATGATGCGCGGAACAACCTTTCGCGCCAGGTCGAAGCAGACGCGCGGGGAAATTTGGGCGAACTGGTCTTTAACACGGTCATTCCGCGCAATGTCCGCGTCAGCGAGGCACCGTCCTTTGCGTTGCCCGTACTGGCCTATGACCCGCAATCCAAAGGCAGCCAGGCGTACCGCGATCTGGCAACTGAACTTGACGGCAGAAAATAGGAGGCAATCATGGCGAATAAACCCAAACACCGAGGGCTGGGGCGCGGTCTGTCCGCTTTGATGGCGGATGTGACGCCGGATCCCGTGGTTGCGAGTCAATTGACTGAACCGCGCAAGGCGGATCAAATGATGCCGATTGAAAAGCTGCATCCGAACCCGGAACAGCCTCGGCGCCGTTTTACACCCGAGCAATTGGATGATCTGTCCGCGTCGATCAAAGAAAAAGGTGTTATTCAGCCGCTGATCGTGCGCCCGGATCCCAGTGGGGATGGCAGTTTTGAAATCGTTGCGGGTGAACGTCGTTGGCGCGCATCCCAAATGGCGCAATTGCACGAAGTCCCCGTGATTGTTCGGAACTATTCCGACACTGAAACGCTTGAAGTTGCGATCATTGAAAACATCCAGCGCGCCGATCTGAACGCCATTGAAGAGGCGGCCGGTTACCGAGATTTGATGAGCCGCTTTGGCCATACGCAGGAAAAGGTTTCCGAGGCGCTTGGCAAAAGTCGCTCGCATATCGCGAACCTTTTGCGCCTTTTGAACCTGCCGGATGATGTGCAAGAATTTGTGCGCGACGGCAAATTGACGGCCGGGCATGCCCGAACTTTGGTCACCGCTGAGAACCCGGTAGAGCTTGCCAAGCAAATCATTGCGAAAGGCCTGTCGGTTCGCGAGGCAGAGCGTTTGGCGAAGAAACCAGCGGATGCCCCGAAGGCTGCGCCAAAAGTGAAAGCGGAAAAAGACGCAGACACAAAGGCGTTGGAAGGGGATCTTTCCGCCACTTTAGGTATGAAAGTCTCGATTGATCATAAGACAGGTGGTGAGGGTGGCAGCATCACCATCAGTTACAAAAATCTGGACGAGTTGGACGATTTGTGCGGAATTTTGGCCGTTTAGGGCCAAATTAGTCCGGTAAAATTTCGCGAAGAATTCCATTCAACACGGGGCGGCCTTGATCGGTCGCCCTAAGTGTTTCTTGATCAACGGAAATCAAATTCAAATCCTTTAACTCTTTGATTTTATTAGGATCTAATACGGTCTTGAACTGGTTCAGCAATCGGTCAATCTCGACCCCCTCAACCGTTCTTAACCCCATCAAAAGGTATTCTGTTACCTGTTCGGACAGAGGCACCAACGCTCTCTCGCGCTTGTCATCGTCCCCCAGGGCGTCCGCCAACCATTTGCTCGGCGAGAGAGGGGTTTGTGTTGCCCATCTGTTCCCGTCGATTGTGACCCGCCCATGCGCGCCGGGGCCAACGCCGATCCAATCGCCGGAGCGCCAGTAAATCAGATTATGCCGACTTTCTTCGCCAGCCCGCGCGTGATTGGAAATTTCATAGGCTGGAAGGCCCGCGGCTTTGGTGGCCTCTTGCGTGTGGAAAAACATGTCGACCGCCAGATCCTCTTCTGGAAGTCCCGAAAGCTTGCCCGCCTCGAACCGCGCACCAAAG
>DDMF01000052.1:0-1586 GCA_002340515.1 Rhodobacteraceae bacterium UBA2553 | reverse complement strand
CCGGGTTCAATCGTCAGCTGGTAAAGCGACAGGTGATCGGGGGCCATCGACAGGGCGCGATCAAGTTCGGATTGCCACGCGGCAAAGGTCTGGTCTTGGCGGGCATAGATCAAATCGAAACTAAATCGGTCGAAGTGGCTGCGGGCGATGTCCAGCGCGCGCAGACCTTCGTCAACAGAATGCATACGGCCGAGCCGTTTCAGGTCCGCGTCATTTAACGCCTGAAACCCCATCGACACGCGGTCAACGCCCGCGTCGCGATAACCGCGAAAATTCTCGGCTTCGATCGAGGTTGGGTTGGCTTCCAGCGTGATTTCGATGTCGTTGGAAAAGGACCAAAGTGATGCGGCCCGATCAATGATTGCGGCCACGGTTGCGGGGGCCATCAAGCTGGGCGTGCCGCCGCCAAAGTAAATCGAGGTCAGCACCCGGCCCGGCGTGTCGGCCCCGTAGCGATCCAGTTCTTTTAGGTAAGCGGTCAGCCAAGCGTTCTGGTCAATACTCGCCGAGACATGGCTGTTGAAATCGCAATAGGGGCATTTTGCGGCGCAAAACGGCCAGTGGACATAAAGCCCAAATCCAGCCGTTTGCCAGTTTTCAAGCAAAGCTACCGGCCACTAATTTGGCGAATGCATCGGCGCGGTGGCTCATTTCATGCTTCTTTGCCGGATCCATTTCGCCAAAGGTAACGTCGAACCCTTCGGGGATGAAAATTGGGTCATAGCCAAAGCCCAAATCGCCGCGCATCGGCCAGGTTAGCGATCCTTCTACGGTGCCCGCAAAGACCTCGTCATGGCCGTCGGGCCACGCAAGGCACAGCGTGCAGCAAAAGCGTGCGGTGCGGGGCAGGGGCGCGTTTTTCGCTTCCAACAAAGACCAGGTTTTCGCCATCGCCATCGGGAAGTCACGGCCATTTTCGGTCTCGGCCCAATCGGCGGTGTAAACGCCGGGGGCACCATCCAAAGCGTCGACCATAATGCCGCTGTCATCTGACAGCGCAGGCAAACCCGTTGATTTTGCAGCGAAATGTGCTTTGATCCGTGCGTTTCCGGCGAAGGTATCTTCGGTCTCTTCCGGCTCTTCCAGCCCGTGATCCCCAGCAGACGTGACCTTTACACCAAAGGGCGCAAGCAAAGCTGCGATTTCGCGCAGCTTGCCTTTGTTGTGGCTGGCGATGACCAGCTCTTGTCCGTCAAACTTACGGGTCACGTGGTTGCCTCGATCGCAGCCGCCGCCAATTCTGCGCCACCCTTTTCGGCCAGATCCATCAGGCTGTTCATTTGCTCACGGTTAAAGGTGGATCCCTCCGCCGACATCTGAACTTCAATCAGCTTGGCGCCGCACATGACGAAATTTCCGTCAACGCCGGCCTCGGAATCTTCTGGGTAGTCGAGGTCGAGCAGCGGTTGACCGGCATAGATGCCGCAGGACACGGCGGACACGGGGGCCATCAAGGGGTCGGTGGTGATGTCGCCTGCTTTCAGCAGCTTGTTCACCGCCAAACGCAGCGCAATCCAGCCGCCGGTGATCGACGCACAGCGGGTGCCACCGTCGGCTTGGATCACGTCGCAATCGACAGTGATCTG
>DDMF01000053.1:7252-16825 GCA_002340515.1 Rhodobacteraceae bacterium UBA2553 | reverse complement strand
GATTGGGATGACTTTTGAACGGGCAGCAAATTTGCAAGGTGCTATAATGTCAAAAAAGATACGTGTTCTTGTGGTTGATGACAGCTCAACGATGCGAAGCCTCATTCGGATTGGCATTGAGAAGGACCCCAGAATTGAGGTTGTCGGCGAAGCGGCCTCTGCGAAAGAAGCTAGAGATCAAGTTCGATCACTAGCTCCTGATGTTTTAACGTTGGATATCGAAATGCCCGGGATGAACGGGCTTGATTTTCTTCAAAGGCTCATGTGCGCTCGCCCCACACCTGTTGTGATGTTGTCTTCTGTAACGGCAGAAGGGAGCGATGCTGCTGTTAAAGCACTTTCACTAGGGGCGGTCGAATGTATCTTGAAACCTCGACTTTCGGTTGGTCAAAATCCATTTGAAAACCTGTCTGACACTCTTCTGATGGCCTCTGAAGCACAGGTTGCCCCCCGCGTCGGAATGCGCCGCGCAAAAAGAGCTATTCCTGATCATTGCCAGAGATGGAACGGGAAGCTTGTTATGATTGGTGCCTCAACAGGGGGGGTGGAGGCGCTTGAGTATATCCTATCTTGCCTACCACATGATTGCCCACCAATCTTAATTACACAGCATATGCCTGAGCAGTTTTTGGTGAACTTTGCCGATAGATTGAACAGGTTGTCGAATCCAACTGTCAAGCTGGCACAAAATGGAGACATGCCAAAGGTGGGCGAGGTATTGCTTGCTCCTGGAGGCGAGTTCCATCTGGTATTGACTGACGAACTCAGCCCGAAGGTACGTCTTTTACAAGCGCCTAAGAGGTCAGGGCACAGGCCATCGGTTGATGAAATGATGTTGTCTGCAAAACATTTTGCGCATCGGACTGTTGGGGTGATCTTGACGGGGATGGGTTATGATGGGGCAGAGGGTATCCGGGTGTTAAACACCAATGGTGCCGATTGTTATGCACAGGACCAAGCCAGCTCTGTTGTATATGGGATGCCCAAGATGGCTTTTGAGAAGGGAGGGGTGAGAAATATTCTACCTCTCAGAAAAATTCCGGAGGCCATTCTTAAGGCCTGCGCAAAAGTGTAGCAGAGAGGCTTGCTCAATGAACCAGTTCTCATCACTTTTACATCAATCAACACGCACCTACATCTCGCAAGGCGAATTTGCAATAGAACAGGGGCAGGATAAAGTCATTGCGACGCTTTTGGGGTCTTGTGTCTCGGCATGTCTTTGGGATGGCGTGATCGGCGTCGGGGGAATGAACCATGTCCTCTTCACGGATGACACTCAAAATGCTGAAGAGGTGTTCGGACATGGTGTCAATGGAATGGAACTTCTGATTAACGGTTTGATCCGACAAGGTGCCTGCCGTCGAAATTTGAAGGCTAAGGTTTTTGGGGGCGCCCGTATGATTGCGGGTCTCTCCGATGCCGGGCGCAGAAACGGTGAGTTTGTCGTTGATTTTTTGAAGCGAGAAGACATTGAATATGTTGGCGGAGATTTAGGAGGGGATAAAGCTCGGCGTTTGGAGTTTTGGCCAGCATCTGGCCGAGCACGGCAAAAGCTTGTTCTCAAAGACGTTCTAATTACCGCGCCGAAAAAGACCGAAGTAAACGACGTTGAGCTATTTTAAAGAATTCCAAAGTGGTAAAGGGCTGCTCGTGGGAGCAGCCCTTTTTGGGTAGAATTAAAACCAGGTTATATCGTTAGCCTGGTGGATCGGGTCATCGGCTTTGCTGTCGTTCGGAAAAAGCCGACGTCGGAGGCTTTCCAAGTGAATTGTATTCTTGAGTTTTAAGTCATCCACTATGGTCGCAGGTACCATTTTGGCTGTTTCGCCGACCAAATTAGCGAGATCAACCAGGGTTTGTTGCATTCGGTCTATGTCCTGAAGCACATGTATCTCCACCGTTAAATCCGGGTGATGAGCTGTTTCCAAAAGAGCGGAAATGGCCCATTGAATCTCTTTGCAGAGATGCGCAAGGTTTTCCAACTCTCCCGAAGTCGCCATAAGTGCTGTGCTTTTTGCATGGTGATGGGATAGCATCGATGGCTTCATATCTCCTGACATGGGCGCACCTATAGCCTACCAACAATCGCCTCGATCGCCACTCGGAGCTGGTCTGGTTGAAACGGTTTTTTCACAAAATTATTCATCCCGAGTTTTTTACCATACTCAATGATTTCGCGATCCGCTTTTCCGGTGATAAGCAAGAAACCTACCCCTTTGGTTTGCGGTGTAGTGCGCAAGGAATGTAATAATTGTAGTCCGTTCATGCCAGGCATATTCATGTCGGAAATCACCAAGTGAACTGGCCAAGTAGCAATTTTATGCAGCGCGCTTTGCCCATCGACTGCTGTCTCAATTTGTTGAAGCCCGAATCCTTCAAGCGCTTGGGTGATGAGCCCGCGACTGGTCGACATATCGTCAACGACAATGGTTCTTAGTTGATCTCGAAGTGCCATTTTGTTCCTTTCGGCATCGACTTGCCCTGAGCCTTAGCTTTTGCAAAGGCGGTATGCTGTGCCACCTAACGTCTCGAACTGATCATGAAATTTGTCAGAGATACGTTCTGAATGGCCAAGAAATAGCCATCCTCCCGGGCGTAAAATCTTTGAAAACTTGCCCCACAGGGTGTCTTGAGTTTTCTGGTCGAAATAGATGACAACATTTCGGCAGAAAATGACGTCGAATTGGCCCTGCATGGGCCAAGTGTCCAGCAAGTTCAGCCTTCGAAATGAGATTAGTTTGCGTAAGTTTTCTTGTGCATTCCAATGGCTTTCAGAGTTATTTGAGGGGACTTCGGAGAAGTACCGCTCTCGTTGTTCTGTGTTGAGACCTTCAATCATGCGTTCCGGATATTCCCCTTTGCGAGCAAAATCGATCACTCTTGGATCAATATCTGAGGCAAGGATTTTCAAGTCTGTGTTGGTGCTGAGGAAACCGCTTTCATAAAGAGAAACAGCGAGAGAATAGGGTTCTTGACCGTTTGAACACCCAGCTGACCAAAAACGGATGGGGCGGTTGCGTTGGTTTTCTAAGCCCGGCAGAACCTGGCTGGTCAATAACTCGAAATGGTGGTTTTCTCTAAAAAAATGAGAAACATTGGTTGTGAGCGCTGAGATCAGCTCGATACGTTCTTGGCCGCCGTTATCGCTTTGGATAAAGTCGCAATAAGCGCCGAAGCTATCTAACCCCAGATGACGCAAACGTCTTGCAAGGCGTGTGCGCACCATTGCCGCCTTGCTCGGCGCAATTGACAAGCCCGCAACATCATAGGCGAATTTGGAAATCCGTTTGAAGGATTGGTCGTCCAAGCTTGGCCCAGATAGGGAGTAGAAGCTTTCTTGATCGCTTAAATTCACGCGGCTTCCTCGTTTGTTTCAGGCATTACTGCATTCAAGTCCAGAACGCGGATCATTCGATCATTGACGATTGTCAAAGCGGAAACGAAATTTCGATTTTGATCGGCGCGCATTTCTGGGGGAGGTTGCATGTCTTCTTCTGAAATTGACAGGATGTCAGACACGGCATCGACCATTAACCCAACGGTCCGCTCGCCTACGGCGACAACGATGATGACATTACGATCATTTTTTTGCTCTTCCTGCATTCCAAGTCGTTTGGCCAGGTCCATGATTGGCAAAACCGCGCCGCGAAGGTTGATTACGCCCCGAACATAGCTTGGGGAATGTGGCAGAGATGTTGCTTGGGCTCCGCCGCGGATTTCACGAACGCTCATGATATCAACGGAGTAGTCCTGCCCGCCAACCAGGAAAGACAAAAGTTCAATTTCATCACCGTCTTTGTGAATGTCGGGTGTTTTTGAAGTGTCAGTCATAGGGTTATCCCGCAATTTTTTCGAGGTTTGACGAAGGGCGCGTGCGGCCACTGGATTGGGTGATCAGGTCGACCGGATCAAGGATAAGAGCAATTTTTCCATCGCCAAGAATGGTCGCCGCGGCGATACCCGGCACACGCCCATAACTGTCTTGCAGCCCTTTGATGACCACCTGGCGTTGGTCTTCGATGGCGTCAACCACAACGGCTGCTCGTGAACCATCCTCTTGCATGATCAAAAGGACAACGGTTCCAGAGTAATCGCTTAGAGGTTCGCGATATCCGAGTTCCGCCCCCAAATCCAGCAGCGGTACAAATGTGTTGCGAATATTGACCACATGGGTTTCGGGACCAAATTCCAGCAGATCGCTTGGAGTAAGGGTCAATGTTTCGAGGATCGAGTTTAACGGAACAACCAGTGTTTCTTTCGCAACGCTGATAATCATTCCGTCGAGCACGGCAAGCGTGAGCGGGAGGGAGATTGAGAAAGTTGTCCCTTTTCCGCGTTCTGAGGTAATGGAAATCCGTCCACCCAATGCTTGAATTGCGCTGCGGACGACATCCATACCGACACCGCGTCCTGATAGATTTGACACTTCTTTTGCGGTGGAGAAACCTGGCAGAAAGAGAAGGTTATCAATCTCTGTATCCGTCAGTTGAAGATCGGGGGGCACAAGCCCTTTTTCCACGGCAATCTGATGCACTTTCTCGCGATTGATACCCGCACCATCATCAGACACCTCGATAACCACACGCCCTGATCGGTGCATTGCGGTCAGATGGACATTACCTGTTGCGGATTTACCTGAAGCTTCTCGTTCTGCGTTGCTTTCAAGCCCATGATCAACGGCATTGCGGATCATATGGGTCAGCGGGTCAGCCAGTCGTTCGATCACGGTTTTGTCGACTTCGGTATTTTCACCCTCGGTTTTCAGGCGAACATCCTTGCCGATATCTGCAGAAGACTCGCGGACAATCCGGCTCATCCGTTGAAACAAGGATTTTACCGGTTGGGCCCGGATCATCATCACGCTTTCCTGAATGTCACGGGTGAGTTGCAAAAACTCTTCCAGGCCAGTTCGAACCGTCGAATTTGGCGGTAGTCCAGCCTCTTCGACACTTTGCGTCAGCATGGCTTGGTTGATTACAATTTCCCCAACCAGGTTTACCAACCGGTCGATACGATGCAGGTCAACACGTACTGTCGCACGAGGGGTCGTGGCCCCGCCACTTGTTTTAGGGGCCGGCTTATTAACTGGGGCGGGTGCGGCTTGTTTAGGTTTTGAATATGTAGCGGGGGGTGGTCCAGACGGTGAGGGCTGAGCTTCTGGCAGCTGAGGAGGCAGAAAAGTATTTTCGGCTGCCGCGGATGGGGCCTCGAGGCTGAGGTTTTCAGCTGCAGGGGGCATTGGCAAAGGTGGCAGTTCTGGAGCCAAATCGATATCGGGCAACAGATATGCTGTAGGAGGGGTGTTTTCGGTAATTTCCAAACGACAAATCCCATCGACGAAATCAAAGACTTCTTTGATTGCGCCTTCGCCTTCGGAGGTTGTGAGCTGAATGGTCCAGACCATTGTGCCTGTTTCGACCGAGAGCTGATCCAGATCCGGCAGGGATACGGTTTCGCAGGTGACGATCATGTCACCAAGTTCGCGGAGTGCGCGCAAGAGGAAAAGAGGTTCGTTGCCTAGGTTATATAGTTCGTTTTCCGGTTCGAAAACAATTGTATAACTCGGTTCGCTCGCGGGCGTTGGATCAGCGTCAATGCCGGGCAAATCCAAAGACAAGGTCATCGGTTGGAATTCCACCTCTTCTTCGGCTTCTTCCTCAGCTGAGCTGCCCAAGAGGGCATCTATTTCATTTAGAACTTGGGCTGTACTGCTTGGGTCATGGGGGGAATCATCACGCGCTTCGCGCACCAGATCTGCTAGAATGTCGCCACACTGGAAAAACAGTTTGAGCACATCATGCGTCGCCTCCAGCTTGTCGGAGCGAACATCGTCCATGGCGGTTTCAAAACGGTGCGCAAATTTTACCAGATCATCGAGGCCAAATGCCCCCGCGCCGCCTTTGATCGAATGAACCGCGCGAAACACAACATTAACGGTTTCGCTATCGGCTTCCCCGTCGTCCATCAATTGCAAGCCGTCTTGCAAGCTTTCAAGAAGTTCATCGCATTCGATAAAGAATGACGCTTTGATTTCTGCCATAGGATCTGACATGTGCCTTACCCCGCTACCATTTTCAGAGCTTTGACCAGTTTTTGTGGATCAAAGGGTTTGACAATCCATCCGGTCGCACCAGCCTGACGTGCACGGGTTTTCATGTCATCCGCGCTTTCTGTGGTGAGCACCAAAATGGGGATGCCTTTGTACTTTTCCTGAGACCGCACAGCGTCAATAAAGCCGAACCCATCCATGCGCGGCATATTGATATCGGTGATAATGGCATCTGGTGGAACCATATCCTCCAACACCTCCAGCCCATGTATCCCGTCTTCTGCGAGATGGGCGTCTATTCCTGCGCCGGTCAGCGTTAATCGCACCATGTCGCGCATTGTTCGTGAATCATCAACGGCCAGAACTTGCATGTTTATGCGGCCTCCCATTTACTGATGGTTTCAGAGTTGAAGCCCAGCAAATTAAGTTGCTCAACACATTCCAGTGATGCGTTGGAAAAGGTTAATTTTTTCCCATCTTGGGCCCATGTTTTTGCGGCGGACCGGATGACCTGAAGGCAGAGAGCGCCCAGTTGGGTGACCTCTTTCGCATCTAGTGTCAGATCTTGGCCGCGGTTCGCCAAAATATTCTCTTTCAGCGGGTCAGCCGCGCGAAGATCAAGTTTTGCGTCGAGCGTAAGGTTTGTGCCACTCATAACTGCCCCCCGATGGCATGTGCGAAATTCACTGTCACAAGATGCCCTTTCAAAAATCCGGTTTAGAAATATGTAGGACAGGGAGAGTTAAGATTGGCTTACACCGGGATTTTTTTTCCGAAAGCGGAAGAGTGGGCCGTGAATTCGCGGTACAAATTTTCTGGGACATTGCGCCTGGTGCGGTCCTCTCTTGCCCATTTCCACCGTGATTGATATTGCGAGGGTCAAAGTCATGAACAGGGGACGGACCCATGCGGGCAGAGGCTCAGAACAACGTCGACGCGACCGAGAAATCCTTGGCCTTGCTGCGCCAGCGGATTGGGTGGGACACTGCCGAACATCGGTTGGAAGAGTTCAATGCCATGACCGAGGATCCTGATCTTTGGAATGATCCTGAGCGCGCGCAGAAATTGATGCGCGAGCGGCAATCCTTGCTTGATTCTGTGAACAATTACAAGGTTATGGCGCAGGAACTTCAGGACAATGTGGACCTGATTGAACTTGGTGAAATGGAAGGTGACACAGAGGTCGTGGCCGATGCCGAAGGGGCCTTGAAGGTCTTGGTGGAAAAGGCGGCTGCGGCAGAACTGGAAGCGTTGCTTGATGGTGAGGCGGATGCCAATGACACCTTCCTTGAGATCAACTCGGGTGCGGGGGGGACGGAAAGCTGCGACTGGGCCTCGATGCTTGCGCGCATGTATGTTCGCTGGGCTGAGGCGCATGGGTATAAAGTGGAACTGCAATCGGAAAGCGCTGGCGAAGAGGCGGGGATCAAATCGGCCTCGTATAAAATCACCGGTCACAATGCCTATGGCTGGCTGAAGTCGGAAAGCGGTGTGCACCGGCTTGTGCGCATTTCGCCATATGACAGCGCCGCCAAACGCCACACATCCTTTAGCTCGATCTGGGTCTATCCGGTGGTGGATGACAATATTGAAATTGATGTGAATCCGGCGGATATTCGTGTCGATACCTACCGTTCGTCCGGGGCGGGGGGGCAGCACGTGAACACCACCGATTCCGCTGTTCGGATCACCCACCACCCCACCGGAATTGTTGTGACCTCGTCTGAGAAATCACAGCACCAAAACCGGGACATTGCCATGAAGGCGCTGAAGTCGCGGCTTTACCAGATGGAGCTGGACAAGCGGAACGCCGCGATCAATGAAGCCCATGAAAACAAGGGTGACGCGGGGTGGGGCAACCAGATCCGCTCTTATGTGTTGCAGCCCTATCAGATGGTCAAAGATCTGCGCACCGGACATGAGACATCCGACACCAAAGGCGTGCTGGACGGCGATCTGGACGCGTTTATGGCAGCGGTTTTGGCACAAGACGTGGCTGGCAAGTCCCGTGCTGAGGCCAACGCTGAAGACTGATAAGATCAGCATCGCAAGAAATTGGGGCCGGCGGGCCCCTTTTTTATGCGCGTACCGGTAATCTGGGCAGAGAATTGGCAGACATGCAGAAATTCACATGTTCACAATCTTGACGCATTGGCCCTAAGACGCAACACTCCCTTAACGCGCGAAAAAAATAGAAACGTAGAATATGCGTATTGGGAGAGAGAATGACTGATGTGACACATCCGGAGGCCTCGGTGCCGCCGACGATTGGACAAGTAACTTTTGCCGATATTGGCGCGGCGTTGCGCGCGGGCTGGTCCGATTTCAAAACCGCCCCAGCGTTTGGCCTGTTTTTCGCCCTGTTTTACGTGATTGGCGGGATCGTCATTTTTCTTGAATTGGATGTATTGGACCAGAGCTATTGGATTATCCCGGTGGGGCTTGGCTTTCCGCTGCTGGCACCCTTTCTGGCGGTGGGCCTTTATGAGGTCAGCCGACGAATCGAGGCCGGAGAAGAGTTGGACTGGGCGAAAATCCTTGGCGCTGTGGTCAACCAGAAGGACAGGCAGTTCCCCTCGATCGCCATGGTTTTGATCATGGGCTTTATGTTTTGGGTCTTTGTGGCGCATCTGGTGTTCACGCTGTTCATGGGGCTGGATCCGCTGACCAATATCACTACTGACTGGCGCGAGGCGCTGCTTAATCGCAATGGGATCACCATGTTGCTGGTGGGCACGGCTGTGGGGGGCGTCATGGCGTTCATTGCCTTTTCCATCACGGTGGCCAGCCTGCCGCTTTTGTTGGATCGCGAGCTTGATTTCATCACGGCGATGATTTCATCGTTCCAATTGGTGATACAGAACCTGATCCCGATGCTTGTGTGGGGGGCCATTATCATCGTGCTGACGGTGCTTGCGATGCTGCCCTTTTTCCTGGGACTTTTTGTGGTCATGCCCGTGCTGGGCCACGCCACTTGGCATCTGTATCGTCGCTCGATGAGCTTTGAAGAGTAGGGGTTTCTGATCAGACCACCACCAATAAGAAAGGCCGCTTACGGATCATCCCGTAAGCGGCCTTTTCATATGAACATACTGTTCTGCTTATTCTTTTTCGGCGGGCTTTGGCATAGGGGGCAATGATTTCATGCCGCCACCCAATGGGTCGTCCTGACGCTGAACGGTGCCTTCAAAATGCGCACCGCTTTCAATGGCGATGGTCTTATGGATGATATCACCCTCGACCCGCGCGCTAGAGGTCAGGCGCACCTTGAGGCCGCGCAAACGGCCAATGATACGGCCATTGATCACCACGTCGTCGCCAACCACTTCGCCTTTGACTGTGGCACCTTCGCCAACGGTCAGCTGATGGGCGCGAATGTCGCCTTCGACGGTGCCCTCGACGATGATATCACCGGTCGATTTGATGTCGCCCTTGATCACGATGTCCGATGACAAGGTGGATGCTGGCGGTTTGGCCTTTGGCATCGAAGGCGGGGCTGCGGGAGTTGGCATGGCGGGCTTTTC
>DDMF01000053.1:0-7228 GCA_002340515.1 Rhodobacteraceae bacterium UBA2553 | reverse complement strand
GGCTTTTCTGCCGCGGCCGGTTTTGTGTCGCTGTCGCCGGCTTTCGGGCCAGGCTCGTTGATCCTACTTTTAGAAAACATCTTGTCCTGCCTTGATGTAGATCATCGGGTTGATGGGTTTGCCACCGGCGCGCACTTCATAGTGTAAATGCGGGCCAGTAGAACGTCCGGAGTTTCCAATATCACCAATTCGGTCCCCGCGCGAGACCCTTTGGCCTTTTTTCACGCGAATGGCAGATTGGTGCGCATAGCGGGTTTCAATGCCGAACTCATGTTGGATCTTGACCAAACGGCCATAACCCGAACTCCATCCGGCATAGGTGACCACCCCATCCGCGGGGGCGTAAATCGGTGTGCCGATCGGGGCGGCAAAATCGGTGCCATTGTGCATGCGGCCCCAACGACGCCCAAACCCTGATGTGTAGCGAAATCCTGATTTTACAGGCATATCAAAGGGCATTTTCTGCGCGGCGATCCGGTACAGATTCATGCGATCAAGCTGACCAAGGATGTCATTGGCGCGGGCGGCATCCGGGTCCAATGTGCCGCCACGGGTCGACAGGATCATCGGGGTCAGTGGGCCACCTTGGCCGGAATACCCGCGTTTGATCTGACCCAAAATGTGATCGACAGACATGCCGGATTTGCGGAACATATTGTCAAGAGGTTCCAACGAGATCGCCACCGCGTCTTCGAGTTGGCGGAAAATCTGGTTGTTACGCTCGTCACGCAGGCGGGTCTCATAAAACATGTTCTGGGCGTATTGTTCGGCTTCCGCGGATTGTCCGGCCAACATATCGCGTTCCGCAGCGGTGTTTTCCAACGCAGTGGTCAAAAAGCTGACGGTGTTGCGTGCCTCTGGTGGCATTGGCGCGGCGGTTGCTGTCCCATCGGTCTGGGCGATTTTCAGCCCTTCCGCGGTGTCGCGGGCCTCGTCGCGTTCGCTCATCGTGCGCCGCAAGGTGCCCTGGATGACACCAATGCCGGTTTCCAGTTCTTTGCGGCGCTCTTCCGAGGCCAGCAATTCGCTTTGCATTTCGGAAATTTCAGTCAGGGCGAGATTGAAGCGGACTTGGGCAGAGGCGGCCTCGCTCGCGCGGGTGTCGCGCTCTTGTGACAAAAACTGAAGACGTTCTTCGTAAAGCTGTTTTTCGCGGCGTGCCTGATCGCGCATATTGCCCGAGCCGATGGAATCCATCAACAGAACCGCAGTGGCGATGATTGACCAGGCGATAAATGCGGCTGAGCCAATCCAACCAAGTGTTTGTGTCACCGGGGACAGGCGGATAAACCGGGTGCCCTCTTCAGATCGCAGGAACAAACGCTGCTCCGGAAAAAACCGTTCCAGCGCGTGATTAACCTTGTCAATCAGACGTGTCTTCAAATTTACACCATTGCCTGACCCGGATGGGCCAATCCCTTTCCCTTGGCGCTTTTGTCCAGCGGGTTCCGTTAAAACCCGCCCCCCCAAAAAGCGCACGCGAGGTGCTTAGCGCGCAGACCCCTTTGGTGCAAGAAAATTTGCATTTTCCAAGGCTAATGCTCTGAAACGCGCGGTATATTGCCGATGATGCGGGGCGAAAAAAGCTGCCCTGTGATTTTGGCCTAGGTTAACCGGGGGTGCCGCGATTTTTGCCGGGCGTTTCTTCGGTGAGGGGCCAGTAGAAATCTGGCGGCAACCCGGCCTCGGCGCGTTTTTCTTCGTTAAACGGCGGGCGCAGCAATCCGTGGAAGTATTTGCGCACCAAGCGGTGGAATTCGTCTTTTGGATCAAGCTCATGGCGGCCACATAGAAAGTGGAACCATTTTGACCCGTAAGCCACATGGCCCACTTCTTCGGCGTAAATCACCTCCATCGCGGCGACGGTTTCGGTGTCTTTGGCGCGGCGAAAAAGGTCGATCATGCCAGGGGTGACATCCAGCCCGCGTGCTTCAAGCACCATGGGCACCACCGCAAGTCGCCCCATGAAATCATCTTTGGTGTCTTCGGCGGCGCGCCACATGCCAGCATGGGCGGCCAACGCGCCATAATGGCTGCCGAGGGCTTCAAGACGGTCTGATACCAAATTGAAATGATTGCTTTCTTCATCAGCGGCCCTGACCCAGTCGTCAAAAAATCCGGCGGGCATTTTGACATGAGAAAACCGCGCGATAATGTCCCAATGCAGATCCACCGCGTTTAGCTCGATATGCGCAACCGCATGCAACAGCGCAATGCGTCCGTCCGGTGTGCCGGGTTTGCGCTTTGGCACATCACGGGGGTCTTTCAGCTCTGGTTTGTCTGGCCGGGCGGGGTAATCGGGCGGGGTTGCACGTCCCACATCAGGTAAATCGCCGTTTTCACGGGCGGCAAACCAGTTGCGTGCATATTGGCGGGACAGGGCCGCTTTGGCCCGCCCATCTGCCGTGCGCAACACGTCATTTGCCATTTCTGCCAAAGGCTTACTAAGGGTGGCCATGATTATTTCCCCTGTACCAGCGCTGTTGCGGCCTCGAGCACCTCTTGCGCGTGGCCCTTCACCTTCACCTTGGTCCAGACCCGTGCAATCTCGCCATTTGCATCAATCAAAAACGTGGTCCGGGTGATGCCCATATACGTGCGGCCATAGTTCATTTTCTCGCCCCAAGTGCCGTAAGCTTCGCAGACCTCTGTTTCGGCATCGGACAAGAGCGGCACGGTCAATCCGTGTTTTGCGATGAAATTTTCGTGCCGTTTCACGCTGTCTTTCGAAATGCCGAAGACCGTCACGCGCAAGGCTTCAAATTTGGGCAGCAACGCAGAGAAATCCTGGGCTTCGGTGGTGCAACCCGGCGTATTGTCTTTGGGGTAAAAGAACAAAACCATCAGTCCCGATGCTGGCCCCGATGCTGGCCCCGATATTGGCCCAGAAGCCCCGCCCGGCAGGGGGACGGGGGGCATGTCCTTTTGTGGCCCAACTTGAGGCAGATTGAACTCTGGCGCGTTTGCGCCGATTTCAAGAGGCTGTACCGGCATCTCTTGGTTTCCTTTACGCTGGGCTCTAGCAATACTAAGGCTTTCGTTTTACTGGCAAACGCAGCAAGATGAAAGCAGGCCAAGGCAAGGCGACAAGAAGGCGTCTGCGAATTTGGACCGATGGGCAGAGAAGGGCGGATTGCACGGCATGAGCCAGGGCAATAAAACCGATCAGACGGGAAAAACTCCGGGTAATGCGCCGGAGGAAACCCAAGGGTCCGCTGACCCAATTCTAAGCACATCTGTGGATGTGGATGAACAACTGTTGCCCAATTTGCCCAAATTGTCGGGCGCAGATGTGCCAATTAATGCCCCCCCGGAAGAGGATTTGCCAGAGGCAGAGCCAATTGTTCAGCGGCCAGATACTGCTGATGCGGCAAGTTTTCCACTCGAGGATCACCTGATTGTACCGGGCCCGGATGGCCCCATGTGCCCGATCGCCGCGCGCAAGGCCCGCCGTCGGCGCCGATTGAAGTGGCATGTCAGCATATGGTCGATCTTGTTGATTTTACTGGCGGTTTTATTCGTTGTAATGCTGTCAATGTCCGTGACCGGGCGGGTGGTGTCGCTGCCAAACTGGATGACGGATCGGATTGAGGCAGGGATCAATGCGCAAACCGACCGCGCTGATTTGTCTTTGCACCGTGTGGATCTTGGCATCAGCCCGCAAGGGATCCCGCGTCTGCGTCTGGTTGATGTGGGGGTGCGTGATCTGACCGGGCTGGAAGTGGCACGGTTGAACGCGGTTGAGGGCGGGTTGCGCCTGCGCGACGCGCTGCGTGGAAATTTGAAACCAGCATGGTTACGTTTGTTTGGCGCGCAGGTGACGCTGCGCCGGCGGGCCAATGGCGAGTTTGATCTGACCTTTGGCACGGGCGGCGGGGCCAGCGGGGATCTGGCCGCCATCTTGGATTTAATTGACAGTGAATTCACCAACGGAAATTTGGCGGATCTTCAGGACATCTCGACCGAAGGGCTGACCATTACCCTGGAAGACGCGCGTTCTGGCCGGTTATGGCAGGTCACAGATGGGCGGATGAAGGTCACACATAACGACGAAGCCGTTGATATTACTGTGTCATTTGATGTGTTTAACCAAACCGAAGAGTTGGCGGAAACGGTGCTGGGCTTTCGCGCCTTTAAGGGGCGTTCCGGGGCCAGCCTGACGGCCACGTTTAAAAATGCACTGGCCACCGACATCGCCGCGCAATCGCCCGTTCTGGCCTTTTTAGGGGTGGTGGATGCGCCCATTTCGGGGGCATTGCACACGGTGATCAGTGATGCAGGAACGATCGGCGATCTTGCGGGAACTTTGGAGTTTGGCGCAGGGGCGGTCCGTCCAGATCCAGGGGTGGAGCCGATCGAGTTTGAAGGTGGAAAGGTCTATTTGGACTATGATCCAGAGAGAGAGCGCCTTGATTTCACAGATATTTCCGTCACCACGGATTGGGGCGAGGCCCGGATCGAGGGGCATGCCTATCTTCGCGGATGGGAGGCGGGCTGGCCGACAGAAATGATTGGTCAGCTTGATCTTTCCTCGGCGCTGATCAACCCTCCGGGTGTTTTCGAGGCCCCTGTTGCTCTGACAGGGGGCGGCGCTGACTTTCGCCTTAGATTGGCACCGTTTACTTTGGAAATTGGATCGCTGTCGGTGATCCAATCGGATCTGCGGTTGACGGGTACGGGGCGGGCCGCGGCAGATGCCAAAGGTTGGGATGCGGCGCTGCAATTGCACGCGGATAAGGTTTTACCCGAACATGTGGTTGCGTTTTGGCCGATCCATAAAACGACGCGCACCCGCGATTGGATTATCAAGAGCGTTTTTGGCGGACAGCTGACCAATGCCACCGCTGCGGTGCGCCTGTTGCCCGGTGAAAAGCCCGACCTGTCTTTGACAGCTGAATTTGCCGGGATGCATGCTCAGGTGGTGAAGGATATGATGCCGGTCAAGGGTGTTGCCGGGCGTTTGTCTATATTTAGTAACCAGTTGGTCGTCTCTGCTGATACCGGACATGTGCAGCCTGAGGGGCACGGGGCCATTGATTTGGCAGGTACGGTTTTTGTGATCGATGATATCACGCAAAAGCCCTCTCCTGCGCGGGTGGATTTGGCGTTAAGGGGCGATGTTCCTGCCGCACTTGCCTTGCTGGACAAGCCGCCTTACCGGATCTTTAAATCCTCAAAAACCCTTGGGGCTGACCTTGCCAGTGGGGGGCAGTTTGACCTGAGCGGGCAGGTGGATCTTGTGCTCAAACCGAAACTGGCGCCGGGGGAGGTTCGCTATGATATCGTAGCAACTTTGCGCGATGTAGTGAGTGAAAACCTGGTTCCCGATCACCGGGTTCGGCTGCGGCGCGCCACTGTGACTGCCGGGGATGCTGGCATTGAAATTTCGGGTCAGGGCCAGTTGGACAGTGCGCCTTTGACCGCACGTTGGGTGCAAGATCTGTCATCGCCCGACGCGCGGGGGCGCTCGCAGGTGACCGGGACTGTGACGCTAAGTGATGCGGCATTACGGGACTTGAACATCATTGCCCCCAATGGTGCGGTGCAAGGCCAGGCTGAGGCGCGTTTTCAGGTGGATCTTTCCGCGGATAATGCCCCGCGCCTGTCGCTTCGGTCTGACTTAAGGGGGATGGGGCTTTCCATTGGATCTCTGGGGTGGTCCAAGCCGAAAAACAGCACCGGGTCGCTTGCGGTTGACGCCATCCTGAGCAAACCCGCCCAGGTCACCCGTTTGGATGTTGAGGCGCCGGGGTTGTCGGCGCAGGGCAAAGTGTCTCTTTCACCCGGCGGAGGATTGGAGGCGGCACAGTTCGACCGCGTGAAACTTGGCGGCTGGTTGGATGCGCCGGTCACATTGACGGGGCGCGGGGCCGGGCAGCCTTTTGCCATTTCGGTCACGGGTGGTCAGGTTGATATGCGTCGTGCAACTTTGGGATCGGGCACAAGAGGGAGCGTTCCCGGCGCGGTGCCGATCAGTTTGATCCTTGATCGGTTGGTGATTTCAAACGGCATCACACTGACCCAGTTTGAAGGCAATTTCGTACAAAACAACGGCACATCAGGCACGTTTCGCGCGCGCGTGGGGGGCGGCGCGTGGATCAAAGGGACCGCAGCCCCGCAGGCCAAAGGCACCGCCTTTCGGATCAGCGCCACAGACGCTGGTGCAGTGCTGCGCGATGCGGGAGTGTTCAAGACCGCGCATGAAGGAGAGATGGAGCTGATCCTGACCCCCGGGGGAGGCAAAGGCGTGTATGAGGGCGAGCTGAAAATTAAAAGCGTCGACCTCAAAAACGCCCCGGCTATGGCGGAGCTTTTATCCGCTGTTTCGGTGGTCGGTCTGTTACAACAGCTTGGCGGAAAAGGGATTTCCTTTACCGATGTCGAGGCGCGGTTCCGGTTGGACCCTGATAAGGTTACGATTTATCGCAGCTCTGCGGCGGGCCATTCCATGGGGATTTCGATGGATGGCTATTATCACCTTGGCACCAGTCAGATGGAGATGCAGGGGGTGGTGTCACCGTTTTTCATCGTAAATTCTGCGGGCCGCTTGTTTGCGCGCAAAGGCGAGGGGTTGATCGGGTTTAATTATACGCTGAAAGGCACGCCGGAGGCGCCCGATGTTGGGGTAAATCCGCTCTCGCTTTTCACGCCAGGAATGTTTAGGGACATCTTTCGACGTTCCCCGCCGCCGAAACCCGATCAGTAACGTGACCAGCAGCTGCCACGTAACCACGCGCGCAACCCAAGACAATTGAGACCCGATATGAAGCTGAGTGATTTTGATTTTGATTTGCCCGAGGCGCTGATTGCGACCCGCCCGGTGCGCCCGCGCCCTGAAAGCCGGATGTTGGTGGCTGGGCCCGATCAGATGGTGGATGCCCATGTGCATGACCTGTGCAAGTGGTTGCGCCCCGGAGATCGCTTGGTTCTGAACAACACCAAGGTTATTCCCGGTCGTCTTTTTGGCTCGCGCACCCGGTCTGGTCAGGCCGAAGGGGAAGGCGTGGCCAAGCTGGAAGTCACCTTGCTCTCGCCGGTGCCTGATGGCAGTTGGCGCGCGATGGTGAAGCCGCTGCGCAAACTCCGCGAGGGGGAAGTGGTTGAATTTGCGGCGGGACTGAGTGCGGAAATGTTGGGCAAAGAGGACGGTCAGGCGATTTTGCGGTTCAACATGACGGGGGATGCGTTTGATGCGGCGTTGCAAGTCGCGGGGCAAATGCCTTTGCCG
>DDMF01000125.1:22766-25350 GCA_002340515.1 Rhodobacteraceae bacterium UBA2553 | reverse complement strand
TTGGGGCTGGGGTATGTCAGCGGGGCGCGGGCGTCAAGGGGCAAGCCTTAACGCCGGTTTGTTTTTCTACTTAGCAACTGCTGTGATCCGTCCAAGTGCCATTCCATGCGCATCTAAGGCGCTTACCAGAGGAACATACAAACGCACCTTCGCTGTAGCGCGTGCCGTTGAACCAGCAAACTCCCGCGCGATCCCCTTCTGCGCCTTCAGATATATCGCCGGTCTCAACGATCTCAGATGTTTTCAATGCTGAAACCACCGATCCGACCTGTGTGATGTCGTCGCTCATGAAATTCCTTGATGTCGCTCAATCACGGGCAAATTGGTTGGTCTTTTGCGCGGCTTGCTCCTACCCCCGGCGGCGACGTCTGCGTCCGCCGCCATCACTGTCCCCGCCGCCAGTGTTAAAGCTGGGTTCGGGCAGTTCGACCAAAGCGCGCAGGATCGGGAAGGGGTCGGACGCGTTGGGCAGGGCGGAGGCATTCACGAAATGCTCTTGGAAGCGCGGTTCCACAGCGGTCTCGATTTTCTCGATCTGGCGCACAAGGGTCTCGATCTCGGTGCGGGCCTCGCGGTTCAAAAGCGCGATGCGTGCGCCGGTGCCCGCCGCGTTCCCGGCCGAGGTCACACGTTCCAATGGCGCGTCCGGGATCATGCCCAGAACCATCGCGTGTTTGGACGAGATATGCGCGCCAAAGGCACCCGCCAGCACCACGCGGTCAACGTTTTCCACGCCGCGTTTGTCCATCAGCAATCGCGCGCCGGAATAAAGTGCCGCTTTGGCCATTTGGATCGCACGAATGTCGCCATTGGTGACGGTGATCGCGGGGTGATCTTCGTTGCCATCCCAGACGCGGTAGGAATTGGTGCGCCCATCAAGGAAGCAACGATCGGTGCCGGTTTGCTCTGCCGATCCGATCAACCCGCTGGCATCCACCAGCCCGGCCATGCGCATTTCGGCGATCACTTCGATAATGCCCGATCCACAGATGCCGGTCACACCCGTGGTGGCGATCTCGGCGTCAAACGCGGGATCATTCGACCAAAGCGTGGAGCCAATGACTTGAAAGCGCGGTTCTTTGGTCACCGGGTCGATTTCCACGCGCTCAATCGCACCGGGGGCCGCACGCTGGCCCGAGCTGATCTGCGCGCCTTCAAATGCGGGACCGGTGGGGGACGAACACGCCAGCACGCCCTCTTTGTTGCCAAGCAGGATTTCCGCATTGGTGCCCACGTCGACCACCAGCACCAGATCTTCGGATTTGTTGGGGGCCTCTGACAACGCAACCCCCGCCGCATCCGCGCCCACATGGCCCGCGATACAGGGTAGGATATAGGTGCGGGTGCCGGGCGCGATGTTCAGCCCAATCTCTGATGCGCTCAATTCCAGCGCGTCTGAGGTGGCCAGCGCAAACGGCGCCTGGCCCAGTTCAAACGGGTCAATGCCCATGAACAGATGGTGCATGACCGGGTTCATCACAAAGACCGTATCAAGGATCTGGCTTTTGTCCGCTTCGGCTTCTTTTGCAATGTCATCAACAAGTTGGTTCAGCCCATCGCGCACCGATTGGGTCATTTCCAGATCGCCGCCTGCGTTCATCATCCCATAGGATACGCGGCTCATCAGGTCTTCGCCAAAGCGGATTTGCGGGTTCATCAAACCGGACGAGGCAACCACTTCGCCAGTGGACAGATCACACAAATGCCCGGCGATGGTGGTGGACCCAAGGTCCACGGCAAGGCCATAAATCGGCCCCTCAAAGTAACCAGACCAAAGTGCGATAATGCGTGGATGGCCACCAGAATGGCCCTCGTGAATGGCTGCGGTGACCTTCCATTCGCCTTTGCGCAGGATCGGTTGCAACGGGCGCAACAGATGGGTGTCGATCTCGATATGCGCATGGCCCGTTGCGGATTTTAGCGCGGTGATCAGCCGTTCCAGATCGCCCGACGGCTTGTGCATATCGGGCTCTTCCACCTCGACATAAGTCAGGCGTACGGTGGGGTTCAACGTGATATGCCGGACCTCGGCCCGCTTGCGCACCACCTGTTTATGCACCTGGCTTTCGGGCGGCACGTCAATGACGATGTTGCCTTCGACCTTGGCCTGACAGCCCAAGCGGCGCCCTTTGGGCAACCCACGAATATCATCATAGCGCTGCTCAACATTGTTCCACTCAGACAACGCGCCTTCTTGCACGGTCACGCCGTGTTTCGGAAACTCACCATAGCTCGGCGTGATCTGACATTTGGAACAAATCCCGCGCCCGCCACAGACGCTGTCCAGATCCACCCCCAATTGCCGCGCCGCCGTTAAAACCGGCGTGCCAACCGCAAAACGGCCCCGCTTGCCCGAGGGTGTAAAAATCACAAGAGGGTCTTGATCTGATCCGGTAGAGTTTTCCTGAGACATATTGCGCGCGCCCTGAATAGCATCCAATTTCGCTCAACTTACGCATGGCACCATCCTGCGCAATGCCAATCCGCGGCACTACTGGTACATTTGCGGCAGATTACACATGTTAAGCAAAAATTCCGGGTCGCCCCAGCGGCTTTTCCTCTTTCCATAAATATCCCCGCCGGA
>DDMF01000125.1:21129-22721 GCA_002340515.1 Rhodobacteraceae bacterium UBA2553 | reverse complement strand
GCGAGGGGCAGCGCCCCTAAGATGCAATGGGCAGCGCCACTTAGGCCTCCAACCAAGCCAAAATCTCAGCACGATGTTCATCAAGCAAAGGTGCGGCCTTGTGGTCGTTTTGATCCGCCATTGCCCCCATTTTGATCGGATTTCCGGCGGCTTTAAACGGTCGCCCACCATCAGGTGCGGGCAGATCCAGCACCATATTGCGCGCGAGAATTTGCGGATCCTGCATCACCTGTTCGACATTTTGGATGGGCGAGCAAGGGATGCCGGCGGCGGTCAGTTTTTCAATCCAATAGGCGACGGGATGCTCCAGCGTGATCAGTTCAATCCGGCGGCGCAGCTGCATGACGTTTTGGCACCGGGTAAGGTTGGTGGCAAATTCCGGACGAGTGGCCAGTTTCGGTTTGCCCAGCTCGGCGCAAAGTTTTGCAAATAAGACGTCATTCCCGCAGGCAATCACAAAGAGCGCATCTTCGGCATGGAAGGCTTCAAACGGCGCAATCGACGGGTGGCGCGCACCAGAGGGGCCGGGGGGGATGCCGGTTTCATTGGTGATCGCTACCGCATGTTCCAAAATCGCCAATTGACTGTCGAGCATCGCCACGTCGATCTTTTGCCCCAACCCGGTTTTTTCGCGCTGATAAAGTGCTGCAAGCAAGCCGTGCCCCAAGAACATCCCGGCGACGATATCGCCGACAGATGCACCGACGCGCACCGGTTCGCGGTTTTTCTCTCCGGTGATCGACATCACCCCGCCACGCGCTTGCACCACCATGTCATAGGCGGGCTTCAGGGCCTCTGGACCGGTGTGCCCAAAGCCCGACACCGCGCCGTAAATGATCTGCGGATGTTTGGCGTGAATGTCGTCCCAACCATAGCCCAGCCGCTCCATCACGCCGGGGCGATAGTTTTCCATGACCACATCAGACTTTGCCAAAATCCCTTCGAAAACAGCGCGGTCTGCGTCGTCTTTCAAGTTCAATGCGATGGATTTCTTGTCGCGGTTGATGGTGGCGAAATAGGCGGAATGCCCATCACGGAAAGGCGGGAAATGGCGGGTGTCATCCCCGGTTCCGGGTTGTTCCACCTTGATCACCGTGGCGCCCAGATCGGACAGGATCATTGAGCAATATGGCCCGGCCAAAACATGGGTGAGATCAACAATGGTGATCCCTTTAAGGGGGGCGGTCGTGGCTGTCGTCATTGCAAAAGTCCTTTAGGTTCGCGCATTTTGTCCTCAGTTAGCGCTCGCAAAGTTAAAGGACTTTGACGAAAATCAAATAAAGGATGTTCTTTGGCGCATAGCCGCCATGCCGTCGGGGAAGGGATGGCAAAGATACTGACGCGGGCTGTATTGCCTGTCATTCGGGGGATGACAAATACATTTTCGCCCCCGAGGCCACCATGGCATTGGATGTGATGGGGACGTGAGGCCCGTCCTAATCATTACAAAACAAATGAGCGCGTCTTTGAAGGCGCGCCCATATAACTACACTCATGTGAGTGTTTTGGACTGATTAAATCCGACTAACGTTTAAGTCGCGCCCGAATACACCGGGTTGCCGAGCTTGTCATAGGTGACCTCGGGCGTGACT
>DDMF01000125.1:0-21104 GCA_002340515.1 Rhodobacteraceae bacterium UBA2553 | reverse complement strand
CTGGCGCTGGGGCGGGGGCGGGCTCTGGTTTGGGGGCGCAACCGGCGAGGGTTGCGGCAACAAGCAGGATGCTTGCGGTTTTGAAAATCATCATTGGAACCTCTTTCCTTTAGCGGCCGCGCCGGGGTGTTTGTCTGCGTGGCGTTTTCAGCGCGGGTTTATAGCCTGACGATATGGGCATCGTCGCAAGACGCAAGGTGGCTGCTCGTTTCCTCGGGTTTCGGGCGGCGGATCGCCTGTCGTGCCAGATACTCCAGATGCGTAACAACAACGGCGCATGGTGGATCAGACACGAAAAAGGGCCCGCCGTGGCGAGCCCTTTTCCTGTCATAGACAATGATATGCCTTATGCGCGACGGCGACGACCGCCGCGACGGCCACCAGCGGCACCAGAGGCACCGGAATTGGACGAGTTGAACTTGATCCACTCCGCCCCGCCATCATCGTTGTTGGTCAGGAAGTTGGCGGCGCGAATGGCTTCCATTTCCTTACCGGCTTTGGGTTTGGTGGACCCAAGGCCAAACAGCTCGCACAGGGTCTCGTCATCCATATCTTCGGGCAAGACGATGCCTTTGGCAGCAATCTCGGCGCGCTTTTCAGCGATTTTCGTTGGGCCAACAGGGATCATCACCGGGTTCATAATCGCCGATGTCATGCCAGCACCCATCGCCATTGGCAAAAACGCGTTGTTGATGCCGTGACGGTTGGGCAGGCCAAACGAGATGTTTGACGCGCCACAGGTGGTGTTCACGCCCAACTCTTCGCGCAGGCGACGCACCAGGGTAAAGACCTGCAGGCCAGCGGTGCCCATCGCACCAATTGGCATCACCAGCGGATCCACCACAATGTCATGCGCCGGAATGCCGAAATCAGCGGCACGTTCAACGATCTTCTTGGCAACGGCAAAGCGCACATCGGGGTCTTCGGAAATGCCGGTGTCATCGTTGGAAATGGCCACAACCGGCACATTGTATTTCTTGACCAGCGGCAGCACCATTTCCAGGCGTTCTTCTTCGCCGGTGACCGAGTTCAAAAGCGGGCGACCTTTGGCGGCGGCAAGGCCTGCCTCAAGCGCGCCGGGCACCGAGCTGTCGATACAGAGCGGGCAATCGGTCACGGCCTGAACCACCTCGACCAGCTGACGCATCAATGTGGGTTCCACAAAGTTGTTGTCCGCATAGCGGGGGTCTTCGGCCATTTTGCCCGAAAATACAGCGCCGGAGTTGATGTCGAGGATGGTGGCACCTGCGGCAACTTGGGCCAGCGCATCCGCCTCTACGCGGGAAAAATCGCCCGCTTCCAGTTCAGCGTTCAGGATCTTGCGACCCGTTGGGTTGATGCGCTCACCGATTACGGCAAAAGGCTGATCAAAGCCGATAATGGCGGTTTTGGAACCGGATTCTACGATGGTCTTGGTCATGGGTCAGCCTTTTTGTGCGGTTACAGCTTGATTCACGGGGGCCGCGTTTTCGCCGCCGTTGTTGATCGCCCAAGTGGCATTGGTTTTGATCCCACCGAGCGGGAAGAAATGCACCTTGGTGATGTTGAAATCGGGGTTGGCGGCCTTATGGGCGGCCAATTGGTTCAACACGTCGTTTGGTTCATATGGCAGCAACAGTTTTGAGACGTCCATCGCGCGCTTTTGCAGCACTTTCAGCGAGGGGCCAACGCCGCAGGCGATCGCAAATTTGATCAGGGTTTGCAGTTTGGCTGGACCGGCGATGCCGATGTGCACCGGAATGTCGATGCCCGCCGCTTGCATGTCTTCAACCCATTTGATGATCGGGCCGGCCTCAAAGGCGAACTGGGTGGCCAGCGCCATTTTGGCATCCGTGGTTTCCGAGAATTTCTGTTTCCAACGCAGCGCGTCTTCGACGTTTTTATGGGAGCCATCCGGGTCGATGTCTTTGTTGCCCTCAGGGTGGCCCGCGACATTCAGATGGGTAAAGCCCGCCTTGTCAAACAGACCGGTTTCCAAAAGCTGCATGGATGAATGGAAATCGCCATGCGGCTGGGCCACGCCACCTGCCAAAAGCAGGGCTTGTTTCACATTGGCTTCGCCTTGGTAACGTGCGATCCAATCCGCCAAAGTGGCCTCATCTTTGATGATGCGGGCGGGGAAATGGGGCATGACCTCAAAGCCTTCGCCGTTGATGCGCTTGGCGGTCTCGACCATTTCCTCAATTGGGGTGCCTTCGATATGGGCCACGTAAACGCGGGTGCCTTGGGGCAGCAGGTCGCGGAAATCTTCCACTTTTGCGGCCGTGCGCGGCATCACCTCAATCGAGTAGCCTTTCAGAAAGGCCTGAAGCTCGGGGCTTGAGGTTTTGACATCTTCGGATGCCTTTTTACGGAAATTCAACAGCGCCATGGCTGCCTCCATCAGCTTGGGCCAAGGCATTTATTTTATGCCTGGCCATCGTTGGCAATCAGCGCTTTTAGACGCTCCTGATCATATTCCGCGTCGATGCGTGCCGCTTCGGCCGTGGCAATCTCTTGCGGGTCTCCCTCAACAGTATAAGGGGCAGCCTTGCGCCATTCCGCCAAATAGGCATCGCTGTCGCGTGCGCCGATTTTCATGGCGGCCCGGTCAATGGCCTGTTCAAATCGCTCGGGCAGGGGGGCCTTGGCACCCCGGCGACCTTTGCCGACGATGACTTGCGCGGGCATATCCCGCCAGTAAACGATCGTGACGTCAGGCATGTGCGATTCTCCCTTTTTCTACTGCACCCGTTCTAAGACGCGCCCCCCGGATGATAGGGGCGGATTTCGACATGGCGATGATCACAAACGACGCGTTGTCGCCTTTGCACCCCCACATAAGAGAATTTGCCCACCGGGGCTATGGTTTGGCCGCGAGAAAAGCGGTGAAACCCTGTGAATTCTTCTCAAGATGATTATAAGTGGGCAGGCCGCTGGGGATTGCTTATGGACGCGCGGCCCCTTATTCTAATCCTAACTTGAAATGGAGGGCGTGTTGTCATGGCGCCCAAGCGTCCCGATGGTGCGGGCGCGTTCCCAATAGCGGTCCGAACCCCCGCGCCGAATACCCCGGATCCCAATGCGCTTTATGCCGCATTGGATCTGGGCACAAATTCTTGTCGGATGCTGATTGCCCAACCGAAGGGCAGTCAGTTTCACGTCGTGGACAGCTTTTCCAAGTCTGTTCAGCTGGGCAAGGGGCTAGAGGCCACTGGCCGGTTGTCGCGTGCGTCTATGGCACGAACGGTGCAGGCGCTGCGCATTTGCCGTAAGAAGTTGATCAAACATGACGTTGGACGGATGCGGTTGGTGGCAACCGAGGCGTGTCGCCGGGCGCAAAACTCCAAAAGTTTCATGAATTATGTGCGCCGGGAAACGGGGCTGAAGCTAGAGATTATCAAACCCGAGGAAGAGGCGCGTTTGGCCGTGGTGTCCTGTGCGCCTTTGGTGTCCACGCGCACCGAGCAATTGCTGGTGGTGGATATTGGCGGCGGATCAACAGAGCTTGTCTGGCTGGATCTGTCAAAAGTGCCGCCGCTTGAACGCCCCCGGTCGATCATGCGCATGGGGCGCGGATTTGTCGGCGGGGCCAGCCCGTTTCCGGCCGCCTCTGTGGTGGATTGGATTTCGGTGCCTTTGGGCGTGGCCACGCTGCGCGAAATGTTTGATGATGTGGAGGATGACGCGGGGCGCTATGCGCTGATGTCGGTGCATTTTGAAGAGCAACTGGCTGGCTTTAGCCCGTTTTACCACGAACCCCCGCGCGAAGGGTTTCAGATCATTGGCACATCCGGCACCGTGACGACGGTGGCGGCGACCCATCTGGGGCTGCGCCGCTATGACCGCAATAAGGTGGACGGTCTGCGGATGACGTCCGATCAGATTGAGCGGGTCATTCAGGGGTATCTCGCGCTTGGCCCACAAGGGCGGCGGATGAACAGCCATATTGGCCGGGATCGCCAGTCGCTGATCATGTCGGGGGCGGCGATTTTACAGGCGCTTTTGCGGATTTGGCCCACGGATCGCTTGTCTGTTGCGGATCGGGGCCTTAGAGAGGGCATTCTCTACTCGCAAATGTCCTCGGACGGTGTTTTGGAAGATGGACCTTTTTGATGTCAGATGACACGGATGATAACGGAAATTCAGGTGAAGATGCGCCGCAAGCTGCCCCACAGGGCACGCCGGGTGCCGGGAAAACCTATTCCAAACGGGCACGCAAAAGCTCTGGCCGCGGACAGCGTGATCTGACCGTAAAGGTGAAATCCGCGCGGGGGCGACGCAATTCGTCGACCCGTTGGTTGCAGCGCCAGTTAAACGACCCCTATGTGCAACGCGCGCGGGCCGAAGGCTATCGCGGTCGTGCGGCCTATAAGATCATGGAACTTGATGATAAATTCCGCTTTTTGATCAATGGTGCGCGGGTGGTTGATCTGGGCTGTGCGCCCGGTGGCTGGGCACAGGTGGCGGTGCCGCGGATCAATGCGCTTGGGGAAAAACCGGGCAAGCGGGTCGGGCGTTTTCTGGGCATTGATTTGCAAGAGGTCGAAGGGCTGGCGGGGGCGGAGTTCCACCAGCTTGATTTCATGGAAAATGATGCGGATCTGAAGGTGAAAACCCTGTTGGGGGGCAAGGCGGATGTGGTGATGTCTGACATGGCCGCATCCAGTTCGGGTCACAAACAGACCGACCATTTGCGGATTATGGCCCTATGCGAAGCGGCGGCTTATTTCGCCTTTGATGTGCTGGATGATGGCGGAACCTTTGTGGCTAAGGTCTTGGCGGGTGGTGCCGAAGCGGAGCTGCAAAAGCTGTTGCGAATGAAGTTCAAGAAGGTTCAATATATGAAGCCCCCTTCGAGCCGTTCGGACAGTTCCGAGAAATTTGTGGTGGCGACCGGATTTAAGGCCTGACAGTGGGTTTAAGGCTGGAAAATGGGCGCGTGATTGGTTCAACACGCTGATGGTTACGGCCAGATATCAATCGTTTGCGTATAAGTGCCGTCACCTTTTTTCATGTCATAGCTGATCATGAGATGGTCTGGGGCTTGCTCATACATAATATAATAGTCCCCAGTGGCACGATAGGCGGCACTATTTTGGTTCTGCGAAGGTGTTAGAATTTGCAGGCGCTGGCTGTGTGCGCCAACATGGCAGGTGACCGCCAAAATTGGCTCATAAGGCTGTGAGATGAAATTGATTTCCGCAATGCCATCCTTCTCACAATTATCGTCTTCGCCAGAGCAAAAACGACAGCCTGTCAGTTTATACCGCGCGTAAGGAATTTCGGATTGCCCCTGAAACACGGACAAAACCAGCGGATCCTGATCATCAAGGCGCCAATGATCGTCTGTGTCCCCGAGCTTATGTCGCAGACCTTGAAGCGGCACATCGGCACTTGCGGGCAGGGACCAAAGGGCCGCCGAGAGTGCGATCCCGCCAAATACGAGCGATACAGGCCGACCTTTGATCATGTTCATCTCCCTCAAAAAACTCTGGGACGGGACACCGGGAATTGCAAGCTGAATGCCGAGATCGCACCGCAACCACGGCTGGGTGCAAATAGAAACACTTGATCGCCTGACGGCACCCCATCACGTCGCCCCATCGCATTGCCCATCATTGCCGCAGCATGGGCCCGCTTTGGTTGCGCAGGGGCTGTCTGATGTGAAAAATCGCCGCGTTCTGGATTTTATCAGGCTGGTCCACGCGGCAAAAGTGGGCGCGCGCAGGACGCCAAACATGTCGGTTGTTTCAACCGATGTGGCGCGGGACAGTTTGGTTCAACCCAGCATAGGTGAAGTGCTTGCCATTTTGATACCTTCTGGCTTTCTGATTGCCGCTGTTGCAACGTGATCAGGTTAAGGTTCCGCGCAATTTTTTCCTGGGCCAAAATTCTTTGAAAGGGCAATCATGAAACCTTCGATGCCAATCCGGACGAAACAAGCCGCTCTTACCGTGATATTGACTGGGCTATTGGTCGGCTGCGTTGAGACGGCACCACCCGCGGCACAAAAAGCAGATACCGAAGCTGTCATTCGTGAAGCGGCGGCAGTTTATGAGAGCCGTGGGTTTAATAAGACAGCAATCGCGAATTTGGTCATTTACAACGAACTCTTCCGGACCCTGCCTGAGGCACGCGAGGAACAGCTCCGGGCTGAACTTGATCCAGATGATGTTGCAAACACGATGTTGTATACACGGTTCGAGCCTGACACCGGGCGCCCGGTTGGCGGGTCAACACCGACCAACCTCGATTTGGTCGCCTATGCAAAAACCGCGACAAGCTGTTTTGCAAACGGGAAACCATGGCGGGATTGTGCGCTTAACTATCACCCGATTGATGGATGTTTCCTAGAAGGCGCGGTTCTTAAGGAATGTCAAAGGGTCAGCGAAATGATGGTAAACGGCCAGCGTTTGGACAATGCTCAGGGGGATAATGTGAAATGTTGGAACTATGAAAAGGGGCCATCCGTTAGTCTGCCGTACCAAGCCCAGACGAAATCGCAGCTCAAGCTGGTGAAACCGGCCTCTGCACCGGCTGGCGCAACAAGCAAGGCAGCGGTTGCGACGCGGGTGAACACATTGAACCGGCCCGTCTGCACAACCGCATATGGAATTGGTCCTAGCACGGATGACATCATGGCCGTGTATGAATTTCAATCACGCTTCCCGCAGTAGGCTTGCGGCTTTGTGACCATGAATTGCGCACAGGTGCGCATCGCTTATCTGTGCAATCTTCCGGAGGACATCACATGAGACAGCTGATCGTTTTCATCGCATTGGTTCTTATGCTTGGCTGGAACAGCGCCGCGAACGCCCAAGTCAACGTCATCAATGGCACGCAAAAACGCGTGGCACTGGTGATTGGGGTTGGGGCCTATGAAAACGTGCAGCCGTTGCTGAACCCTCGCAATGATGCCACGGCGATGGCGGCGGCGCTGACGCGGTTGGGTTTCGATGTTCTTGAGGTGATTGATCCAACATTTGATGCGCTTCGATCAGCAGAGTTGGATTTTGTTGACCGCCTTTTGGATGCGGATGTCGCGGTTTTTTATTACGCGGGCCATAGCATTCAGCTTGAAAATGCGAACTTCCTTATTCCAATAGATGCCAGTCTTTCGACAACCGTAGAGTTTAAAAAGCAGACATTCGAGCTTGCCCGTCTTGCAAACAGGATGGACCGCTTGTCCAAAACCAAGATCCTTGTACTGGATGCCTGCCGCGACAATCCCTTCCTTGAGCAATTGCAAGTGGCTGCTGAAAACGAAGGTGTAAACCTTCAGACCGGGCGGGGTTTGGCGAGCATCGGTTCAATCGTTGATGACGCGGATCTGAACGTCGCCGAGTTCAACACCTACGGCACAATTGTCTCATATGCGGCTGCGCCGGGACGTGTTGCATTGGATGGCACTGGAGGAGATAACAGCCCTTACACGCAAGCTCTGCTTGAACGGATCGAGGAACCCGGGCTTGAGGTTGGAAAGTTGTTTCGGCAAGTGGCAGCCGACGTCATTGGCACCACAAATGGCGCACAAAAGCCGGAATATCTTGTGAAGTTGTCCGATGATTTCTATTTCAAGAACCCGGAACCACATCGTTGCGACCACCTCGCGGCTGACCCGCTGAACAATGTAAACGTGCCCGGTGTTGAATTTGATCTGATTGACACCAAGGCAGCTATTCCAGCCTGCCGTGCCGCGCTGGACGCCTCGCCAAACCATGCCCGTTTTTCCCATAATCTGGCACGCGCTTTGGATGCTTCGGGCCAATACGAAGCATCCATTCCACATTACAAAATCGCTGCGGATCAAGGGTATATACATGCGATCAATAATCTGGGTGTCATGTATCTGAATGGCCAGGGGGTCGAGCAGGATTTTGTTGTTGGGACCGCCTTGTTGAACCAGGCGCGCGCTCGGGGCAATTTGCAATCGCGGGTCAATCTTCAGGGGACCGATTTTTCGGTACTTTTTAAGAAAGCTGAGTTCAAGCAGGTGCAACAGAGACTTGCAGAATATGGTGTCTATAACGGAAAAATTGATGGTGATTTTGGCCAAAAAAGCCAGGCCGCTTTGAGCGCCTATTCCGCACAGAATGGGCTTGTGGACAATGGTTTGACTTTGGAGGTTCTCGACAGGCTTCAGTTGCTTGAGGTGATCCCAAATTACAGCCTGAACTGAGTTTGCAATTTCATGAGAGGTGACGGTGTTGATGGTCACCGTGACCTCAGGCCCATGAGTTTGTGTCGTTGTATTTATTTGAGTAGCGATCGTGATGAACATTTACCACGGGATCAGGTCGCGGCGTAGAATGCGCAATGGAGTGTGTCTTGCTGTGTCCATGGCCGAAAGTGTTTCCGTGCTTGAACCTCATGCAGGACGTAGGGGGATACGGTAAGACGTTGATCGCTGAAAAGGTGTTTAAAGGATGGCTAACTCGGGTGGTGACGTGCCGAAAGACGCGGATCCGGATCTGGCTGACATAGCAGGCTGGGTTATAACACCAGATCCAAAACAAGCTTTTTGCCGTTTCTCAGGACTGAAAGTGTAACCGATTTTTTACCGCGCAACCGTTCGTGAATTACAAATAGCCTCGCGTCTTCGAATGAGATGACGCTTCGTTCGCCAACCGCGATGATGACATCGCCTGTTTTGAAACGCTGAAGGTTCTTGGGGTCTGTATTGTCGAAACCCAGAACCACCGCGCCCTCAATCGACGCCTTTAGGGACAGTTTTCCCCTTACGGCGCCTGTCAAATCACTTAGCAATAATCCCCGAACGGTTCCTGCCACATCCAGGTCATCCAGCACCCCGGCTGTGCTTAGGTCGACGGGGGCTGGTTCGACGAGCGAGGCTTTTGTTTCTGGCGCGCAGGTGCTTGTCAAAAAGGAATGCGCAAAAGGCGCAAATTTATGGTCGGTGCAGGTGTCAAGAAACGCTTGATAGGCAAAGCACTGACCCAAGGCTTTTGCCTCATTATAGAGCGCGTCACATTGTGCATTTGCGGTGGCGGGGCGTGCGAGCGCAATTTTTACCGGCCCGCACTCATCAGAAATACAGGTCTTGCCCAAGGTCTGATCGTAATATGCCGGGTGTTGCAGATGCCCGTTTACTGTTCGCGCTTGTGCTGCTGTTGCAACTTGCGCTTCGGATATCGCATCTTCCAGATACATACCTGATGTCAGCCTTGGCAGGAAATTCCTTGTGAAGACGGACAGCTTCTCGCTGTCGCTGTCATTTGGCAGCCGATCCAAAGCTTGCTGCCCTTCGCCTGCTGAAAAGATAACAAAGGTTTCTTGTGCGGCCTCAACCCGTGCGAGACCCCGTGTGAGGCCCGCTGATTTTGTGCCCTTTGGTGGTTCAAAAGGATTGTCCCGACAGGCGTCAATAATGGCGAGCACCAAAGCGGCACCGGTCCCTTTTATTTCGTCGATGACACCAGAGGATCCGTTGCTCAAGGCGTGGCTGCTGCGTTTAAGTTTGCGATTTGAACCGCCGGTTGGCGCATCGGTGGGGATAAGGTAGTTGACCTGCCCATCGCTCCATCCATGGCCCGAAAAGACAAAAGCGATGTCATCACCGGCCTGGATTTCGCTCAGAAACACGTCAAATGCGTTTTCAAACGCGTCCTGACCGAGGTCTTCAAAATAGGACACATCGTAGCCAAGCTTTTCAAAGGCGGATTTATAGGCATGAGCATCTGACGTTGTGTTCTCTAAATGCTGCAAAGAATTATAGGTTGCATTCCCAACAACAAACGCCTGCTTCCCCGCAAATGAATGGCCCGCAGAGCCCAATAAGAACATCAAGGGTAAAATCAGACGCATTAAATCCTCCGGCTCAGGAATGGCCCGATTATCGCGTGTTGCGCAAAGTTGTCAATCTAACCGTGACCGCGGTGCCGGGGCACGGAATTGATACGGTGCCCTTCAAATAGATTGTGGTTGCGATAACGCGGAAGCGGATTATGCTTTCCTGAAACTCAGAATGTTGAAAATGAAGTTCAGGGATGGGGGGATCAATTGCACCAAGATGGGCGCAAGCGGGCGAAGGTGCTGACAGGGGCACGGTCCAATCTGGATAGAAGAGAGTTTCTTGCTCTGGCGAGCACATTTGGGGCCACATCTGCCACGGCGTACGGGCTCCTTGGCTTGGCACCCCCGGCGATGGCGCAGGACGCAACGCCGCTTGTGGGGGGCGCGATGCGCATTCAGATGAGTGTGAAGGAACTTAAAGACCCTCGTGTCTTCGATTGGACAGAGCTTGCGACAATCTCATCGGGTTGGTTGGAAAATCTTGTCGAGTATCAGCCCGATGGTACATTCCGCGGACAGCTGCTTTCAGGCTGGTCTGTAAATGAGGATGCCACGGAGTACGTGCTTTTTGTGCGCAAGGGCGTGAAATGGAACAACGGCGATCCCTTCACCGCTGATGATGTTGCGTGGAATATCGAGCGTTGGTGTGACAAAAACGTAGAGGGAAACTCTATGGCGGCGCGCATGCAACCGCTTGTTGACACCGCAACGGGCAAAGCGCGACGCGGCGCGATCCGGGTTGAAGGGGAGGACAGAGTTGTTCTGAGTTTGCTGTCCTCCGATATCACGCTGATTGCCAGCATGTCGGATTATCCGGCCGCCATTGTTCACCCCAGCTTCAGTGTGAAAACGATGATGTCAAATCCGATCGGCACCGGGCCCTATTTGCCAGAGCGACACGATGTCGGGGTGAAAGCGGTGTTGGTGCGCAATAAGGATCACCGATGGTGGGGTGAGGGGGGTGGCGCATTTTTGGATCGTATTGAGTTTATTGATTTGGGAACGGACCCCGTGGCTTGGTATGCTGCGGCCCGGTTGGGCGATGTCGATGTCATTTATGAAACCGAGGGCGTTCATAAAAAGCGGTTTGAGCAACTTGGCTGGGGGGTGTCCCAGGTTGCGTCCTCGTCGACGATTGTTATTCGGACCAATCAACAGGCTGTGGTGAACGGGGTCAAACCCTATAAGGATGTGCGCGTCCGGCGGGCTTTGGCGATGGCCGTCGACAACTCAATCTGCTTGGAATTGGGGATCGCTGGGCATGGAATTCCGGCTGAAAACCACCACGTCGCCCCGATCCATTCAGATTACGCAGATATTGGCAAACCGACATTCGATCCTGCGGCAGCCAGATCCCTTATGAAGCAGGCTGGAATGCTGAATTATGAGCATGAGCTTTTCTCGATTGATGACAGTTGGCGCAAAGACACCACTGATGCTGTGGCGGCGCAATTGCGCGATGCTGGTTTCAAGGTGAAGCGCACGGTATTGCCGGGCAGCACCTATTGGAACGACTGGAGCAAGTATCCCTTTAGTTCAACCAATTGGAACCACAGACCACTTGGTGTGCAATTGTTGGGCCTGGCGTACCAAAGTGGTGTGGCATGGAATGAAAGCGGGTTTAACAATCCCAGGTTTGACAGTTTGTTGAAATCCGCAAACGGCGTCGCATCTGTTGGAAAGCGTCGAGAGATTATGGCGAAGATTGAAGGACTTATGGTTGATCAAGGTGTGGTTATACAGCCTTACTGGCGCTCGATTTTCCGTGCGTCTGCGTCAGGGGTCATGGGGGCTGATGCGCATCCCTCAATGTTTTTGGAACTTCATAAACTCGCTTGGAAAGCCTGACCCAAAGCAGAACAGTTGCATATACCAACTGAAAACAATTGCGCGACACAGCAATGCTGTTACCATGTTAAGGATTTTGAGGAAAGCGCTTGATGGTACTAACGTGGATTTTGATCTTGGTGTTTGGCGTCACAATGCCAACTCTGCTCGTCTTGATCGGATCTGGTAATGCCCCAATTTCGAGTGTGTTGGTTTTGAATGCAGGCGTTGTCGCGTTTTGCCTCATGTCGCTAAACATGATGCTCGCGACACGGGCGAAACCAATCGAAATCCTGGTCTCTGGATTGGACCGGATTTATGTGCTGCACAAACAGATTGGCTATGCGATTTTCGCGTGCATTCTTGTGCATGTCTTTATCGGCATCGAATTAGATGGTAAAATTCTTGCGCAGGGATTGGCGCAATTGGCCGTCGAAATTGCTGAATTTGTCTATCCCATTCTTCTCGTTTTGTTGGCGCTAAGTGTGCTTAAGCGTGTCCCGTTTATTCGGCGCGAAGTGGTGAAATACCAATGGTGGCGGTTGGGCCATAGGTTTATTGGCGTGCTCTTTGCGGCCATTTGCTTGCATCAATTGTTTGTCAAAGTTCCGTTCACAACCTCGGCTATGGCAGGGCAGTATTTGAATGGCATGGCGATTTTGGGGTTGGCGAGCTATGTGTATTCGCAGCTATTGATGCCGATGCGACGCAAGAAGTACATCGTGGAAAATGTCACGAAACACCCCTCGGCGACGATCATTCGTGCCAAACCATTCGGGGCAAAAGCCAAGGTGGCACCCGGAAATTTTGCGGTGATTTCGTTTCGAAAATCAGGTCTGCGCGAACCGCATCCCTTTACGGTGTCAAAGGCCGAACATGACGGCACTGTTGAATTTTCGGTCAAAGCCTTGGGTGACTACACGCATGACTTGAAGGAAAAAATCTCTGCTGGGGACACTATGGATTTGCAGGGTGGCTATGGCCGGTTTGATTTTCGCCAAGGTGAAGACACCCAGGTTTGGTTGGCTGGCGGCATTGGTATTACTCCATTTTTGGCGTTTGCTGACAGTCTTTGCGCCGATGAAACACGCAAAATCTTGCTTATTTACTGTGTCACCACCCGTGATGAAGCACTTTCATTGGACCGTTTGACGGCGGCCCAGGACCGTTGCGCCGGGTTTCAATTCCACCTTTATGTCAGCACCGACAACGGTCGATTTGATGCAGATAAACTCGTTGATTTGGTCCCGTTTGACCTCCGCAAAGCCGGGTTCTGGTTTTGTGGACCCGCTCCGATGCGCGCTGCTATGCTTGCCGGTTTGACCCGCAAAAAACATGCGCCGCATTCGGTCCATTATGAACAATTTGAATTCCGGTGAGGTCTGTCCGATGAAATATGCCAGCACGTTGATCGCTTTTTCGCTTTTTGCAATTTTGACACTGCCTGCCAGCGCGCAACATCCCGTGTTTGGGGTATCGGATTTTGCGTCCTACAGCCCCAATGTTGAGAATGGTGAACATCTGTTCAACGCCGGAGGCTGTGCCGCCTGTCACAGTGTTGATGGCGACGATACGATACTGGCCGGCGGTCGGGTCCTATCCACTAAACTCGGCGAGCTTTATGCCCCGAACATCACCGAACACGCAGAGGCGGGGGTCGGGGGGTGGTCGAACCCTGAGTACCTGAACGCGGTGCTGAACGGGGTTTCGCCAGATGGGCGCAGCTATTTTGGTGCGGTGTTTCCCTATGGCTCCTTTGCCCGCATGTCACCCGAAGATGTATTGGATATTCGCGGTTACATCGCCACACTTCCCAGAAGCGAGCAACCTTCAAAACCGCATAATCTAAGCTTTGTCAGCAAATCGATTTTACGCATCTGGGCCCCCGATCGTGGCGCATTGTCCGACCAGACCGACCCGCAGATGCAGCGCGGCCAATATTTGGCTGAAAGTGTTGGGCATTGTGCTGAATGCCATACGCCTCGCGACACCGGATTTGGCTTTTCTTATGATCTAAGCACCGATGCGCCATATGCGGGCGAGGTGGGGATATTTGGCGATTATGCGCCCGATCTGACAGCAACGCGTCTTGGACGTCTTGGGGCGCAAGCCTTTGTTGTCGGGGCATTGGCGGAAGGCAAAAAACTAAACGGAAGCCCGATGACCAGCGCCTCGATGCGCCGTATTGCGCGTGCGACTGCGAAGTTGCCGCTTGAAGATCGTGCGGCATTATTTGCGTATCTGAGCAATTCCGCTGTGGATGTGGCGACATTGACGGATGCGAAACCAACGCAAACGACAACTGCAAGCCCTGCCAATAACGCCGCTCAGCCAAATGTCATGGCAAAAGTGATTGTCGACACAACAGGGGCCACTGCATTGATGGCGAGGGCAAATGCCTATTGTGAAGCACAAGATGCGCCTGCGATTTCCGAGACAACAGACCCCGCTGGAGGTGCAAATAGTGCGCTAGAAGCCAAGGCCGATAAACTGATCGAAACCTACTGCCGGGCCTGTCATGCGCCGGGTAAAACCTATGGTGCGGTGTTCCCGACCGGTGATATTTCAGACATGCCGTTTGATGCCAAGATCATGGTGCCAGGTGATCCAGAAGGGTCATTGCTGTATGAATCTATTGCGTCGAACCGGATGCCAATTGGCCAGAAAATGAATGCGGATGAGCTTGGCGTTTTGCATGCATGGATCAGTGCAACTGTCGCACCAGATACGCCCCTTGCGTCTGAACCTGCTGTGACCGAGGCCATTGCCCAAGGTGCTGCCCCGGTGGATCTGCCCAAATTTGCGCTGATCACGCGTCAGGAAATGGTGCTGGCCATGGCCAATGACATCAACGCAGTGGCCCAGCAGGATCGCCGCTTTATGCGTTACTTCAGTTTTGGCCAAACGCCTTTGTCCGAGGTGGATTGTAGCCAAACAGATGCGCGTCGAAATCCGATGCACTACTTGCATTCGGCCCTGAACAAACTGGTCAACTCTTTGTCGCTGGCGCCAAAAACCGCGCAAGTCAGCCCGGTGAAGGGCACCGATGGCGGGTTGGTGCGCGTTGATATGCGTGATTATGGCTGGACCGATGAACAGTGGAAAACCTTAACGACCGGGGCCTACACGCCGGTTGCACAATCCACTGGGTTTGATCGTTTGGCATGGGACAAGCTGGCGCAGGTATATCCTTATGCGGTGGACCCAAGCTCTGATCCGCTTTTGGCTGCCGTGGCCGATGCCACCGGCACGGCCATTCCGATGATGCGCGCCGATTGGATGACGCATTTTGCCACCAAAGCCCCTTATTATGACATGTTTCTGGGGCTTACCGCAGATATCCGGGATCTTGAACGGCGGATTGGGTTGGATGTCGATCATGAAATTCAGATGCAAAATGTGGCGCGCTCGGCCATGTTGCCGGGGTCCTCTGGTGTATCTGATCACAACCGGATGTTAGAAAGATTTGATCTGCCCCGGAACGGTTATTACTGGAAATCCTATGACTTTGCCGGCGACAGCGGCGCGCAATCCCTGGCGCTGCACCCCGATGGACCGGCGGAGTTGTCGCATACCGCGTCAGGCACACAGCCGTTTGAGCATGATGGCGGTGAGATGATTTTGTCGCTGCCCAATGGATTGCAGGCCTATTACCTATCCACCAATTTGGGCGTGCGTCTGACGGTTGGTCCTGCCTCGATCGTATCGTATCGCACAAAACCAATTGGCAAAGGTGTCGAGATTGAAAATGCCCGGTCATGTTTCGATTGCCATGCTGATGGGATCATTGCAAAGCAAGATGAAATGCGCGCCCGTCTGGACAATTCCGCCAGCTTCTCTCGGGATCAGTTGCAAGTGTTACAGACCCTTTATCCCGGCCAAGAGGTTATGGATCTGCACTATAAGACGGACAGCAAATCATTTTTGCAGGCCCTGTCCACCCTGAATGCCACGGAACAGACCGCGGATGGTCGTCTGACCAGCCTTGCCGCGCCGATGTCAGCGGGAGGAGGCGAGATCCTGACCTATCTGGCTGATATGCATTTCAACAGTCTGACTTTGGATCAGGTTGCGCGTGAATTCCACATGGATGTCGAGCAATTTCAAAACAGGCTTCGTACCCTTGGTGATCCGGTATTAACCACCGTGACCAATGATTGGATGGCGCGGCTAACCGCCGGCGGCAAACTGCACCGCAGCGAGTTAGAGGCGCATTACGGGGACGTGATGGGGCGCATTTCTGATCTGCGTAGCTATCGACAACAGGGGGGATATGTCACGGCGCAACACACAACGGACAGTGATCAGTATCAAGAGGATGTGGTCGCTGCGATTGCCGATCTTTCGCAACAAGCCCAGGGGCAATACATCCCCGCAATCACCAAGCCACTGGCAGATCCGGTGTCGGTTACCCCGGCTGCGGATCGCTTGCAGCTTGCATTGACGGTGCCAAATCTGCACCCGCGGGTAAATGATCTGCTAGAGTTTGAAATCAGCGCCAACCGACGCTGCGAATTGCAAATCTTCTATATTGAAGAGAGCAAAAATGTAGAAGAATTACCTGCCAGTTTGCTGGGCCCCAATTATCTTGACGCGGGTGAGTATCGCCGAATTCCATATGCAGGATCTGGTTTGCAAATCCGGTTTGATACGGCTGGAACCGGCGAAACCATGTTGGCATTCTGTCGCGAAGGCGGGTTGGGGCAGCAGCGTATGACGGCAAGTCAAGTCCTTGATTTTGCGAAGCGTTTGTCGGTTCCTCTTACCCGTGGGATCACCATCGAAGCCGCAGATCGCGTGACCAAAGATGCGGGACAAAGCGCCAGCAATCACGTCACATTTGATGTGAAACACTAGGGAGAGGCTTATGAACCCAGCTTGGATCATAAAGGACGATCGCCCTTCGGTCCGCTTAATGCGTGGATATAACTGCGCGCTGTTGTTTGGTGCATTGGTTGCAAATCTTACACATCCCGCCCTCGCACAGGATTGCGCTGCGGATTTGGGCAAATTGCAAGGCACCTACAGTTCGGGGGATGTGGGTGTGATTGCAGCCGCCGCAACAGCGTTTCGTGACGCGGGGACCTGCAACTCCGAAACAGAGCGGCAAGCGCTGTCACAGGCGTCCGCTCGATTTGCCCAGATGGCCCAGGGGGCAGTCGCCGCCGGAAATCTGGATGACGCTGACCAAATCTTGGCGAATGCGCGTGCGATCCATTGGGCGGTGTTGGCCGTACGGGCGGATATTGCCGCAAAACGCGGTGATCGAATAGAGGCCGCCACGCTTTACAACTCGGCGCTGGATACGATCATTGACCCCAATTTGACCCCGCAAAATGACGCGTTGATCCCGATTGCTGAGCGTATCACACAGCTGGCGCAAGAAAACGTCATGCTGGCGGGGACGCTGTCATCAACGGTGACACGTGGTGGCGATGCCTCGGGGGTTTTGAAGGCAGCGATGCGTGGGATTTCCATTGAACCGGCCAACACGGCTTCTGCGCAAGGCGCCCCCCAAACGCAGCAATCTTCCAACAGCTCCGACGATACGCCGCCCGCCAAGGAGAGTGTGGCATATGGCGCGGCCAAAGCGATGACTGCAGTTTACTTGCCTATTCGGTTCGCGACCGGCTCTGCTGTACTCGATGCCAATGGGGTTTATGAAGCCGAAAATATCGCCAATTTCCTTCGCCAAAATGAAATCAAAAAGATTACGCTGACGGGCCATACCGACGACGTGGGATCAGATCAATTTAACTTGAATCTGTCCGTGCAACGGGCGCGATCTGTTCAAACATTTTTGTGGGGTAAGGGCGTATCGACCGAAATTCACATTGATGGAAAAGGCGAAAGTCACCCGCCAAATTTGGTGGACCCGACAATTTATTCATTGGAGGAACGCCGTGCAATCGCCAGACGTGTGGAATTGGTTATCCAGTCTTAAGCCCGCGCAAAAGTGGCGGCCCTTTGTCTTTGGGGGGCGCGGTTACTTTGGTCGGGTGATTGCTGTATGCGGCGTGCTGTTCTCTTGTTTTTCAACGGTCCAGCTGGCCCATGCAAAGGACTGGGGGCTTGTTGTGGGGGTTAATGATTATAAACATTTCCCACCGTTCACCATTCCGGCCCCAAAGCATTTTGACCTGCAAGGGGCCGTGAATGATGCCAAGATGATTGCAGAGGCGATGCAAAAAGCCGGTGTCGACCTGCCTGCGTCCCGGTTTTTGCTTGATCAAAACGCAACGCTTTCGAATTTCCTGACGGCCTGGGAGGAGATGAAAAAGCAGGCGTCGCCTGGTGACACATTGATTGTGACGTTCGCGGGCCATGGAGCACGCGAAAAAGAGGTTGCCGCCCCCTTTGATGAGCCCGTCGATCACAAAGATGAAACGATTATGTTTCATGAATTTGACCCGGAAAACCCACGGATCGGGCGGCTAAATGACGACCAGCTTTCTGATATGTTGGCCAATGCGTCGCAGTATAAAATCATTTGGGTCATGGACAGTTGCCATTCTGCTGGGTTGAACAGAAGCACGGTGTTGTCAGAACGGCCAGTGATCACTCGAAACGGGGGCACATGGGATATTCCGATCACACCCTTGGTCGATGAAATCAAAACGGAACACGGGGATGAAGGCAATCGTCAGGCCCATGTGACATATGTTCTTGCGACGTCAAGCGAGGACAAGCAGGTGACCGAAGTGGTGGTTAACGGCCAAAGTCATGGCGCACTTTCTGTCTATTTTTCCAAGGCGTTACAAGGGGCAGGCGACAGCAATCAGGACGGAATTGTTACGCGGGGGGAATTGTCATCCTATCTGCAAGATCGTGTGTTCAGCGAGACCAATCAACAACAACAACCGCGGTTGTTGCCCCGTGGTGATGGTGACCCCGTATGGTTTCATAAGGGTAAGCTGACCACCGCAGCTGAGGTTATTGATGCCGGGAAAGTCAGGGTGATTTTTGAAACCCCGGCGCCGCCACAGCTGGGCCTGGATCTTGCCAATGCAAACTATGAACAGGTCGCTCACAGCCCCGATCTGATATTCAAACAGACCAATCCCCAGGAACAGTTGGGGCCTTGGCAGGTGTTCAATCAGTCGGGGGATGAAATTCGGCGTTTGGCCAATATTTCGACCGCTGATTTTGCCGAAGACGTCAACGCGCAGATCGTAAGGATTGAGCTGTTGCGCGCGCTGCGCCAAGCCAAAAAAGATGATTTGCCGCCGATAGAAATATCAGCGGGCCATGAAAACAAAACCCAACCGGTTGGTGCTTTCGTGTCATTCTCGTTTAAAGCACCCGGTGACGATCTGCCATTTTTAACTTTGTTTAACGTCGCCTCAAACGGTATTGTTCAAAACCTTTACCCGGCGCAACAAAGTGATGACGGCCGCGTGGTCGGAAATGGGTTTTCGGTGAAATTCAAAGTAACACCACCAACGGGGGCTGATCAGTTGGTTGCGGTGTTTTGTCGTCGCCCCCCCCTAGATTTACGTGCCGTTTTAGCCGAGCATGACGGATCAGCTCTTCCAGATCCCAGTGCCGTGACCGATATTTTGGCCCGCACTGCTTGTCAGGTGAATGTCACCGGCTTGTTCACCAGCGCGTCATAGGAGCCCGCCATGAATGCCTATACACGCCCGAAAAGGGCACCCGAACAGCGGCCAGGCCGACACTTGCCTTTGCATTTGGCGCTGTTGGTGGTGTTTGTTTTGGCGATCAGCGCACCGTTTAGGATACACGCAGCGGATGGCGGTGAGAACCGAGTGGCCTTGGTGATCGGAAACTCTAGCTATGAACACTCGGCCTCTCTCGCCAATCCAAATCGTGATGCAGAAGCCATTGCCAATAAGTTGCAGGCACTTGGGTTTGATGTGCATTTGCACAGCAATCTAGATGGGCAGGGGTTTCGTGTGGCCTTGGGGGCCTTTACCGAACAGACGCAGAATGCCGACATTGCATTGGTGTTTTATGCGGGTCATGGTATTGAAATGGAAGGTAAAAACTATTTGATCCCGACGGATGCCGCGATGCGATCCGAGGCGACGGCGCAGTTTGAAACCATCTCGTTGGATCAAGTTCTATCGACGGTGCGCGGTGCCAAAAAGCTGGGTATGGTGTTGTTGGATGCGTGTCGGGACAACCCATTTGCCGCCTCAATGACCCGCAAAAACGGAACCCGCGCTGTGTCGCGCGGATTGGCCCCCGTCAGCACCGAAGGGGAAAGCGGTGTTTTGGTGAGCTTTGCCGCGCAAGAGGGGGCAACGGCCTCTGATGGGGATGGGCTGCACAGCCCTTATACCACCGCGTTGCTAAACGTGATTGATACCCCAGGTTTGGAAATTGGCCGGATGTTTCGCAAGTTACGTGCACAGGTCAAGCGCGCGACAAATGGCGAGCAGGTCCCGATTGAAAGCATGCAATTGCCAGATGCGGATATCTATTTGAAATTACGCGATGCTACGGCGCCGGTTTCGGGGCATGCTGGCGATGCGTCTGCGCAAAACGCAGCGCCACCCGTTGGGGAAAAAACCGCATTGGCTCCGCGTCCCCAGACGGCTCCCCAGACGTCTCCCCAGNNTCCCCAGACTGCGCCCCAGCCGTTAGAAGACCCGCTTATTGTTTTTCTTAATGCGGTGAAAAGCGGCGATCGCGCGCAGCTTGAAGCTTTTGTTCAGCGGTATCCCAATCATACAAAGGCGAAAGATGCGCGTCGTTTGCTTGAGACGTTTGCAGATCGCGATTTTTGGACCAGTGTGAAAGAACGTGATACGTTGGAAGCCTATCGTGAATATGCTTTGGTGTTCTCGACGGGTGAGTTTATTCGGGCGGCCGAAGCAAAAATTGCGAAGCTGTCCGCCCCGCAAGCGACCCCGAAACCAACGGTGAAACCAACGGTTAACAGCACGACATCGCAAGCCTCGCAGAACACAATACTGGTGCCTCAGTCCCGGCAATGTCCGGCGCTGGTTGGGGGGTATGGGGTTCAGCTTATCCGCTCTAATGACACGCTTTTTGTCCGCTCTGGGCCCGGAAAAAACAATCCTGTTGTTGGTGAGTTGCCCTTCAATGCGTCGGGCGTAATCACGCGCAACTGCGCCCCAAATCAATGGTGCATGGTCACCTATGGCTGCGTGCAAGGTTACAGCTATGGAAAATACCTTACCCAAACCCAAAATACGGCCGCAAAATCGGACTTTCGCGGTGCGTATCGGGTGAGCCATCACCCCTTAAACGAAAAACTGAACGTACGGGCAGGGCCGGGAACGCAATATAGGGTGGTCGCTGAATTGCCACCAACGGCGACCGGGGTCCAGGTTGAGGATTGCCAGATCGAGCAGAAATATTCTTATCGTTGGTGCCACCTGAGCTGGCGTGATTTGTCAGGCTGGGCATATGGGAAATATCTTTCTGATGCGCGAGGTGCGCGACCCAGAAAGTAGTTGAGGGGCTGATGAATGCGTTTCCAGTTTTCATAG
>DDMF01000040.1:1462-3120 GCA_002340515.1 Rhodobacteraceae bacterium UBA2553 | reverse complement strand
GCTAAAGTCAGCGCAAAACACCCGCAACAAGCACCATTGCCGCGCGAGCGGCTTCGTCCAAGTGGGCTTCCTTGACCTTTTCGGTGAATGAGATTTCTATAGTTTCTAATTTCATAGTAGGGCGGTCTTTCGGCTACCAAAATCACTGTAATTAATTCTTCATTAATTACAGATGGAGGACGTAAGGACGACATCGTCTTAGTGGTCTTTTCTTTCCAAGCAAAGTCACTAAGACGATGGCTAGTACTCAGTCCGATCAAGAATGGCGACACGCCACCCCAACAACCGACCTTTCGATCAATCGTTAAAACTAACCTCGCGGAATATCTCATCCGCTAAAGACCGTCCAACTATGAAATTCTGTCCTGCTTTACTCCTTTCAAAAATCTCCCGTTTCATTGAGATCATCTTGGGTGGGCGACCTCGGTTCATCTTAAATAGCGACGCTCTACCAAGTTCAGTCAATTCAAATGTGCCTTCAATGTCCACCAGTAGTCCCTGATTGACGAGAACGGTCATCTCAGCGCTAACCCAGTCTACGCCGTTTCGGAAGGTGTCCACAGGCAGTTTTTGCCGAAAATAGACTGAACAAAGTATGCTGCTTCGAATTTGCCTCAATTTTTGGGGCGAGGGAACGGTGCTGGCCATTTTTTTCGTCCTTCATGCCAAAATATTGGTAATGTATTATTAGGTGTCTTCTTCAACGTAACCGAGGCTTCACAACTTGAATAGCCTCTCTTGTAGTCAGCATTGCAGCATGTCGAGGCTTCAATTGCATCGTAAGCTTCATGAATCTTGGCCACGTCAACACCTCTTAGTTGGGCAATCTCATGGAGGCATTTTGGGCGGCTGTGAAGGTGAACAGTTGAATACCCTTCTTCTTCAATTCTTAGTCGCCCCTCATCTTGAAAGATGAGAGCGGCGACGCAATCGCACCTAACCGCAATGTCGTTGTCATTGAGATAAGTGAGCATCTTAAAAAACTGATTTCCAGAGCCAATAAAATCATCAACCAAAACACAGAAGCCATTAGCAGCGAGAAATTTCTCGCTGGTTGGATCTTCGAAGAAGGAGAAACGTTTCTGAGGAAAGAGGTTGATTAAACTTGAAAATTCATAGCTAAGGCTCGCACCGCTTTTCACCTTTTCTGATTCAAAATCTTTGACCGTTGAAATGAAAATCCGCTCTTGGTCTGTCTCGGCCACAATCCTTTCGAGAAGATGCTTTGCTGGTACCTGATACTCTTTGATGATCAAGTATCGTTCCAGAATATCGAGCGACAGTTTTCTTTGTTGAACATCCATTCCGCTAAGAAATAACCCAAGTGCGTCCAGAACTGTTTCCCCAGATGCTCGAAGGCCATCATAAGCAGCCCACTTTTTCTGATCAACAATGTCAGCCAGTCTCTTAACTTCGTTCACATTCATCTAGCAGTTCCGAGTGTTCAAAACGCGAAGTTTCCTGCGTCGCCCCGGCAGTCTGATACCGTGCATTGTGTAATTGGTCATGAGCAGGAGTGGTCCTTTGATGCGGTTCTCGGAAGCATCGCAAATCCAAGAGTTTGGCGCAACAGGTAACCTTTTCATCTTGTACAACAAAGTTGCTTTTCTTTGCGCTGCGCTATTGTAGCGAATGTCTCCTTCGACGGGCCGCACCGC
>DDMF01000040.1:0-1434 GCA_002340515.1 Rhodobacteraceae bacterium UBA2553 | reverse complement strand
AAAGTCCGCAATGGGCCGTCGCATGACTTTGCAAAGTACACAAACTACCCATAGCGGACACATCTCCCAATCAATGGCACAGGCCCGCAAAAACCGCTTCAACAACGCAAGACTTGATCCCGCCCCCACAACCGCCTATTTGGCGCACATGTTCACAATCGCTGCTCTTTATCACTTCACCCGCTTTGACGACCCTTCTGCGTTGCAGGCCCCTTTGTTGGCGCTGGCGCAGGCCAAGGGCGTGACCGGATCGCTCTTGCTTGCCAGCGAAGGCATCAACGGCACCATTGCCGGATCGCGCACAGGCATCGACGCGGTGCTGGCGCATATCCGCGCTTTGCCGGGCTGTGCGGATTTCTCTTGGAAAGAAAGCACCGCAACTGATCAGCCCTTTGGCAAAATGAAGGTGCGCCTGAAGAAAGAGATCGTGACCATGGGCGTGCCGGATGTGGATCCCAAAGCCGCCGTTGGTCATTACGTGCAGCCCGAGGATTGGAACGATCTGATCGCGCAGGATGATGTGGTGGTGATCGACACCCGCAATGATTACGAGGTTTCAATCGGCACGTTTGAAGGGGCAGTAGATCCCAAAACCGAAAGCTTTCGCGACTTCCCCGGCTGGTGGCAGGACAACAAAGATCGGTTCCACAACAAACGCGTGGCGATGTTTTGCACCGGCGGTATTCGGTGTGAGAAATCAACCAATTACCTGATCGGCCAAGGGGTTGAGGATGTGTTCCACCTCAAGGGCGGCATCCTGCAATATCTCGAAGACATCCCGAAAGAAGAGAGCACATGGGAAGGCGAATGCTTTGTCTTTGACAACCGTGTGTCTGTAGGTCACGGGCTGACCGAAGGGCCGCATGAGCTGTGCCATGCCTGCCGTCGGCCCATTCTGCCCGAAGACAAAAACCGTGCGGAATTTGAACAAGGCGTGAGCTGTCACCAATGCATCGATCAGTTTGACGAAGCCCGCCGGGACCGCTTTCGTGAGCGCCAAAAGCAAATGGCATTGTCTGCCAAACGCGGCGAACGTCATTTGGGGCGGGAACCCCTACCTCGTTAACGGACAAAGCAAAAGGGCACCCAATTGGGCGCCCTTATCTTATCTCACAGGTCTGGCCTTACAGAGTGACGCGCGCTCAAGCGTTCACATCCACAACAACACGTCCCTTGACCTGACCTTTTAGGATATCGGCGCCCAGCGCGGGCAGATCAGACAATTTGGCCGGGCGGATCATCGCCTCGAGCTTGTCCATCGGCAAGTCGGTCGCAATGCGTTCCCATGCGCGCAAACGGTTCTCAGTGGGTTGCATCACGCTATCAATACCCAACAGGTTCACACCGCGCAGAAGGAAGGGAATGACCGTGGCCGGCAGCCCAGCGCCGCCCGCAAGACCCACCGCAGACACGCTTGCTCCGTATTTCATCTGG
>DDMF01000051.1:24410-24670 GCA_002340515.1 Rhodobacteraceae bacterium UBA2553 | reverse complement strand
ACCTCGGCGACGGCTTCGGTGATCCCTTCGGTGATCGCGGTGAGTTGCGCGGTCAGAACGGGTTCTGGTTCGGCAATGCCCGGGCGCGCCAAGGGGCGTGGGCTTTTCTTAACCGCGGTCACAAGGCGGATGGTTTTACCTGCGGCGATTCCGGTGCCTGAAGCATTCATGGCAGGCGCCTCAGCAACATAGGCGGGAGGGGCCGGTTTGCGTACGGCCACGCGGGATGGCGCGCGGCGGAACCCCAGATCCATCAGCTC
>DDMF01000051.1:17561-24385 GCA_002340515.1 Rhodobacteraceae bacterium UBA2553 | reverse complement strand
CAGCTCGGCCACTTTGGCGTTGCGCGACGCGGTGGAACGCCCACCAAACACCGTGGTGATAATTCGCTCGCTGCCGCGTTCGGCCGACGCCACAAGGTTGAACCCAGCGGCGCGCGTGTAGCCGGTTTTGATCCCGTCAGCACCCCGATAACTGTTCAAAAACCGTGTGTTGGTGTTGTTCACCTGACGCATGCCCGCATCAGCAGTGCGGCGGGAAAAGAGGTTATAATAATCTGGGTGGTCAAAGAACAGATGCCGCCCCAAGGTGGTCATATCGCGTGCGGTGGACAAATGACCACTTTCGGTCAGGCCATTTGCATTTTTGAAATGTGTACGCGTCATGCCCAGGGCTTTGGCGGTGCGATTCATACGGCGGGCAAATGCGGCCTCTGACCCGGAAATTGCAATCCCGATGGCGGTGGCCCCATCATTTGCAGATTTAATCGCGGCGGCACGGATCAAGTAGCGAAACTTAATTTTCTGCCCAGTCCGAAGACCCAGTTTTGACGGGGGTTCCGCGGCGGCCTTTGAGGTGATGGTCACAACGGTATCAAGCGAAATTTCGCCGCGTTTAAGGGCCTCGAACGCGATGTAAAGTGTCATCATCTTGGTCAGGGATGCCGGATGCAATTGCGTATCCGCATTGCGAGCGTGAAGCACTTTGCCCGAGCGCGCATCAATAACCATAGCCGCATAGGGTGCGGCCGCTGCCTGCCAGACCGCAAACATCGAAAAACAGCAAAATACTGCAAGGAATCGCCAAAAATTGGCCCACTGCCCAAGACGTGTCCGCACGTCGTCACCTTTTCTGCCTCAAATCGGATCTAGCGCCCGTTTGTTTTTTTCAGCCTAACACGACAGGGGCGATCTGGAAAACACATTCTTTTCAAGGGTTTTCGGCGTGACCGCAAAAACACGCCTACAAAATGTCGTGGGGTGGTTGGATAAATTCACCATATCTATGGCATATTCCGCTGCATCCGGCCGGAGGCCCCATTTGGCCAGAGTACAGCAGCTGCGCACATTCGGCGCATGGCATGGCCTAAGAAAATCAAACAAAAGCTGTTCAAATTGCCACAGCAAATCCCCCGCGGTGAAACCAATTGTTGTGATTTTTGCCCGCACTCTGTTAAGAGCCACGCTAATCCCAAGGCCACCAATTGCTTTGGGCACTTTTGAAACGGCGCTTGTGACCTTATATTAGATGCCGAGCCCTAGATTGGCCAAAATGGCCACGCTTGAAAATCTGGAGTATTTCCTTGAGCGTTGATCCTTATTTCTTGACCGGCCAGGATGGCGACGATGATGGTGATGCTGGCCTTGCGCTGGCCACCAAGCCCAAAACGCGCCGTCCACCGATGTATAAGGTCATGATCCTGAACGATGACTTCACCCCGATGGAGTTTGTGGTCATGATCCTCGAGCGTTTTTTCGGCATGAATCACGCGCAGGCATTTGAACTGATGCTGACGGTCCATAAAAAGGGGCTTGCCGTGGTCGGCGTGTTCTCGTTTGAAGTGGCCGAAACCAAAGTCACACAAGTGATGCAGATGGCGCGCGAACACCAGCACCCCCTGCAATGCACCATGGAAAGAGAGTGACCGCGCAAGCGGCGAAAGCATGTTTCAAACAAGATATCCACTGGCGCTGAAAGATGGCGCCCTGACCCTGCCTGAAACCGGGTCTATTGTTGTTTTTGGCCCTGCCCAAGACGCGAACCTGTCAGATCTTCCGAAAGATCGCTGCGTAATTGTCGCGCCGGATTTCCCGGTTCACGCCGCTTGGGAAAAACGTGGTTGGACCGTCAGTGCGACCCCACCAGAGGGCGCATTTTCAGCCGCCATCATCTGCTTGCCCCGCGCCAAAGCCTTGGCCCATGCGTGGATCGCGGCGGCCAGTGTCGCGACCTCTGGCGGGTTGATGGTGGTTGATGGCCAAAAGACGGACGGCGTCGAAAGCATCTTAAAGGCCTTGTCGAAAAAGGCCGAGATGCAGGGGGTGATTTCAAAAGCCCACGGGAAAATCGCATGGCTCACCGGGGCCGATGTGGCCGATTGGGCCGCAACCACCAAGGTTCTACCCGATGGGTTTATCACCCGACCCGGAGTGTTCTCCGCTGATGGGATCGACAAAGGCTCCGCCGCGCTGATCGCCGCTCTGCCCAAGGACATCAAAGGTCGGGTTGCGGATCTGGGCGCGGGGTGGGGCTATCTGGCCCACCACATTCTCGGCCACGAAAGCGTGTCGGAAATGCATTTGGTCGAGGCGAATATCACCGCGCTCGATTGCGCGCGTGAGAACATCAAAGATGACCGCGCGACATTCATCTGGGGCGATGCGACCACCCATGTGAATGTCACGCCATATGATCTGATCGTCTCGAACCCGCCGTTTCATACCGGGCGAAAGGGCGATCCCGATCTGGGCCGCGCCTTCATTCGCGCAGCCGCTCTTAATGTAAAGGTTGCTGGCCAGTTCATATTGGTGGCCAACCGCCACCTGCCCTACGAAGAAACGCTTGCTGAGCATTTCAACGAGGTTGCGGAAATTGGTGGTACTCCGGCGTTTAAAGTGATCCGATGCGCCAAGCCGCGGCGCGCGAAGCGTTAACATCGCGCGTCACGGGCAGGATTAAGGGAGGATATCATGTCATTTTCCGTTGCTGGCAAAACAGCCATCATCACCGGGGCGGCCAATGGGATCGGCCTTGCCATCGCGCGTCATTTTGCCGACCACGGGGCCAATGTCATGTGCGCCGATATGGATGAGGCACGGCTACAGAATGAATGGGGTGCAAATCCGGAAGATGAGGAAAGCGCAAGCGCGGCCATCCGTGTTTTTGCCGGCGACCTGCGCGAAAAGCTGACCATCAACAACCTTCTCTCGGCCACGATTGATGCATTTGAACGGGTGGACATCCTGATCAATGCCTCACGTCAGGTGATGCTGGCCGACCCGTTGGATGCCGATAATCTGGCGGTGCAGACGCTGCTTGATCAAAACCTGATGACCAGTTTGCGGCTGAGCCAATTGGTGGCAAAGCGCATGATACAGCAAGGCTTGGACCTAGGGGAAGATGAGCAAGATACCCCGCTTGGGGCCATTGTAAATCTGTCTTCAATCGCGGCCATACGCACGCAACCGGGGCTTTTGGCCTATTCAGTCGCCTCCGCTGCGGTGGACCAAATGACCCGATCTCTGGCGGTGGCGCTGGCCCCCAGCCGGATCCGCGTCAATGCCGTCAGCTTTGGATCCGTGATGAGCGCAAGCTTGCGTGACACCATCCGCGACAGCAAAGAAACCCGTGCCGATGTGATCGAAGGCACCCCCTTGGGGCGCATTGCCAGCGCCAATGAAATTGCTGAAGCCGCGCAGTTTTTAACCTCAGACAGTTCGGGTTTTATGACCGGCCATATCCTGACCATTGATGGCGGGCGCAGCTTGCTTGATGTGGTGGGCAACCCGTCACATTAACGCCTCAGCCGCAGGTTTTGCGTTGCGCCAACAGTGCTTTTCGCTGGTGTTGCAGCGCCACCAGTTCCCGTTGTGACGCTTTGTATTCCGCGTAACTTGGCAAGCTGGATTTGATTTTCGGCGACGGCGTGCAAAGTGACACAAATGGTACGGGACTTGCGCAAACCTTAAGCGGATTGGCGATTTTAAGTGGCGAGTTTTGGGTGCGGTAACCACGTGATTGCTGGGTTTCAAGCGCCGAAATTCGCGTGTCCACCTCTTGCAACTTTGCCGAGATTTGGCTTCGACATCCATCAGCCGCAGAGACAGCAACAGTTTCCGGGGTCGGTTGGCACGCGCTGAGCACCACACCAAATCCAAGCGCAATTGCGGTTTTTCTATACATGTCGGGGCAGCTCCTGTGTTGTTCCATCCAAATCACCTGTCACATTACAAAAAAGGCGCATTGGCTTGTCAGGGGAAAAACTGCTAGCTCAACACCACCAAACCCGCGCACGAAACAGGAGAGTTTTATGACCGAACAGATGTCCAGCCAGATGCCAACCCAAATGGATGACCAAAAATCCCGTGCAAGCGCGTGGTTTCGTGAGCTGCGCGATCAGATTGTCGCCAGTTTCGAAGCGCTGGAAGACAGCCAAACCACAGGGCCCACTGCCACCTTTCCGGCGGGCCGTTTTGAAGTGACTGAGACCAAACGCGCCTCGGACGACGGGTCTGACGCGGGCGGCGGGTTGATGAGCGTGATGCGCGGCGGGCGCGTTTTTGAGAAAGTGGGTGTGAACATCTCAACCGTGCACGGGTCTTTGGGCGAGGCCGCACAGGGGGCAATGGCCGCCCGCGGCGTGCCCGGCATCAAGGAGAACCCAAAGTTTTGGGCCGCGGGCATTTCGCTGGTGGCGCATATGCAGAACCCCCACGCCCCCGCCGTTCACATGAACACCCGCATGTTCTGGACGCCACAAGCCTGGTGGTTTGGCGGCGGGGCTGACCTGAACCCCTGCATTGAATACGGCGAAGACACCACGCATTTCCACGCCGAGATGCAGCGCGCCTGTGACGCCCATGACGCGGGCTATTACGACAGGTTCAAAGCTTGGGCGGATGAGTATTTCTTTGTCCCGCATCGGGGCCGCGCGCGGGGCGTTGGGGGGATCTTTTATGATGACCACAACACCGGCGATTGGGAGGCTGATTTTGCCTTTACCCAAGATGTTGGCCGCGCCTTTTTGCCCGCCTTTGTGCCATTGACCGAAAAGCGCCGCGACACCGTCTGGGACGAGGGCGACAAGGACAAGCAATTGGTGCACCGCGGGCTCTATGCCGAATACAATCTGGTCTATGATCGTGGCACCAAGTTTGGCCTGACCACCGGGCATGACGCCAACGCGGTGCTGATGAGCCTACCGCCGATGGCCAAGTGGGTCTGAGCCGTGGCCATTGGCGATATCATTCGGGTCAGTGACCGGATGCAGACGGGGTATTCATACGAACTTGAGGCCCCGATGGGCGAAGAGTTCGATCCCGGTTTCACTCCCTTTCACACCCCCGCTGAAATGCTCGCGATGGGGGTGTTTGAGGGCAAATACCTGAACGATTGTCAGGATGAATTTCCAACTGATTGGTTTGAGAACGCCAAACTGTCAGACACGCCCAATCCGGCACTGAATTACTTCGCCATTAAAAGCCGCCAACCCCTGTCGGACTGGCGCGAAAAGGGTTGGATCTATGGCCCTGACCCTCGGGGCTGGTTCCAATGGTATTGTCGTTATTTCTTAGGGCGCCGTTTGCCGCAAACCGATGCGGTGCAGATCAAACGCTGGCGGGCGTTTTCGCGTCACGCAGGCCAAATCCGCGCCAATTGCGATGTGGCGGATATCTTTTGCCGCCCGCGCCAACGCCAAGCCCTGTTGCAATGGGCGTATGATCCTTTGATCTGAACCCCATCTGCGTTGATCACGCTTGCCTCATCCCGAAATTCCGGGCAGGATTTTGACCAACCAACGAAAGGCCGCATTCGTGACCGCATTTAAACTTGACGACTTTTTGCCCTATCAAATCGCCGTTTTGTCCAGCCGCATCAGCGCGGGGTTTTCCAGACATTACCGCGAAGCTTACGGCATCACCGTGTCAGAATGGCGTGTGGTTGCGCATCTGAGCCAAGCCAACAGCGTCAGCGTGCGCGAAATCCACAAACGTGTGGACATGGATAAACCCAAGGTCAGCCGCGCCGCCTCTCGGCTTGAGGGGGCCGGATTTATCACCAAAACCGTCAACCCGCATGACCGGCGCTTGGTGGAGCTGGAACTGACCGACAAAGGTCGCGAGATGATCGAGGCGCTGACCCCGATTGCACGCCGTTATCAAGACCAGCTTGAGGCATTGATGCGTGACCCTGAAGCGTTCCGCAGCCAGATCGGCACCTTGATCGACACGTTAGACAATGGGCGCACATTAGACGACTGACGCTGCGGCGCAGACGTCTGACGAAACGTCACAAGCGACAAACCTCTCCCCACATGGCAAGATTTCGGCAACGAAATAAGGGGGATTTCCCATGAGTGATATCGTCATTCTCGGCGGCGCACGCACCGCAATTGGCACATTTGGGGGCAGCCTTGCCGCCATTCCACCCAGCACATTGGGCGCGCATGTGACGCGCGAAGCCATGGCGCGCGCTGGCGTTGATCCGGGCCAGATTGGCCAGGTGGTCTTTGGCCATGTGATCAACACCGAACCGCGTGACATGTATCTGTCACGCATCGCGGCGATGGACGCAGGNNGGCATCCCTGACACCACCCCCGCGATGAACGTGAACCGGCTTTGCGGCTCTGGCGCGCAGGCTGTGGTCTCGGCCACGCAAGCCTTGATGCTGGGGGATGCGGACTTCGCCGTTGCGGGCGGGGCCGAAAGCATGAGCCGTTCACCTTACATTTTGCCCGCTGCACGTTGGGGGCAAAAGATGGGCGACGTGGGCGCGCAAGACATGATGCTGGGGGCGCTCAATTGCCCGTTTGGCACCGGGCATATGGGCATCACCGCTGAAAACGTGGCGGCCGAACATAATGTCAACCGCGCCGATCAGGACGCATTTGCGCTGGAAAGTCAAAGACGCGCCGCAGCGGCCATTGAGGCCGGTCGTTTTGACGATGAGATCGTGCCCATTGAGGTCAAGCAACGCCGCGAGATGGTAGAGTTCAAACGCGACGAGCATCCCAAGCCCACCACAGCCGAAGCACTTGCCGGGTTGCGCACAGCCTTTCAAAAAGACGGTACTGTCACGGCGGGCAACGCCTCTGGCATCAACGATGGCGCGGCGGCGATGGTGCTTGCACGCGCTGAGGCGGCTGAA
>DDMF01000051.1:13257-17556 GCA_002340515.1 Rhodobacteraceae bacterium UBA2553 | reverse complement strand
CGCTGCGGGCTTGAAGCCGCGCGCGCGCATTTTGGGCTATGCCACGGCGGGCGTGCGCCCAGAGGTGATGGGCATTGGGCCGGTGCCAGCGGTCGAAAGCCTGCTTGCGAAAACCGGTCTGTCTGTGGGCGATTTTGACGTGATTGAATCGAATGAAGCCTTTGCCGCCCAAGCGATTGCTGTGAACAAAGGACTGGGTTTGGACCCTGCCAAGGTCAACCCAAATGGCGGCGCAATTGCTTTGGGCCATCCGGTTGGGGCAACAGGCGCGATCATCACCCTCAAAGCACTGCATGAGCTTGAACGGATCGGCGGGTCCAAAGCACTGATCACCATGTGTATCGGTGGCGGGCAAGGCATTGCGATCGCGATTGAACGCTGCTGATACCGGTAAAATCACACGGCACATAAAAAGGGGCGCGGAATTCCGTGCCCCTTTTCACAATCAAAAACTAGAAAACTAGTTTTCTAGTTTTGTTTCCAGTCAAAGAAGTCGTCGTCCACACGGGCAAGCAGCTCTTCGGCCAATTTGCGGCCCAGCGCGGGGCCGTCGGCGATGGGGCCAGAAATCTCGGCACTTTCGCTTTCTGAACCATCGGTGCGCAGGATCTCGCCCTTCAGCGTCAAAACGTCGCCCTCAAGCGTGGCCAGCCCTGCGATTGGCGTTTCACATGACCCGTCCAGCGCACCCAAGAACGCGCGTTCCGCAGCCAGGCGTTGACCCGTTGTGGTGTCGTGGATCGCATCCAACATCTCTTTGGCGCGAACGTCATCGGCCCGGCGTTCAATCCCAATAGCGCCTTGAGCCACAGCGTTCAGCATATCTTCTGTTGGGATCGCTGTTTTTGGCGCATCAACCATACCCAAACGCACAAGGCCGGCCATGGCAAGGAAAGTGGCTTCGGCCACCCCGTCGCCAAGTTTCTTAAGGCGCGTTTGCACGTTGCCGCGAAACTCCACGACGTTCAGATCGGGACGGCGGTTCAAAAGCTGTGCTTTGCGGCGCAAGGACGATGTGCCGACAACGGCGCCTTCGGGCAATTCGGCGATGGACTTATATTTCAACGACACAAAAGCATCGCGGGTGTCTTCGCGGGGAAGATAGGTTTCCAGAACCAGCCCCTCAGGCTGCTGAACCGGCATGTCCTTCATCGAATGCACCGCAATATCAATGCGACCGTCGATCATCGCCTCTTCGATCTCTTTGGTAAAGAGCCCCTTGTTGCCGATTTCTTTCAACGGGCGGTCCGCGTCGATCATGGATCGGTTGTCGCCGGTGGTATGGATCACCACAATCCTAAACGCTGCCTCAGGCAGGTCAAAGGCCGCCATCAGGCGCGCACGGGTTTCATGGGCCTGAGCCAGCGCAAGCGGGCTGCCGCGGGTGCCAATATTCAGGGGCGCATCGGGGGTTGGTAACATCTTGGTCATGGGCATCCTTTACGCGCGAGAAATCCGCCTGTCCATAACATAGGTTAAGTAACTGCGTCGGAGTGTATGCTTGACAACACCCACGGAAAACGCGACTGCCATGGGTGCAGACAGGAAAGGCAAGAAAATGACTGAGCAAATGAAGACGCAAAAGACAATCCTGCGGGCCCTTGCGGGCGAGGTCCTGCCCACCCCACCGATCTGGATGATGCGTCAGGCAGGGCGTTATTTGCCCGAATACCGCGCGACACGGGCCGAGGCCGGCGATTTCCTAAAGCTCTGCTACAATCCTGAATTGGCTGCCGAAGTGACCCATCAGCCGATCCGCCGCTATGGGTTTGATGCGGCGATCCTGTTTGCCGATATCCTGTTGGTTCCCCAAGCGCTTGGCGCAGATTTGTGGTTTGTCACCGGCGAGGGGCCGCGTCTGTCGACCATCCAATCTCAGGCTGATTTTGATGTGCTGAAGGGCAAAGATGACATTCACGAGGTGCTGAACCCGGTGTATGAAACCGTGCGGATCCTCAGCGAGACCTTGCCAAAAGAGACCACTCTGATCGGCTTTGCCGGGATGCCGTGGACCGTGGCGACCTATATGATTGCGGGTCAAGGCACCAAAGACCAAGGCCCGGCGCATGCGCTGAAGGCTGAGAACACTCCGCTGTTTGATGCGGTGATGGATCGTTTGACCGCCGCCACCATTGAGTACCTGTCGATGCAGATCGAAGCGGGCGCCGAAGTCGTCAAACTCTTTGACAGCTGGGCCGGATCGCTGAAGGGCGAAGATTTCCAGAAATACGCGCTGGAACCCGCGCGTGTGATCACCACCGAGCTTAAAAAGCGCCATCCGGGCATTCCTGTGATTGGCTTCCCGCGCGAAGCGGGTGATGGTTATATTGGCTTTGCAAAGGCAACTGGCGTCGACTGTGTCGCGATCGACAATTCAGTATCGCCGGAATGGGCCGCTGCCAATGTGCAGGTGGATGGCTGTGTACAGGGCAACCTTGCCTCGCGTCATATGGTCACTGGCGGTCAGGATCTGGTGGACGAGACCCGCAAAGTGGTTGAAGCGTTTAAAAACGGCCCGCATATTTTTAACCTTGGTCACGGGATCACGCCCGATGCGGACCCTGAGAATGTGCAGTTGATGATCGACACCGTTCGCAACGGATAGGGGCTTTGCCCCTCGGCTTACGCCTCACCCCAGGATATTTGTGACAAGAAAAAAGGGCGCGGATTTCGATCTGCGCCCTAAGTCTTTTTGCGGGACTTGTTTTGGGTGTAAAACCCGTGTCTTGTGGGCCGGTTGTCAAAAGGGAGCGCAGCATGCGGATCGGGATCTTCTCGCTAATCATTGCCTATGTTTTAAGCCAATTTTATCGCGCGTTTCTGGCGGTGATGACCCCGGCGTTGAAGGCGGATTTGGGGGCGAGTCCTGAGGATCTGGCGCGCGCGTCGGGCGCATGGTTCATCGTCTTTGCGTTGATGCAACTGCCGGTCGGTTGGGCGCTTGATAATATCGGGCCAAAACGGTTGGCGGCGACGCTGCTGGCCATTGGCGGCGGGGGTGGCGCACTTGTGTTTGCCAATGCGACAAGCCCGGATCACATTCTTTACGCCATGATGTTGATTGGTATGGGGTGTTCCCCTGTCTTGATGGCGTCCTATTACATTTTTGCGCGGACATTTTCCCCTGCGGTCTTTGGCACCTTGGCCGGCATGGTCATCGGATTTGGCGCGCTTGGCAACATTGCAGGGGCCTTGCCCTTGGCGCTTGCGGTGGAAAGCTTTGGCTGGCGGACTTGCCTTTGGGGCTTGGTGGCGGTCACGCTTTTGGTCGCGTTGGCGATCTTGTTCACGGTGCAGGATCCGCCGAAAGTGGCCTTGGAAGCCGGGCAGAAAAAAGGGTCTGTTCTGGATCTTTTAAAGATGCCCGCGCTGTGGATGATTTTCCCGCTGATGTTTGCGCAATATGCGCCTGCCGCTGGGTTGCGCGGCAGCTGGGCGGGGCCGTTTATGCGAGACGTCTACGGGTTGGATGCCACCGACATTGGCTGGGTCACCATGGGCATTGCCCTTGCGATGGTGTTGGGCAGCTTTGCCTACGGGCCGCTCGACCGGATTTTCAAGACCCGCAAGTGGGTGATCTTGCCCGGCAATATCATCGCGGTGGGATTTGTCTTTGCCCTTTGGGCGATGCCCACCTCTGGCGTATGGTCGGTGGCGTTGATGATGGCCGCAATCGGGCTATTTGGCGCATCATTCCCATTGATTATGGCGCATGGGCGCAGCTTTTACCCGCCGCATTTGGTCGGACGCGGCGTGACCTTGATGAATATGTTTGGGATCGGAGGGGTTGGGTTTTTCCAGTTCACCTCAGCCAATGTCTTTAATTCGGCCAAGGCGTCTGCGGGTGCTGAGGGGGCCATAACAGCCCCCTACCAAGCGGTGTTTTTGTATTTTGCCGTGCCCTGCCTAATTGGCTGTGTGATCTACATTTTCAGTCAGGATCACACGGATTAAGCCACTTATTTAAGCGGAGCGAGCCCGTGGACCACCGCGGCGTGGGCCGCGTTTCGCGCCTGGTCGGCCGCCAGCATTGCCGCCAGGTTTTCCGCCACCATGGGAATGACCGCGACCCTCAGAATGACCACCTCCATGTCCACCGGGACGACCACGACCACCGCCGTTGCCAGCACCGCGACGACCACCGCCGCCACCGCCACCGCGGGTCGGGCGCGATTCTTCTGCAGGGCGCGTTCCGCCCAAAACCGGGATTTCCATCTTCATGATTTTTTCAATGTCGCGAAGCAGGCTCAGGTCCATTCCGGACACAAAGCTGATGGCGTCCCCATCGGCACCGGCGCG
>DDMF01000051.1:12907-13216 GCA_002340515.1 Rhodobacteraceae bacterium UBA2553 | reverse complement strand
AGATCAAAGTTAAAGACGTGGCTTACACCGGGAATGTCGATCCCACGGGCGGCAACGTCCGTCGCCACCAAAATGCGGGCTTCGCCGGCACGAAAGGCCGCCAGCGCACGATCACGCTGACCTTGTGATTTGTTGCCGTGGATGGAAACGGCTTTGAAACCGTCCGCCACCAGATGTTTCATCAGCTTTTCGGCACCATGTTTGGTACGCGAGAAGACCAGCGACAACCCATCAGGCTCATCGCGCAGATGTTTGATCAACAGGCGTGCTTTTTCTTCTTTGTCTTGGGCGTAGTAGATGCACTGTGTG
>DDMF01000051.1:3423-12868 GCA_002340515.1 Rhodobacteraceae bacterium UBA2553 | reverse complement strand
CCTTATCAGCGGCTTTGCCGGGGGGCGACACTTGTACCTTGGCCGGATTGGTCAGATAGGCGCGCGACAATTCTTCCATCTGTTTGGGCATAGTGGCCGAAAACAGCATGGTCTGGCGTGGGGTGCCCAGTTCGGGGGCAATGCGGCGCAGCGCATGGATAAAGCCCATGTCCAGCATCTGGTCCGCTTCGTCGAGCACAAGGAAAGTAGCCGTGTCCAAACGGATCGCACGGCGATCCATCAGGTCAATCAGACGGCCCGGCGTGGCGACCAGAATATCGGTGCCCCGGTTCAGGTTCTCAATCTGACGGTTGATGGAAACGCCGCCCACAACGGTCATCACCTTCAGATGTGTACCTTGCACATATTCGCGCAGGTTCACGGCGATCTGGTTCACCAGCTCGCGGGTTGGGGCAAGGATCAAGGCTTTGATCGACTTGGCCTGACGCTTGTCGTGGTTGCCCAGCAGTTGGTGAATCAGTGGAAGGCCGAAGGCCGCCGTTTTGCCGGTGCCGGTCTGCGCCAGCCCCATCACATCACGTCCGCCAAGCACCAGCGGGATCGCCTGTTCCTGGATCGGAGTGGGGGTGTCATAGCCAGCATCGGCCACAGATTGTACCAGCTTCGGGTCAAGCCCGAGCTCTGCAAATTTAGTCATAATCGTCTTTCTGGCACGCCACATGCATGCCGATTTCACGCGGGAAATCGAGGTGCCAATGCACCCCGTCGCAGTTGGTTGCGACCAAGCCTCGCGCAGCGGACCCCATGCCCTTTGCGCCGATCTGGCCGTCAGCACCCCGCGTGATTTGGGAACTTGTTGTGGCGTCTCGGGTGGACCTTTGGCCCAATCCCATCGCCGTTTGCTGTCTTGCCACGTTTTGGGGCGGGCCACGTTTTGGGCGGGTTGCTCACGCGTCAACCAGACAGATGCGCCCCTATCACAGTCACAGCGTGTTAAGTCAAGCAAAACCCGCCTTCCCTCTTTCGCAATTGCAGCAAATCCGTTAAAGACCGCGCAGCCTCGATCGTAAACTTAGGGGCAGAACCAATATAGGAGGCCGTAATGGGCTATAAAATCGCTGTCGTAGGCGCCACCGGTAATGTGGGCCACGAAATGCTGAACATCCTGGCAGAGCGCCAGTTTCCTGTGGACGAGATTGTCGCGCTTGCGTCGCGCCGGTCCCTCGGCACCGAGGTCAGCTTTGGCGAAACCACCCTAAAGACCAAGGATCTCGATACGTTCGATTTCACCGGTTGGGATATGGCCCTTTTTGCGGTTGGATCTGACGCGACCAAAAAATACGCGCCGAAAGCGGCAGCGGCTGGTTGCGTTGTGATCGATAACTCATCGCTTTACCGCTATGATCCAGAGATCCCGTTGATTGTGCCAGAAGTGAACCCTGAGGCCATTCACGACTATAAAAACAAGATGATCATCGCGAACCCCAACTGTTCCACGGCGCAGATGGTTGTGGCGCTGAAGCCTTTGCATGACCGTGCGAAAATCAAACGCGTTGTGGTCTCGACCTATCAGTCGGTGTCCGGATCGGGCAAAGAGGCGATTGATGAGCTGTGGAACCAGACCAAGGGCATGTATGTTCCGGGTCAAGAGGTCGCCCCCTCGGTTTACCCAAAACAAATCGCCTTCAACGTGATCCCACACATCGATGTGTTCATGGATTCGGGTGACACCAAAGAAGAATGGAAGATGATCGCAGAGACGAAGAAAATCGTCGACAAATCGATCAAAGTCACCGCCACCTGCGTGCGCGTTCCCGTGTTTGTGGGCCATTCAGAATCGATCAACATTGAAACCGAAGAGTTTCTGGACGAAGACGAAGCCCGCGACATCCTGCGCGAAGCCCCCGGCATTCTGGTCGTGGATAAACGCGAAAATGGTGGCTATGTCACCCCAGTCGAATGCGTCGGCGATTTCGCCACCTTCATCTCGCGCATCCGTCAGGACGTTTCGATTGAAAACGGCCTGAACTTCTGGTGCGTGTCGGATAACCTGCGCAAAGGTGCTGCTTTGAACGCTGTGCAAATCGCAGAGCTTTTGGGCCGTGAGGTTCTGAAAAAGGGCTAAACCCTTTCTCATCAAATTCCGAAAGCCCCGCCCAAGTGGTGGGGTTTTTTTATGGCGCATTTGGCAAACCGCCGCTGGTCCGGAACTCCCCCCTTTCTTTCAAATGCGTTGCGTGATCCACTCGCCACAAAGCTGATTTGAAAGGACATTTCATGCGCCGCGCCCTTATTCTTGCCGCCCTTTTGCCCACGCCGGTTTTGGCGGATGATTTTTACACCTCTGCCCCGGTGGTCTCAGTGGTTTTATATCCTGACGGCGCGCAACAAACGCATCAGATCACGCTTGATCTGCCTGCCGGACAGCATCAGATTCTTCTGCCGATGATCTCGTCTGAAACGCAGTTCGGGTTGCCGGTGATCAAGCTCATTTCAGGTGAAGTGCAACTTGGTGCTTTGTCCTATTTGCCTGATACGGCAACCGATCCTGAAACACTTTATTCCCCAGCCCAGCGCGCGGCAGATGGCGCAGTAGAGAGCGCAAAAGACGCTATCAAAGCACATGACGAAACGCTGACAACATTGCGTGATGAGATCGCGGCCCTTCAAGGGCAGCTTGACTTTGTCACCTCGATCAGCGCCCCAAAAGACGCCGCTTCGGTTGAGGAATTAACCGCGATGTTGGGGCTTGTGGGCAATCAGTCCAAAGACATCCGCGCGCAGATTTCCGCAAAAACCCGTGCGTTGACTGACGAGGCGGAACACAGCGCCGAGCTGGACGCCGATCTGACCAACGCCCAACGCGCCTTTGACCGCCTGTCTGCGCCAAAGGAAAACCCGGATCTTTTGTCGATCCCTGTCCGGCTGAGCACCCCCCAGACTGTCACCATCGCAATCAACAGCAAATCCTATGGCGGCGGCTGGACGCCGATCTATGATGTTCACCTGACCGAAGGCGACAACCCGTCACTAACCATCGGGCGCAATTTTGCAATTGACCTTCCGCGAGAAGCGGTTTGGGACAGCGTTGATTTGACGCTGTCCACCCAGCGCCCATCAGAACAAGTCGAACCCTCAACACCCCACGCCAACCAAGCCAGCATTCACAAACCCGTGCTCGCCACGCGCAAAGTGCAGGCCACAGCCGAAATGATGGACATGGCGGCGGCCCCTGTCGTGGAACCGGAATTGGTTGTTGTCGAGGAGTTTTCAGGGGCCGTCGTTGACACTGGCGGCGTCGCCGTAACCTATCACTATTCCCAGAAAGTTACAGCACTGGCCGGGGATGCCCAAATCCTGGAGCTCGACAGTCTAACCCTGCCTGTCACCCCCGAGATTTACGCCATTCCACGCCGGGATGAGACCGCGTTTCTGGTGGCCCAGTTGGAAAACACCACGGCAGAACCCTTCCTTGGCGGGGCGGCGACCATCTATCGCGGTGAGACCCTTATCGGGGACGTGCAAATGCCATTCCTTGCTGCAGGCGACGACACCACCTTGCCCTTTGGTCCGATCGAAGGGATCCGGCTGGAACACATCGTGGCCAACAATGAAACCGGTGATCGGGGTATTATTTCGACCACCAACACCCGCGAACAAGGCACGTCGTTCCGCGTGACCAACCTGACGGGCGAGGCCCAGAAAATCCGCGCGTTTTATCCGCTGACTTATTCCGAGCAAGAGGATCTTGAGGTGGGGGTCACCGCCACCCCGCGCCCGGATGAGACCAACCACGACGACAAGCGCGGGCTGTCTGTTTGGGATCTGGAAATTGCGCCGGGCGCCACCCAAGAGGTGACCATCAACACGTCCCTCAGCTGGCCAGAAGGCTATCAGCTTAACTGGCGGCCTTGGTAAGTGGGCGTGAGGTCAGATCCTTTGGCTGATAAGGCGGCAGGTCTGACAGGACCACCGCCTCTAGCTTTTCTTGGATGAAACGGTTGACAGAAACGCCGCGCGCGTCGGCGGTGTGTTTGAGTTTCACCAATGTTTCCAGTGGAAGTTCCACTCTTAAGGTTACCTGAGCCATAAGAGCAGCATGCGCGCAGAGTTCTTAACCGGGCCTTAACCAGCAGGGCGATACCTGGCAAAAAGTCGCGCGTCAGGTGCCGCTTTCATCTCTTTAAGCGTTTCGGGGTAAACCTGAGACACATGTTTATCCCGAAACGCCCACGACATTGATACCTCTTACCGCGTTTCGGTTTTCCCCTGTGTCAGGTTAAAACCGAAACGCTTTAATATCAGGGACGTAGAGAATACGGTGCGAAAGGTGCCAGAATGCGCAGGATGCGGATCAGATCCGCACCTCAACACCCGGCAGATTGAGCGCCTTCAAAAGCTCGCGCAATTCCTGACGGGCCGCGACGTTTGAGATGTTCATTTGCCCCACGACACCCACATCCTTGAGATCCAACAGGGTCAGGCCACGCGGGAACAGCTCGCGGAAAATCACCCGCTCGTTAAACCCCGGCGCGACGCGAAAGCCGATGCGTTTTGACAGATCATCCACCGCCTGGCCCATCTTTTTCTTGTTGTGCATCATCTGCGCGCCAAGACGGTTGCGCACAATCACCCAGTCGATCGGTTTCAGCCCGGCCTGCGCGCGCAATTGCCGCGCGTTCCAAACCATTTCGGAATAAACCGATGGCCCGGTGATTTTGCCGCTATCCGGATCCACATGGGCCAACAGGTCGAAATCGACAAAACTGTCGTTGAGTGGTGTGACCAATGTGTCCGCCAGCGAATGGGCCACCTGGCTCAGGCGCGTGTGCGATCCGGGACAGTCGATCACGATGAAATCACGGTCCGCCTCCATGCCGGTGACCGCCTCTGACAGGCGCCGATCAAAAGGGTTTTCGCCGGGTTTCAGGATCGATTGATCAATTTCGGGCAGCTCTTGATAATGCGGCGTCGGCAGTTCAATGCCCGCCTTTTCCATCGTCACCCGGCGGTTTTCCATGTACCGCCCAAAGGTTTTCTGGCGCAGATCCAGATCCAAAACCCCAACGCTTTTGCCCAGCCGCGCAAGGGCCGTGGCCACATGCATCGACACCGTGGACTTGCCCGCGCCGCCCTTTTCATTCCCCACAACAATAATATGTGCCAAGCCTGTTATCCCCGGTTGTTATGTTTTTGCAGCCTATCAGGTGAGGTGACTATAAAACCGTTATCTGTCAGGGGGAAGAGGGTGAATGCGGGCCAATTATCCCCCCCGTCCCCTTGAATTGGCCCTATGCTTGGGCGGGTGTTTGGGTTCATTTTGCATGAAAAAGGGGAATCTCATGGCGAAAAAACGAGTGTTGGTGGAATTTGGCATGGGCACGTCGCTGCGCCGGAGGGATTACACCGAGGCGGCGGCGCGCGCTATACGTGACGCGCTTTGGCACAATTCGGTGAATATGGCCGAGCTTTTTGGCTTTGAGAAAGAGGCCATGTTGGTGGATGTAGAGATTGCCGTGCAGAACCCGGATGCGGTGGATGTCGCTGAACTTGCTGCGATTTTCCCCTATGGTCAGGTTGTGATCTCCGTGGCACATGGCGGGCTGGATGTGCCGAAGCAAACGGGCGGGCACACTGTGATCGCCAATGCCGCCATCGCTGTGTCCTTTGATCTGGAGGAAGTGGCATGAGCGAGAAACGCATGATCCTGGAGATGGGCATGGGCAATGACCTTTACGGTCAGGATTACACCAAAGCCGCGTGCCGCGCGGTGCAGGACGCGCTGCATCATTCGTCCATCACGCTGTTTTCCACTTTGGGGCTCGACCACCAAGACATGCGCGTGGCGGTGACCATTGGGGTGGCGGAACCTGACAAAGTGGATGTGGGCGCTGTCCAAGCCACACTGCCCCGAGGCCGCGCCGAAGTCCGCGCCGTGAAGGGCGGGATGAACACACACTCCGGCGATCAGATCCATGTGGTCGCAACGGCGGCGATTGAGGCGTATTTGCCGGATCTTTCGGGGCGGTATCGGAATGTCGCGGCGCAATAGGCTAAGGTGAGTTCGGCAACGGACAGCAAGTCAGCGCGCGCTCCCCAAACAAAAACGCCGCCCCAAGGGACGGCGTTTCTTTTTCGAAAGAGGCATGGCTTAGAAACCAAAACCTTCGTATTTCGATTTGAACTTCGACACACGGCCGCCAGTATCCATAAGACGCGAGCTGCCGCCGTTCCATGCAGGGTGCACAGAGGGGTCGATGTCCAGCGCCATTTGGTCGCCTTCTTTGCCCCAGGTCGATTTCATCTGAAAGACCGTACCGTCGGTCATTTTCACGTCGATGATGTGGTAATCGGGATGGATATCCTTTTTCATAACGACGCTCCTTAGGCTTTTTTGGGTTTGTAAGTTGTATCTTCGGCGATACGTGCGGATTTACCGCGACGGGCACGCAGATAATACAGTTTGGCGCGGCGCACACGGCCACGGCGAACAACTTCGATGCTTTCGATGTTGGTCGAGAACAGCGGGAACACACGTTCCACACCTTCACCAAATGAAATTTTGCGAACGGTGAACGAGCCAGCGATGCCTTTGCCGTTGTTCCGGCCAATGCAAACACCTTCATAGTTCTGCACACGGGTACGTGTGCCTTCGGTCACCTTAAAGCCTACGCGAATGGTATCGCCGGCCTTAAAATCGGGGATGTCTTTCCCCAATGAAGCGATTTGTTCCGCTTCGAGTGTTTGGATCAGGTTCATCTGATCACTCCTATCTAGCTTGCGGTTGGTCCGCAAAGTTGGTGACGTATAAGAGCTCTGTGTCTTCATCGGGTCCGCGCGGTCTTTAAAAGGGCGCGCCCGCCAGAGGGTCATTCATCGTTTCTTTGGTGTCTGAACGGGTGAGTTTGTCCCACGGAAAGAACGTGGCCCCATACCTGCACAGGCCCGCGCGACTCGGATGAGTGGCGGACAGGCGGTGTATAGGCCAAGGGCGGCGGCGGATCAAGGGGCGCTTATCGCAAGACGTGTTGGGATGTGAACCGATGAATTAGCCAGCTTTTCTTGGCTATAACAAACGAAAGATGGGCTTGTTTGTAAGGGACAGGATGGAGCTGGCGATGGCTCCGGTCAGGGCGATGGTGACCAACAGAAAGCCCCACGTAGGCAACTGTGGGTCAATGTACTAAAATAGGAGGACGGGAAGCCCGTGCAACAGATAGAGAGGAAGCGTCTTTTGACCAAGGGAATTAAGAAAATACGATGTTGTTGGCAAAATTGCTAAGAACCCGAGCGACATGGTGATCCCCACCATAATTGTGCCCAATCGAACCAGAATTTCCGGGACTTGGTGTGACAAATATGAATACGGCAAAGAGCCCCACAGCCACGTTACATCTGTGGCGTCTCTCAGTAGCGGGGTGGCCAAGCTTAAGGCGATGAATATCGCAATGAGCCTTGAACGATGCGTGCGGACAATCTCTGGAATTCGATTGGCAAACATATGGCCAAATAGGAAGGCTGGGAAAAATACCAATGTCCGCGAAAGGCTGAATTCCGGGCCGATGCTGTTGACGTAACCAATCCCGGTGGCAACAAGAACAGATAAGGGAAATGAGTAAGGCAGCCTTCGCACCAAAGGTAGGACCAATTTCCATACGGTCAGACTGAATAAAAACCAAAGAAGCCATACCGGAGTAAGCGGCCCGATCACGCGATCTGGATACAGATTTGACATAATCAGATAATAAATGATTTGAAACAGGAAGAACGGGATCAGAAGCCGCCGTACAATGCTGAGCAGATCAGCAGGGGTAAGGTGGCTTTGGCAAAAACTCCGCTGACCATCGCAAATGCCGGAATATGAAACATGTAGATCCAAAAATACACGACGTTGTTAAACCCCTGACTTTCCAGCAGGTGTCCCCAAACGACCAATAAGATCAAAGCGCCGCGTGCGACATCAAAAAGGCCTGTGCGCAAAGAGTGGGGATTTGTTGGCATCTTCAAAGGGCGTATTGTGTGTTTCAGAAAAAATGGATGGGTCATATCGGTGCTGCATCCTAACGTTGCCCCATTACTAACGTTGGAATGCGGTGGCGACCACCCTGCAAAAGCAAAACTTCTGTGAGCTAAAGCCTTGAGGCGAATCTCTCACTCTGCGTTAACCTGCTCAGAGTGAATGAGGAAACGCGCGATGACTGCTGAATTTATGTTGATCACTTTCACCCTGTTTTTGGCGGGCGTGATTGCGGTGCCGATTGCGGCACGCTTTGGGTTGGGCTCTGTGCTGGGCTATCTCATCGCGGGCATTGCGATCAGCCCGGTGTTGCGCTGGGCGGGTGCGGATGTGGTGTCGCTTCAACATTTTGCCGAGTTTGGCGTGGTGATGATGCTCTTTATCGTCGGGCTTGAGATGAACCCCAAATCGCTATGGCAATTGCGTGGGCGCATCTTTGTGCTGGGCGGTTTGCAGGTGGGCGTAACCACGGCGCTGGTGATGGGGGTCGCGATGGCGTTTGGTGAACCCTGGACCGTGTCCTTGGCGATCGGGTTGATCTTCGCACTGTCCTCCACCGCGATTGTGAACCAAACCCTTAAGGAAAAAGGGCTTTTGCGCAGTGACGGCGGCCAGACCAGCTTTGCTGTGCTGCTGTTTCAGGACATCGCGGTGATCCCGATGCTGGCGCTTTTGCCACTTTTGGCGCTGCCGGAATTGATGGACGCCATGTCCCATGGCGCGGAACATGACAGCCACGGGGGTGGGCTGACGCTGGATCTGGTGGCCGGGCTGAACAGCTGGCAACATGGCGCGGTGACCTTGGCGGCCATCGCGGGCGTGATCGTCGCGGGCACCTATCTGACCGGGCCGATTTTTCGCTTTGTGGCGCGCGCCCGCCTGCGTGAACTCTTTGTCACCACAGCCCTAATGATGGTGCTGGGCATCGCGCTTTTGATGACCATGGTGGGGCTGTCGCCCGCGCTGGGCACTTTTCTGGCCGGTGTCGTCATGGCTGGTAATGAATTTCGTCACGAGCTGGAAAGCGACATCGACCCGTTTCGCGGCATTTTCCTCGGCATCTTCTTCATCACCGTGGGCGCCAGCATCGACTTTGCGCTTCTCTGGGACAACCTCGGCCTGATCATCGGGCTGACCCTGGGGCTGATCGTGATGAAATCGGCGGTTTTGCTGATCCTGTCGCGCCTCTTTAACCTATCTGGCGGCGACAAATGGCTGTTTGGTCTGGGCATGGCGCAGGCGGGTGAGTTCGGATTTGTGCTGATTTCCTATACTGTTGCCAATGCGGTGATCCCGGAGGAGGTGGCAAGCCTGCTCTTGTTGGTGGTCGCGCTTTCCATGCTGCTGACCCCGGTGCTGTTCATCCTTTACGACCGCGTCATTGCTCCGCGATATGTGCGTCAGCAAGAACAGGACGCCGATGAAATCGACAGCCACGCCAATATCATCATCGCTGGCCACGGGCGG
>DDMF01000051.1:0-3373 GCA_002340515.1 Rhodobacteraceae bacterium UBA2553 | reverse complement strand
CCGGTCCTTGCGCGGCGCGGGCTATGACACCACGGTTCTGGATTACAGCGCGGATCATCTGCAAATGCTGCGCCAATTTGGGGTAAAAGTCTTCTTTGGCGACCCCACACGCCCGGACCTGTTGCACGCGGCTGGCATTGACGAGGCCAAGGTTCTGGTGGTGGCGATTGACGACAAGGATGAGATCACAAATATGGTGCGCCACGTGGTGAAATTCCATCCGCATGTGCATGTGGTGGCGCGCGCGATCAACCGCGAACATGTCTACGATCTGTGGTCGGTGGGGTGCCGTGATATTATCCGCGAAACCTTTGATGGCTCGCTGCGCGCGTCGCGCTCTGTGCTAGAGGCGCTGGGCCGCTCGCGTCCCGCCGCGCAAAAAATGGTCGACGCTTTTGCCGATATGGATCGCAAAACCATGCTGGAACTGGCCGACCTTTATGACATCGACACGCCGGTCACGGAAAACAAGGCCTATATGGCCCGCGCGCGTGAAATGCGTGAGGAATGGGAAGAGGAACTGCGCGGAAACATGTCGAAAGCCTCAGTCTTTGACGCCTCAGACGGCTGAGGGGGCCATCAACCAGACCTCAAGAAACGGGCGCAAGCGCACGTCAATTGGGGTCACATTATTCAGCGCGCAAAAGTTCAGGGCCAGCACCTGAACCAAAAAAGCCTGCACCCCTTCGGCCAAAAGCGCAGGGTCCACATCCTTGCGAAAGGGCCCCATGGCCAGCCAATTTGCCATGACAGTGATAAACCGTTCAAACGTCAGGGCAATGGGGCCAATCTCTTCGGTCGCGGCAGCCCCGGAATAGCGAATGATCACATCAAAAACATAGCGTTCACTGGACATGAACTGCATCAATGGCATCAGCGCTGTGACAAGCGAGGTGGGGCTATTGGGGGCAGGGGCGCCCTCAATCTGATCCAAAAACCCGTCAATCCGCGCGCCGATCAGCCGGTCCATCAGCGCGTCTTTGTCTTTAAAATGGGCAAAAAACGTCCCCTTGGCGACCCCCGCCCGGCGCGCCACTTCATCCACACGCAATCCGGCATATCCCGTCTCGGCGATGATCTCTTCAGCGGCCTCAACAAGGCGGGCGCGGGTTTTTAGGGTGCGGGATTGGATGGCTTGGGTCATTTGGGTCTTTTGTCACAAAATTTGACTGCGGTCAAAATTAGTAATTGACCATGGTCAATTTGTGTGAGAATTAAATGACCGCGGTCAATTACTCACAACACGCATCAAACTTTACGAACAGGAACGGACAATGCCTGCCAAACGCATCCTTATTCTAAACGGGCATCCTGCCCAGGCCACGCTGTCACAAGCGATGGCCGAACACTACTTTGATGCCGCCACCGCCCAAGGGCACGACGTAAAACTGATGGCGATCAAAGATATGGCATTTGATGCGGATTACGGCTTTGCGGGCTATTCCCAGCACAAACCGCTTGAACCTGATGTGCAGGGATTTCTGGATGCCCTCAATTGGGCAGAGCATTTTGTGCTGATCTCGCCCATGTGGTGGGGCGGGCTTCCGGCCAAGCTTAAGGGCTTGATTGATCGTAGCTTTTTGCCGGGCAAAGTGTTTGATAGCCGTGGCAAAGGTCTGCCAAAACCCTTGCTGACCGGGCGCAGTGGGCGGGTCATCCTGACCTCGGACAGCCCGTGGTGGTATTTCCGGTTTTTCCTGAACCGTCCGCTTTACTGGCAGCTACGCAAACAAATACTGGAGTTTGTCGGCATCAAACCCGTGCGCATCACGCATTTCGCCCAAGCCAGCCACCCCAAACCCAATGAGGTCAAAGGTTGGTTGGCAGAGGTGGCTAAATTGGGCGCGCGAGGGGATTAATCCCCCAAAAGCTGGGCCTAATCTTCGGATGCGATCCGTGCCAGATGCGCGGCCCATAAATCCGGGCGACGCGTCTGGGTGATCTCTTCGCTTTGCGCACGGCGCCAATCGGCGATTTTGCCGTGATGGCCGGACATCAACACATCCGGGATCACATGCCCGCGCCAATCCGCCGGGCGCGTATACTGCGGATGCTCCAATAACCCATTGGAAAAGCTCTCATCCTCAATACTGTCGGCATTGCCCAACACGTCTGGCAACAGGCGCACGGTGGCGTCCAGCATCGCTTGCGCCGCAATCTCGCCACCGGTCAAAACAAAGTCGCCAAGCGAGACTTCTTCGATGTCGTAATGCTCCAGCACCCGTTCATCCACGCCCTCAAACCGGCCACAAAGCACGGTCATGCCGCGCGCCTTGGAAAAGCGCTGCGCCATCGCCTGATCCAGCGGTTTGCCGCGCGGTGACATGTAAAGGATTGGCCATTCATCCCGGTTTTCCGGCACGCCGGACTGGGCCATATCAATGGCACGGCCCAACACGTCCGGGCGCAGCACCATACCCGCACCGCCGCCCGCAGGTGTGTCATCCACATTGCGATGTTTGCCCTGTCCAAAGATGCGTAAATCTATGGTTTCCAACGCCCACAACCCGTCTTTCAACGCCTTACCGGTCAGGCTTTCGCCCAGCACCCCGGGGAAGGCCATCGGGAATAATGTGATGATCTTCGCGGTCCACACGCCCGCCAAACGTGGCCGGTCGGTCATTAACGCGCGCGGCGTCACGCTGGCCGAAATTGACAGGCGACCATGCGATTTGGGCGCCGCCGTATTTGATACAGTTGCATTTGGGGCGGGGGTATTTTTGTTGACGTCAGACATGCGCGCTGTCTACGACAAACAGGGCAGATTGCAAACAATGCTTTCACCGCGCACATGCGTTTGAGGGGCAAGATATGACCGAAGAAGAACTGATCACGCGGGCGATGGCGCGGCTGCCGCATCTGGGTGCGTCGGCCAAAGAGGTGGCAGATGCGCCCCCCCGCGTTCTGTCTTGCCGGATCCAACCCGGCAGCACCCGTATTGTGCTGCGCCTTTTGGGGGACACGCAGGATCTGGTCTTGAAATATGACCCTGATGCGACAGAAGAGGCGTTTTCTGAGCGCGCGAAAGCGCAGCAATTCGCCTATGACAGGCTGGGCGCAGGACAGGTGCCCGCCCTTCTGTCGGTGGATGTAAAGGGGCGCAGCTCCCTGCAACACCATGTAAACGCCCGCCCCGCCCATGAGCTGTTGGAGCTTGCCGAATTGGGCTTGGACGCGGCACCCGATATTCTGCGCAGCTGTGGCAAATGGCTTGGGGCATATCACAAAACCACCCTGCAACCTGCGCGCAAGATCAATCCGGACCGGATGCTGAACTGGGCGAAATCTCTGCAAAATAAGGTCGAAACCCGTGCGCCAGATGTGCCACGTCGCGATCTTTTCCTGACCTGTGCGGCGCAAATCCCCGCGATGG
>DDMF01000159.1 GCA_002340515.1 Rhodobacteraceae bacterium UBA2553 | reverse complement strand
GGCAAGGCGGCTGGCATCCACATCATCTTACGGTTGAGACCGGCGGGCAGATCATTGCCTGCGCCCCCCTTTACGGAAAACACCATAGCCAAGGCGAATATGTGTTTGATCACGGCTGGGCGGAGGCGTTTGAGCGTGCGGGTGGATCTTACTACCCCAAGCTACAACTCGCGGTTCCGTTCACCCCTGTCACCGGGCGACGACTGCTCGTGCGGCCGGGGTTTGAAACCATCGGGCGGGCGGCATTGGTGCAAGGCGCGGTCCAGATCGCGGCGGACAACGATCTGTCATCCCTACATATTAGTTTCTGCACGAAAGGCGAAGCACAAGCGGGCGAGGATATGGGATTGTTGCCACGGGTTGGGTTGCAATATCACTGGGAAAACAAAAACTTCCAAGATTTCGATGATTTTCTGTCGAGCCTGAATTCGCGCAAACGCAAGGCCATCCGCAAAGAGCGGCGCAGCGCACAGGGCTTCGGCGGCGAGATTGTCTCGCTGACGGGGGGCGATCTGACGCCAGCCCATTGGGATGCGTTTTGGACGTTTTACCAAGATACCGGCGCACGCAAATGGGGCAGCCCCTATCTGACCCGCGCCTTTTTCGATCTGGTGCAGGACACAATGCGCGATGATGTGCTGTTGGTTCTGGCCATCCGCAACGGCAAGGCGATCGCAGGGGCTCTGAACTTCATTGGCCGAGACACGCTATTTGGCCGATATTGGGGTGCCACGGAACACCATCCCTGCCTGCATTTCGAATTGTGTTACTATCAGGCCATTGATTATGCGATTGCCAACGGGCTTTCCCGCGTCGAAGCCGGCGCGCAGGGGGATCACAAACGCGCGCGCGGCTATGGCCCAGTTGCGACCCATTCCCTGCATTGGATCCGGGACGCAGGTTTTCGCAGCGCCGTTGAACGCTTTGTGGCCGAAGAGGCCCAAATGATTGGCGACGACATTGAAGCGCTGGCTGAATTGGGCCCGTTTCGCAAAACAGAGGATGAACCATGAGCCTTTTGACCGAAGAGGAACGCACAGCCGCCCTGTCCCCGCTTCTGGCCAAGGGGTGGGCTTTGGTTGATGGGCGTGACGCCATTGTGAAGACATATAAATTCACAGGGTTTGTTGATGCGTTTGGCTTCATGACCCGCGCCGCACTTTTTGCCGAAAAATGGAACCATCACCCGGAATGGTCCAATATTTATAACCGCGTCGTGGTCACACTCACCTCACATGACGTGGGTGGAATTAGTGCTCAGGATGTCAAACTGGCACAGAAATTGGACGCCTTGGCCGGGTAATTCACCAAAGAGGCGTGGAATAGGCACGGTCCATCGTTGTCAATCACAAGCCACCCGGTTTAGGCTGCGCAAAACATGCCCAGCAAAGGAACAAACGATGAGCCAGATTGTTGTGATTGGGGCCGGTCAGGCCGGGTCATCTTTGGTTGCAAAACTGCGCAATACCGGCTTTGACGGGCAGGTGACTTTGATCGGCGAAGAGACCGCCCCGCCCTATCAGCGCCCGCCCTTGTCCAAGGCCTATTTGCTCGGGGAGATGGCGTTGGAACGGTTGTACCTGCGCCCCGAAAGCTTCTATGCCGACAATGACATCACCCTTCGGTTGGGCACGCGGGTCGACGCCATTGATACAACTGCGCGCGAAGTTGTGATTGGCGATGAACGTCTGAGATATGACCAATTGGCCCTGACCACGGGCTCGACCCCGCGCCGCCTGCCCGCAGCAATCGGTGGTACGCTGGACGGGGTGCATGTGGTGCGCACGCTTGAGGATGTGGACCGGATGGAGCCGGAATTTGCCGAAGGGCGCCGCGTGTTGATTGTGGGCGGCGGCTATATCGGGCTGGAGGCCGCCGCGGTTGCATCAAAAAAAGGTGTGACCGTGACCCTGGTCGAGATGGCCGACCGGATTTTGCAACGGGTCGCAGCCCCGGAAACCTCGGACTATTTTCGCAACCTGCACACGTCCCACGGGGTGAACATTATCGAAGGTGTGGGGCTCGAGACCCTAACCGGTGAGGGGCGCGTTACGGGTGCCCGCTTATCTGACGGCACTGAACTTGACGTGGATTTTGTCATCGTCGGCGTGGGCATCGCACCGGGCAGCGCTTTGGGCGAGGCCGCCGGGCTTGAAATAGAAAATGGCATCAAAACTGATGCGCAGGGACGTACCTCTGACCCGGCAATTTGGGCGGCAGGCGATTGCGCATCCTTCCCCTATCGCGGTGGTCGTATTCGGTTGGAAAGCGTGCCGAATGCGATTGATCAGGCAGAAATCGTCGCGCGTAACATGATGGGCGAAGAGGTCGATTATACCGCTAAACCGTGGTTTTGGTCCGATCAATATGACGTAAAATTGCAGATCGCCGGGCTGAACAGCGGGTATGACAATGTGGTTACGCGCCCCGGCGAAAAGGACGGGTCGGTCAGCTATTGGTACTTTCAAGGCGACAGTTTGCTGGCCGTTGACGCGATGAATGACCCGCGCGCCTATATGATTGGGAAGCGGCTGATTGAAGGCGGGAAATCACCGGATCGCGCGGCAATCTCTGACATCAACATTGAGCTTAAGTCATTGATGTAATGCGTATTATTTCTGGGAGATTTCGTGGCTTGGCCTTGGCCAGTGTTGGCAAGGGGGACGCAGGGGCGCATTTGCGCCCAACCACCGACCGGGTGCGTGAAAGCCTGTTTTCCATGCTCACGGGCGGGCGATTTGGCGACCCAATTGAAGGCGCGCATGTGCTGGATTTATTTGCGGGAACTGGAGCACTTGGGCTCGAGGCCCTCTCGCGCGGGGCGGCACATGTGACGCTGGTGGATGACGGGCGCAAGGCCCTGTCGTTGATCCGGGAGAATGTTACGAAATGCCGCTGTGGGGATGAGGTCACTGTGGTGAGCCGAGACGCGACGAGGCTGCCACCATTGGGATTAAACGGCACACCACACAACCTAATCTTTCTCGACCCGCCGTATGGCAAGACAATGGGAGAAAAGGCTTTGGCGGCGGCGTTGGCCGGGGGCTGGCTGGCCCCTGATGCGCTGATTGTGTGGGAAGAAAACACCGAAATCACTCTGCCCGACGGCATCGAGCTGCTCGATGCGCGTCGCTATGGCGATACGGTGATTTCGATTTGCGAGGTGGCGGGGTAAGCCGCCACGCTCAACACCCTAGCCCCACGTCGGGTGAAATTTCCCCGCCGGCGACAGGGTGAAGATATCACAGCCATCTGCAGTCACACCAATTGAATGTTCAAACTGTGCCGACAAGGATTTGTCGCGGGTGATTGCAGTCCAGTCATCGGCAAGGATCTTGGTGTCGGGACGGCCGAGATTGACCATCGGCTCAATCGTGAAAAACATACCCTCTTCCAGCGTTGGTCCAGACCCAGGGCGACCGTAGTGCAGCACATTGGGCGGGGCGTGAAAGACGCGACCCAGACCGTGACCACAGAAATCACGCACAACCGACATGCGCTGTTCTTCGACATAGCTTTGGATCGCGTGACCGATATCGCCGAAGGTATTGCCGGGCTTCACCGCTTCAATTCCCAGCATCAACGCATCATGGGTGACCTGCACCAAACGATCCGCAAAGGGTTTCAACTTGCCCACCTTATACATCCGCGATGTGTCGCCGTACCAGCCGTCGATAATCACCGTCACATCCACATTCAGGATGTCACCGTCGATCAGCTCGTCATGTTTACGGGCGAATTTTTCGTTTTTGCCTTTGGGGGTCTTGGATCCCGGAATGCCGTGACACACAACATGGTTCAGCGAAATGCAGGACGCGTGTTTATAGCCTTTATAGCCGATGGTCGCTGAGACGGCCCCCGCCTCCTCCACCATCGCCTCAATCGCGGCATCAATTTCAGCGGTCGTCACGCCGGGGCCAACCATTGGCGCAATCCGGTCGAGGATGTCCGCAGCCAATTTTCCAGCCACATGCATGCCCGCGAAATCTTCGGGGTTGTAAAGGCGGATGCCTTCTTTGGTTACACGCATTTTGTCATCCATCGACGTCTTCCTTGTTCTCTTTCGCCCTAAATAGGGTGTTCACGCCAAAACTGCCAGAGGCTTGCCAATCCCAATGCTTTGGGGGGAGATTTTGGTGCCGTAGCAGATCACGTCCACCCCGGCGGTGCGGGCAATTTCATAGGCGGCGGCGTAGTTTGGGTCAATGTCCCGCGCCAGATCAAAGCGATCACAATCGGTCCGTTGCACGAGGTAAAGCATCACGGCACGGTGACCTTCGGAAACCATATTGGTCAGCTCTGCCAGATGTTTGGCCCCGCGCTTGGTCACACTGTCGGGAAACTCTGCCAATCCGGGTGTACGATTTAGCGTCACGGATTTCACCTCGACATAGGTCAACCCAGCCGCCCCTTCGAGCAGGAAATCAATGCGAGAGTTCTCGCCGTATTTCACCTCGGGCCGTACGGCATCATAGGCGCCAAGCTCAGGGATTTCACGTGCCTCAAGGGCGGCTTTCAACGCGCGATTGGGCACCGAGGTGTCCACGCCAGTGAAGTGACCATTTTCGTGATCCACCAACCTCCAGCCGAATTTCAGCTTTTTCTTTGGGTCATCATTGGGTTCCAACCAGATTTTGGAGCCGGGTTCCGCCAGCCCCATCATGGATCCGGGATTGGCACAATGGGCGGTCACTTCGCGACCATCTTCAAGCGTCACATCCGCAAGGAAACGTTTATAGCGACGAATGAGCCGGGCAGGTATAAGGGGGGTGGGAAACTCCATATCTGAGGCCTATACCGAAGGAGACAAAGGAGCAAGCAATGGCAAACTCTGTGGCAAATCCAACCGCTGCAATGTTGGTGATCGGAGATGAGATCCTGTCGGGTCGCACCCGTGACGCCAATATGTACCATTTGGCCGGTCGGCTGACCGAACATGGGGTTGATCTGAAAGAGGTCCGCGTGGTGTCAGATGATGCGCCAGCGATTGTTGCAGCGGTGCGCGCCTTGGCCGGATCCTTTGACCATGTGTTCACCTCTGGCGGCATTGGCCCAACCCATGACGACATCACCGCCGATTGCATTGCCGAAGCGTTTAACGATCAGATTGACGTTCGGTCTGATGCGTATGACCTGTTGGCCGCACATTATGCGCAAGGTGGCAAAGAGTTTAACGCCGCCCGTCAACGTATGGCCCGCATCCCGGATAGCGCCACATTGATCGACAACCCTGTGTCCGTGGCGCCCGGATTTACCATGCAAAACGTGCATGTGATGGCCGGAGTGCCCAGCGTCTTTCAGGCGATGGTCGACAGTGTGTTGCCCGGTCTGATAGGCGGCGCGCCGCTTTTGTCCGAAACCGTTCGCATCAACCAAGGCGAAGGCGATATTGCTGGGCCGCTTGGCGAATTGGCCGCAAATTTCCCCGAGATTTCCATCGGGTCCTACCCATTTCACCACGAAGGGGTTTATGGTGCAAATATCGTACTGCGTGGCATTGATCGCGAGATGCTTGCCCGCGCCACCACATCCCTGACGCAAATCTTTCCGGAGGACACATGATCCAAGATATGCCCAGCCCCGAGACGCTGATAGACGTGTGCGAAGCCACTTGGCCCGCCGCCGGCACCCAACGGGTGGGCGCCTGGGTCATACGCGATGGCAAAGGCGGCGGCAAACGTGTCTCTGCCGCAACTGAAAACTGGCCCACCACCGAAGCAGATCTGCCCGCCGCCGAAAACGCGATGCGCGCTATGGGGCAAGAACCTCTGTTCCAGATCCGCGCAGGCGATGAGCATCTGGACGAGATGTTGGAACAGCACGGGTATGCCAAGATTGATGTGGTCAATATTTGGGTGATGTCAGTGGCAAAATTGTCGCGAGAGATCCCTCCGCCTGTTTCGGCATTTACGGTCTGGCCTCCGCTGTCAATCATGGATGAGCTGTGGGAGCGCGGAGACATAAACGCCAACCGCCGCGCTGTGATGCAGCGTGCCGATTGTGAGAAAACCGGACTTTTGGCGCGCACGGATGACACTCCCGCAGGCGTTGGGTTTGTTGGAATTCATGAGGGAATAGCGATGGTGCACGCACTGCATGTCGACGAAACCTTACGCCGCAAAGGTGCCGCCCAAAACCTACTGCGTCAGGCGGCCATTTGGGCGGAGGAAAAAGGGGCAAAATACCTGTCTTTGATCGTGACGCAAGGCAACCACGCCGCCAATCCGCTTTATGCCAATCTGGGCATGCATCTGGTGGGCCATTATCATTACCGTGTGAAACAAGCATAAGAGGCCGAGATGACGCAGGATAAAAAAGGGGTCACGGAATTGGATCTGCCGATGGTTGATCCGCTGCCCGAGGACATTCAAAAGTACTTTGACATTTGCGACGAAAAGCTTGGGCTCGTGCCCAATGTGCTAAAGGCCTATGCATTCGACATGGAAAAGCTGCGGCCGTTCATGGCGATGTATAACGAGCTGATGTTGGGCGAATCGGGGCTTTCGAAACTTGAACGCGAAATGATCGCGGTTGTGGTCAGTTCGATCAACAATTGTTGGTATTGTCAGGTGGCCCATGGGGCCGCGGTGCGCGAATTGTCAGGCAATCCGCAGTTGGGCGAAGCGATGGTCATGAATTGGCGCATGGCTGACATTGACGATCGGCAACACGCGATGCTGGCTTTTTCCGAAAAAGTCACCAAGGCGTCCAGCGAAGTCGATGAACATGACCGTCAGGCGATGCGTATTCACGGTTTCACCGATAAAGACATCTGGGACATCGCCGCAACGGTTGGCTTTTTCTCAATGTCCAACCGCATGGCGTCCGCCGTGGGGATGCACCCTAACGACGCGTATCACGCCCTGCATCGATGACATCAAGCCGCGCTTTTTTGACCAGTTTCGCGTTGGTTGGCACTTTGTTTGCTGGCCCTATATGCGCATTAGATTTGCCCTCTGGCGCGGAAATGACCGCCCAGAACGAAACCGCGCCTGCCACTTTCGCCCGTGCACCGTTTGATGGCGAGCGCGTGCCAATGATCACCGCACCCGGCACGCTGCACCTGCAAGCCTGGCGTGTTGGCGGCGACGCCCAAACCAATTTCCAACTGATCACTTCTTTGACAGATCAGCTGGTGGCAGAGGGCCATGAGATTGTGTTTCAATGTCAGGCCGTGTCTTGCGGGGGCTATGATTTTCGCTTTGCGGTGGGACAGTTTGCGCCGCCCGATCTGTTCATTGATTTGGGTCGCTATCATTATGCCACGTTACGTAAAGGAGATGCCTTCGTTGGGCTTCTGGTCAGCCATGGTGGGTCCGACGGGTTTGTGCAGATCAGCCAAAACAACGCGCTGCGAGAGATCACCGCCACCGCTCCCTCGGCTCATATCCCACGCGTGACCACTGGGGATTTGGGCCAAGCTTTGGAAGGGCGCGGCCATGTCGTTTTGGACGGGGTTAGATTTGACACCGGCTCCGCCACGCTAACTGACGCGACCATCACGCGGCTGAAAGACCTGGCAACCTATCTGACCAACAACCCAGATCGGCGCATCGCCCTGGTGGGGCATACCGATGCTATCGGAGGTTTGGACGGGAACACCGCCCTGTCCAAAAAACGGGCCGCTGCAGTGCGGGCGCGACTGATCGAACGCCATGGCATTGCCGGCAGTCGCCTTGAAGCCGAAGGGGTGGGATATCTTTCACCAATCACAACAAACCTGTCCCAAGAGGGGCGCGAGGCCAATCGGCGAGTCGAGGCGGTTCTGCTCAACACCAATTAAAGCGTCACGCTTTAATTTCTGAAAGATAAAAAAAAGAGCGGCACAAGCAAAGGCTTGGCCGCTCAGTTGTCCCAATTTCAGGACAGGCAGTGTTCGGATCATCGTGTCGGGTGCGCTGGAGTTACCAGTGATCAGGGCCTTTTTCGGCAAAGGCATGCACGAGGAAATCAATAAAGGCGCGCACTTTTGGCTGGGTGAACCGGCCGGGTGGATAGATGGCGTAGATGCCTTGCGTGTCCATCGGAAGCTCGGGGATCGCATCTTCGATCAACCCCTGATCCATTGCATCCGCGTAGAGGAAGCTGGGCAAATAGGCGATACCGAGGCCTGAAATGGCCGCATTCAACAGGGACTGCCCGTCGTTGACCGACAACCAACCGGCTGAACGCACTTGGCGAATTTCACCCGATGGTGCGGGGATCTTCCACATATTGCCCGAGCTCTGGCTCGAATAATGCAAAAGCTTGTGTTCATTCAGGTCATCAATGCGTTCGGGGCGGCCGTATTTCTCAAAATAGGCGGGGCTGCCAACCATCCGGCGCGTGGTGGCCGAGATTTTGCGGGCCCGCAGTGAACTGTCTTCCAGCTCGCCGACACGGATCGCCATGTCAAAGCCTTCGCTGATCAGTTCAACATAGCGGTTGTTCAGCACCATGTTTACATTGATATCTGGGAATTCTTGTAAGAAGTCGCCCAGGATCGGGCTAAGGTGGTTCACGCCAAAATCAGTCGCAACTGAAATACGCAACATGCCCGAGGGGGCTGATTGCATGGATGTCACCAGCGAGTCCGCTTCGCCAGCATCATTCAGAACGCGACGGGCGCGGTCATAATAGGCCAACCCGATTTCAGTTGGGCTGACTCGCCGTGTGGTGCGGTTCAAAAGGCGCGCGCCTAATCGCGCTTCCAGACTGGAGACATGCTTGGAGACGGCGGATTTTGAAATGCCCATCTTCCGTGCCGCGTCCGTAAATCCGCCTTGGTCCACCACGGTGGCAAAGGCTTCCATTTCGGTCAGTCGATCCATTTTGCTTTCTTTCTACAATACTGTCCCCAACAAGGAATTGTATCGCGGGCAAATGGGGCAAGACTGTGATCGGGAATGGACAATACCGTGATATTACCACGGATCGTTTATGTCTTTGAATTTTGCCGGAAACGAAAGCGAGCTATCCTCTATAGTTTTTAATGTTATATTTCAATACATTAAGGATCGCACCTTTCCTCCAAGCCAAAACCTGCCAACATAGGTCAGGTTTTCCCCCTGACATTTCCTTTCCCAATTCCAAATTATAGACAAAGCAAAACGACCACCTCTCTTAACCATAACTCTGCCAAAGGATCGAAGACATGGCTGTTCATTATCTCTACGTCTACAGCCCCTCTGATTTTGTGGGCGGTTTGCCAGATGAGCAAAATGGCGCGGCCCTAGGCACCCCAACCTTCACCCTGACGCTAAAACCGGGCGCCACCCCCACCTTGATCGCCATCGAGGATGACGAAGGGACGTTTCAAGAGGTGAATGACAGCCAGAGCTTGGTCAATGATGTGACCATTGATGGCACCACCTATGGTACCGGTACGGATGTGCATGCTGCATATGATCTGATCAACTCTGGATCCGGGTTGAAAGTTACCACGTTGCATTTCGGCGGCGACGGCTATCAGCAAGGCGCAGTGCAGGGTCTGGCCTCAACCGCGCCACTGGTTCCGGGGCAAAGCTATTCCTTTAATATCGAACGCTCGTCATACCTTCGGGGCAACCAATATAGTGAATATGTTGCATGCTTCGCGAGCGGCACGTTGATTGACACCCCAAAAGGACTGCTAAAGGTTGAGGACCTTCAGGTGGGGGATTTGGTGACAACCCATGATCACGGCGCGCAGGTTTTGCGCTGGGTGGCCCATCGCACCGTGCCCGCGCAAGGCAATTTTGCCCCGGTGGTTTTTCCGAAGGGCGCGATCGGCAATAACCGTGATCTGGTGCTGTCCCCTCAACATCGGGTGCTGCTGTCCGGCCCACGTGCAGAATTGTTGTTTGGCGAAACCGAGGTGATGGCCCCCGCGCTTTATCTCGCGGATATTGGCTTGGGCTTTCGAAAACCGGGAGGCGAGGTCACCTACTACCATTTGATGTTTGACCGCCACGAGGTGATCTATTCCGAAGGGGTTGCAACCGAAAGCTATCTGCCCGGTGATGGTGCTGGTTTGTCAGAGGACGCGCGTTGCGAGTTTGAAGTCCTGTTTCCCGAGCTCGCAAAAACCGGAGCCGTCGGCTATATCACAGCCCGCCGAGTGCTGCGCAAACACGAAGCTTCGCTGCTGCTCACCGCGCCTTAACGAAACGCAAGCTCGGCCAATGTGATCCACACCGGCAGGCTGATCGCGGATAGCAATGTGGTTTGCGCAATCAAGGTGGCCACCAGCTCGCGGTCCGCCCCAAATCCAGATGCCAAAACATGCGCGGCAGAGGCTGTTGGCAAGGCCGCAAATAACACCAGCACTGTCCCAATCGCAGGATCTAGCCCCAGCAGCAAGCCCGCGCCCAGTGCCAAGGCAGGTAAGATCAACAGTTTTATGGCACAAATCGCGCCGTTAAAGCGGTCCAATCGCGCAAGCGCGCTCCAATTCATTGTGGCCCCGATCGACAGCAAGGCAACCGGAATGGCAGCCCGGGCGAGCATTTCAAGCGGCGCCAAAACCGGCGCAGGCAACTGCCAGCCCATCAGCCCAAAAATCACACCGCTTAGGGACGCAATAAGAAACGGATTTAACGCCACCTTACGCAGCGTGGCGCCAACGCTCATGGCCCCGCCACGCGATAATGCAGCAACCGCAAAAAGATTTGCGACCGGCACCGCCAGCCCGACGGCCACCGCCATTTCAGCCATAGATCCCCGCGACAAAAGCGTCACCGCCACCAACCCGATCGCCGTGTTAAAGCGCCAACCCACCTGCCACGCGCCCGCGAAATCCAAGAACCTATCAGGTCCAACCGGGCGGGTGAACCACCCCAAAACCAGACCCGC
>DDMF01000024.1:48421-50035 GCA_002340515.1 Rhodobacteraceae bacterium UBA2553 | reverse complement strand
GCGAAAGGCAGCGAACAAGCGATACAATGTGAAGTGGAACGGCACTGAGGTCGAGAACCTACACCGTATCCGAGGCCCGTTTTGCACCCGTCGCTCCGGCCGCTGCACGGCAAGCGAATTGGGACAATGCTGCACCAAACAAGGGCGTGTCATTTTGGCGCCAAGGCCCGCGCCTCTCTCCGGCAGCAAGTATGAAACCGTTTTTCCATTCAGATCGCTCACTCCATATGAAGCAGTCTGAAGTGAAACATTACGTTCCACACATCCCGCGCCGCTGTCCGGGGAATTATGAATGCAGCACAGGCCCAAAACATCACGCTTTTAACCTGCGACAGGGAAAAGGCGTGATGCTGCGAAACCAATCAATGCTGTGGGTGTTCCGTCATATACCAGTGAAGCAAGTTTAGGGCGGAACGCTTTAGGTCGTGAGCAGGTTCAAAACTTGTTCACGTTCTGACAGAACCAGCAGCAATGCAAGGTCGCCCGGTTCGAGTTGGTCCAGTATCAGGGATGCCGCCTGCGATGGTGATGCCGCGCGTCGTAACTGAGCGGGATCGAACCCGTGCGCTGTGACGGAGTGTTCGATCAACGCAGGGATTTCGCCAAGGCTGCGACCGCGCAAATAGTCGGCCAACTCTGCCGCCACGATCACATCGGGCTGGAAGGTCAGCGCGGCGATCGTAACATCCCTGATGTCCTGATCGGACCGGTCGCCCGCGTGGCTCAGCATGATAAACCGGCGTTTGGCAGGCAAGCTGGACAACGCATCGCAGACGGCTGAAATCGAATGGGGATTATGGGCAAAATCCACGAAGACCTGCGCGCCGTTATAGGCATATTCGTTGCAGCGGCCAGGGTTGTCATAGGCATCGGGTTTAAACCAGCTCAGCCCTTTTCGAATGGCATCAAGCGACAGGCCCATCGCGCGGGCAAGGCAAATGGCCCCCAACGCGTTGAGGATATTGTACCGCGCCGCGCCGCCCATTGTCAGTGGCACATCCGCAACTGGCAGGATCTGTTGCGCATCGGTGCCGTCAAAGAAGACGATGCTGGCGTCTTGCAGATAGGCACAGGGGGTCGCGGATATGCGGGCCTGTTTGATCCGGTCATTTTGGGGATCAAGTGAAAACCACCAAATCATAGCCTCGGTGTGATCCGCTTCGTCTGAGACAAAGGCGTCATCTGCGTTAAGCGCAAGTATGCCGCCATCAGCCAACGTCCGGTGCACCGCGAACTTTGCCTGCGCCAGTTCTGGCACAGTGTTTACGCCATATTGGCCTAGGTGGTCATTGGCCACATTGGTGACCAGCGCGGCAGTTGCCGACCGCGTTGGCAGCCCGCACCGCAGGATGCCTCCGCGCGCGACCTCTAGGCAGGCAACCTGCAACCGTGTGTCACGCAACAGCATTCGCGCGCCGCCGGGGCCAGAATAATCACCACGATCAAGGATATCGTCGCCGACACGGACGAATTCGGTTGAGGTCAGGCCCGCAACCTGGCCGGATGCCCGCGCAATGGCATCAAGCAACCGCGTCGTGGTTGTTTTGCCGTTGGTCCCGGTGATGAAAGCCACGGGAATATCGTGCAGCGCATCCCAATTCACATCACTTGGGG
>DDMF01000024.1:38596-48397 GCA_002340515.1 Rhodobacteraceae bacterium UBA2553 | reverse complement strand
GCCATGTCTGGCTGCCGACACCATGCCCGATCGAAACCTCGTCATCGTCGCAGAGGATATCAACACCGTGCTGGGCGGCCGCATTGATCAGCGTGATAAGGGCGGGGTTTTCCTCTTTGCGCATCACCGCTTTGAGGTTGGCAATCATGGTGTCAAAGTCATCTGGGGCAACGCCGCACAAATCAGCAGCACAGAAGTGCCACGCTGTTTGGGTCGCGAAAACCGCCGAGTAAAGCTGATCCATCGGGGCCGAGATTGCGAGGTTCACCCCACCGGTAAAGACGCGGCTGGTAAAGGCTTGATCCTGCCATCCAAGCGCCTCAAGCACCCGTCGGGCGTGCTGGTCCCACAGCGCAGTGACACGCGCCGCAGGAAGACTGTCAAAGAAAACATCCATCACAGCACCGGGATAATTCCACATTATCCCAGGCCCGGTCAGGCGGCGTGCGTCATCAACGCGAAAGCTGTCACAGCGCGCGCTTTGAATTTCCAACGCCGTCTCTAGGTCTTCGATCCTATCCATTTTCAGCCCCTTAGTCAGCGTCTTCGCTGACATCTCGGGCCAAGCGCACACCGCGTTCGTCCCGGATCAAGGCGTGATCACTTTCAAATGGGTCGTCGATATTTTCGGTTGTCGCAGCAGCTGTGGTGACAGCCGAAAATGCTTCGGGGGTTTCACCAGAGTTGAAATAGATGATTTGTTTCCAGCACCGCGCTGTTTCATCGCCGAAGATCACCAACAGATCACCCAGACCGCCCATCGCCAATCCGGCGTCTACGGCTTCGACCTCGTCGGGGATGACGCTGATAGCATCTTCCAAAACGCCACCGGCCATCAGGCCTGCCTTTAGCATCATTGGGATTTCGTCATGACCGCGCCCGCGTCGGTGATCATCTGCTTTACAGATGAAGTGATCGAAGTGGCCTGCAAGGGCGGCGGCAGCATCCGCGACATCCTGATCGCGGCGATCGCCCGGCATAGAGATAACGCACAAGCGCTTTCCTTTCACTTCAAGGCGGTCAGCCATGGCGCTCATTGCAGACAGGGCTGCGGGGTTGTGCGCATAGTCAAGAATGACCTTAAAGGGATGCTCGTCGAACACATTCATCCGGCCCGGCGCTTGGAAATAACTGGTATCAAAGGTGCGCAATCCGTGGCGAATATTGTCGAGATCAACACCGAAACTATAGGCCATCGCGGTGGCAAACATTGCGTTTTGCACGTTGAAGATGGCCTTCCCTTCAAGCGTCGCGGGGATCAGATGTGACCAAAGTACAGGGATATGCAGCCCGTTGTCGTAGATGGTGAGCATATCGCCGTTCATGCCGCTTTCCAGCACAACCGCCTTGCCACCCGATTTGATATGCTCCTTAACCAGGCTGTTGCCGGGGTTGGTCGTGACATAGAAAATCGACTTGGCCGTGGCATAATCCGCCATCTTGAGACAGTTGATATCGTCTGCGTTCAAGACCGCTGTATCCGTGGCGCTTTCGACAACGACGCGTTTCACGACGGCTAGATCCTCGACCGTATTGACCCCGCCCAGCCCCAAGTGATCGGCGGAAACATTCAGGCAGGCCGCCACATCAGAGCGTTGATAGCCAAGTCCAGCACGCACCAAACCGCCACGGGCAGTTTCCATCACCGCGAAATCCACCATCGGATCACGCAAGACAATCTGCGCCGATTTCGGGCCGGTCATGTCGCCCTTAACGCTGAGCTTGCCGTCTACATAGACACCATCCGTCGAGGTGAGGCCGACAATTTTGCCGCTGGCCTTCATGATATGGGCCAACATGCGCGAGGCGGTTGTTTTACCGTTGGTGCCGGTGATGGCGGCAATCGGAATGCGAGCTTGCGTGCCTATTGGGAACAGCATGTTGATAACATCGCCAGAGACATCACGGGGCTGGCCCTCGGATGGGGCGACATGCATTCGGAACCCTGGGGCCGCATTCACCTCGACGATTGCGCCGCCGATATCCTTGTAAGAATGGGTGATGTCGTCGATCAGAAAATCAACGCCCCCCACATCCAGCCCCACCGCCATAATGGCACGTTCGGCCATGTCCCGGTTGTCGGGATGGACCACATCGGTCAGGTCAATTGCGGTGCCGCCGGTTGAAAGGTTGGCGGTGGACCGTAGATAGAAAATCTCGCCCTCAGGCAGGACAGTTTCCTCGGTGTGGCCAGCGGCCGCCATCAGGCGACGGGCCTGGCTGTCGATCGCCAGCATGGTCAGCACTTTGGCATGCCCGATACCGCGACGGGGGTCTTCGTTTACAATATCAACCAATTGCGCGATCGAATTTTTGCCATCGCCGATAACATGGCCCGGCACCCGTTTGGCCACGGCGACGAGTTTATTGTTGACCACAAGCATGCGGTGATCAAACCCGGTGATAAAGCTTTCGACCAGAATGGCGCGGCTTTTAGAGTGTTCTTTTGCTTCGTCAAAACCGGCCACAACTTCTTCGTCGGTGTTCAGATTGATCGAAACGCCGCGCCCGTGATTGGCATCAAGCGGTTTGACAACAACCGGGTGACCAATGCGTTCGGCGGCGCGCACGGCCTCTTTTGCGCTATAGACGATCCGTTGCTGCGGCACGGGCAGGCCAAGGTCGTTCAACAGGTTATGGGTATCTTCTTTATCGCAGGAAATCTCGACCGCGATGTGTTTGGTTTCAGAGGTAATTGTTGCCTGAATACGGCGCTGGTACTTGCCGTGGCCAAATTGGACCAACGACCCTTCGTTCAGCCTGATCCACGGGATATCGCGTTCCTCAGCCGCCTTAACAAGCGACCCTGTTGAGGGGCCAAATTCTTTGCGAAGGGCGCGCAGGACGAATGTGCGCAGTTCATCCTCCCAGTCAAACTCCGCATCGAATTCATAATCCGTTTGGTCTTTGACGTTCTGTGGAAGCAAGTGCATCAGAAGCCGAAGCGCCAATTGTCCTGCGGCCAGACCGACATCGCGCTGTCTGTAGGCATACACCATGTTGTATTGGCCCGGCGCGCCAGTGCCGCGCGTGCGGCCAAAGGTAACATCAGTCCCCGCAGCATTTTGCACCTCGATGGCGCAATGTTCCAGAACATGCCCCAACCACGTGCCTTCATCCTCGCGCAAACGGCGGATGAACCCACCAGGCTCGCGGTAAGAACAGCCGTGTTCGGCCAAGCCCGGCAAAGCTTTGATCAGCGCGTCAATAAATTCGGGTCCGATTTTGGCCGAGGGCCAGTCTTCCAATACCCCTAAATCAATGACGTGCCTGATAACCGGAAAACTTGCCCAGACGTTTGGGCCGACGAAAACATTGGTTGATAGAATTTTCATTAAGTTCCCCGTTTATGCTGTTTATTCAGGCGGTGTATCCCCGCCCGTGTTTGGAAGTGCGCAGAACGCCAGATGTTCATCTGGTGCGAACGCGATGCGCGCCGTCAGATCATAACGGCAGCCTTCGCCCAGAACGTCAAGCCTTAGTCCAAGAAGGCTCAGCGCTTCTCCCGCGCGGGCATCCCACATGGAAGAATGTGTAAGATGGCTGGCATCGACAACGGTGACTGTCCCGCTGCCCACAACTTCCAAAATATTGTTCGGGCCAATGAAGGCGGCGGTGTCTTCATCAATGCCCAGCCCGATCAGGAACGGGTTGAAAGATGACGCGGTCAGCAGCCGGCCCAAGCGATTGCGCTGGGTGAAGTGCTGGTCAATAATCACCGCGTTTGTCAGCCCCATACCGGGGGCCAATGTGATATTTCCCTCGGCGGGGGCTGTGTTGTTGTTGCCGCCTGCGACCATGTGTTCGGACATAATGGATGCGCCGGCAGAGGTGCCTGCAACCGGCACGCCCGCGGCGTTTTGGCGTCGGATTTTCTGTGCCACCAATGTGCCGCCCAAAATCGCGGACAGGCGAAGCTGGTTGCCACCGGTCATGAAAATTCCCGTCGCGCGATCAAGCATTTCGGAATACTCTGGATTGTCACAATCCGCCCGGTTCGAGATGGGCAGGAACTCGACTTTTCCGGCCCCTAATTCAGAGAAGATCCGGTTATAATCAGGGCCGGTTTCTTCCAGCATGGACGCCGTGGGGATCACAATGATATCGGCATCCGCACCGCCCGAAAGCTCTACGAATTTGCGGTGGATCTGCATTTCCTTTACGCGATCTTCTCCGCCACCAATTGGGATGATAAATCCACGAGGAGCATTTTCGTCAACGGGTGCAGGGCACATTTCACTTAACCTTTTGTTGGTCGAGGGGCGGGTTAGAAAACCCGGCCTTCCTCATTTATTCATAAGTTCCGCGTCGGATGATATCGCCGTTGCGGATATGCCATTTTCCACGGGCCATGACATGTTGTATTGACTGATCCTCGCCCAGAACCAAGAGATCCGCATCCATTCCCGCAGCCAGCCGCCCTTTGCGGCGCAACTTCAAAAGATCGGCAACATTGGATGTCAGCGGGGCCAGTGCTTCTGACAGGGGCAGACCTGCGCGGATTAAGTCGGCGAGCGTTTCTGGCAAAATGTCACATAATCCAACGCCAAACCGGGTCAGATTTCCGTCGTGATCAAATGCAGGCAGACAGCCACCGCCGTCAGAACTGATGGTGAAACGTTCGGTGCGGCCGCCTGCTTCGCGGAATTGCAGATAGGCGTCTGACGCTGAAATCCCCGGATCTACATGGCCGCAAGGAAAGGCGGTTGCATCCACAAAGCAACCGTGTCGCGCCAGTGCGACGGCCTCTTCAAACAGCGGTGTGTTGCGGTTGATATGCGTCGGGTTGAACACCCGCGCCGGGATTTCCGATGTGGCGATTGCCTCTTCCAACATCGCCAGACCCCGCGCACCATCGCCCATGTGGCAATGTACAATCCCAGCCTTACCGGTCATCAGGCCCGCAACATGCGCCTCGCTTGCGATCCGAAGAAATTCGTCCAATGTCGGCTGGCTGGAACGGTGATCACTGATCGCCAACTCGCCAACGCCGATCACCGGGTCGAGAAACACAATGTCACCGCGCGCCGAGCCGGTCAGGGTGGTCAGCGGCACATGATACCCGCCGGTGTGACACCAGGCCGACAGCCCTTCTTCACGCAATCCATAGGCCTGCTGCACCAATGTCTGAGTATTCCGGGTGATATCATCGGTGCCCAACACGCCAACAACCGATGTCACCCCGGCTTTGGTAAATGCCGACAGCCCCATCGGTGGCACGCGGCTTGCGGGTCCGGTTTCACCGCCACCGCCGGTAATATGAGCATGGCCGTCGATCAGGCCCGGCACCAAGGGCGCCCCTTCGACATCAATCACCTCTGTCAGCAAAGACGAGGGGAGTGTGGGCAGTTCGGCACCCAGATAAACGATCTGTTCGCCCGCGATCAGGGCGTGCCCAATTCCGATAGCTTCAGGGGTGTGAATGTCGCCATTCTTGATCAGGGTCAGCACGGTTCAATTCCACCGAAAAGCATCAACACTCCTCACACGAATCTTGGTTTTAAGTTTCAGTAACCTTACCGATTCATTTGAAGGGCGAACAAGGTCATATTCAGTCACCACTGCTTTTTCTACTGTAACCGGAACAGGCCCAACACCGGTTCGGTCGGGGAGTGTAATGTCCCTCGATCCAGCCATGGGACCATTATGGGACGACTATGGGACGACGATCAGGCGGAACCTGGCAATCGTGCCGCATAGATCAACGGTGGTTCCCGGCCCAAGGTTCCCAAGGCGCATGTGTGACGTCGAATGCCGCTTTGCTTGTGTGCATGTTGCGTGCACTGAACGGCCGCCCGGTCATAAGACGATAATCGCGCGCGTCTTTGCCAATAACTCTATCTGCCCGATGGGGCAGGTTTCACCCCAATTAACGGGGAATATGCCATCCAGTCCTGCGCTGTATTTGTCAGATGCCTTGGCCCATCCAAAAAGATCGTCTGGGCTTCGACAGCCTCGCGCACGCCCACATCTCCCAACCAAAGCGCTACTAGATTTGCGAGCGTAGCTGTGAGGTACACGTCAACATCATGACCAGGGTCTGTAGGGCACAGATCAACGGAGTCACCATTCGCAATTACCCACCACGTATTAAGATCGGTACGGTCGGAAATTTGCACAAGGATCACCGTTTCCCCGTCCGGCAAGCCTTGTGTATTCAGTGTGCGATGGAAATCCCACATGAACCCACCAACATCGCAATCCTGCGCCGCGATACTGCGTTTGCGCCACCGCATTCCCCAGATGGCCATGTTTTCAACAATTGGTCCAAGCTCTCGCCCCGAACGCGTCAGCTTGTAGTCCGCAGTTTGGCTGGTCGGCGCGGATTTGCGGATGATGATCTCTGCCGCTTCCAACGTTTTGAGCCTTTTGCTCAGGATCGAAGGAGACATGCGCGGGATCGCTTTTTGAAACCCGCCAAAGCGCGTCGTGCCCAGAAACATTTCGCGCAGTAGTAGCAGGGTCCATTTGTCCCCCAAGATGTCGGCAGAGGCCATCGCCGGACACAAACTGCCCGATATGTTTTTTGTGTTACTGTCCATCAGTCAAGCCTACAGCGACCAAGGGCCGCGTGACTACTACGGATTCAGTAGTGGTTTAGTACGGATTGCGAAGTATCCCCCTATGCACGACGCACGCACCATATGACCAAGTCCGGTTTTTCGGGTGATATCCTATTGAAAGGGGTTTGGCATTGGCCGCTCAATTACATTTATCTACGGCATCGCCGTCTACGTCACTTTTCTGGTGACGTTCCTCTATTCCATCGGGTTTGTCGGCAATGTGCTGGTGCCAAAGTCCATTGATTCCGGTGCGCAGGGGCCCGTCGGGGTTTCGCTTATGATCAATCTGGTGTTGCTGTCGGTCTTTGCGCTTCAGCACAGCATTATGGCGCGCCCCGCGTTTAAGCGCGTCTGGATCAAGGTCATTCCCAAATCCGCCGAGCGCAGCACCTATATTCTGATGACATGCGTTGCTCTGGTCTTGATTTTTGTGTTCTGGCAACCGCTTCCGGCGGTCGTATGGGACGTCAGCAACACGGTCCTCGACACAGCATTGACCGTTCTGTTTTGGATCGGTTGGCTGGTCGTTTTGGCCTCAACCTTCATGATTGATCACTTTGATCTGTTTGGCCTGAAACAGATTTACGCAAACCTGAAACTGCGCGAGGCGACACGTCCGGGGTTTATCAAAACCGGGCTCTACCGGCTGGTACGCCATCCGATTATGACCGGGTTTCTGGTTGCCTTTTGGGCCGCGCCGACCATGACGCAGGGGCATTTATTGTTCACATTGGTGACCACAGGGTACATCGTTGTCGCTGTTCTGCATCTCGAAGAAAAGGATTTGATTGCCGAGATTGGCGATGAATACCGCACATATCAGCGCGAGGTTCCTGCGTTTATTCCGGGCATTGGGCGGGGGCGGTAAGATGGTTTTGGACCCCAGTCACCTGCGCCACATTCAGTCTGTCACAGATGCAAAATCGGGCTGTATTCTCGATCGGCAACTGCCCTTGCGACAATGCTATCATGATGCGCCGGACGCAGCATGGGTGCAGGATCACGCAAGAACTGTTGACGCCCAGGTTCCGGCAAACCATCCGCTTCACGGACATGTTCTCTGTGGCGAAGGCATCCCGGTGGATATCCCAGTGTCGGTCCATAAAGCCGTCGGTGGCGAAAGTGATTTTCCATGTCCGGGCGAACTATTGGCCGCGGCTTTGGCCAGCTGCCTTGACACCGCCATTCGTATGATTGCCAACCTCAAAGGGATTGAATTGAGCCATCTTGAAGTGCGCGTCAGCTTGGGGGCTGACGTCCGCGGTGCGTTGGTGACAGGCGATGATGTCCCCGTCGGATTTCAAACCGCGCAGATGAAGGTCGATCTGAAAACAGAGTGTGGCGTGCCAAGGCCGCATCTGATGGCGTTGGTTGGCGCAGCAGAACGAAGCTGTGTCATCCTGCAAACCCTGCGTGCCCCGCCCAATGTCGAAATTGAATGCAGCTAAAGTGGGTTTGTTCATCCAAGGTCGCCAGAAGGGCAGGTTATGGCTGTCAATGCATTGCAAAGCGTGGCCGGTTCGAAGAAGAGCTGCTGGGTTCAGATCTGTTGAGAGGGCAACTCAGTCGCAGGCGGCGGTGACGATCACTTCGACCAGCAGATTTGGGCGGGCAAGTTTGGCCTCGCCACACGCGCGGGCAGGGGCGTGGCCTGAGGGGACCCAAGCGTCCCAGACCGCATTCATTTCCGCAAAATCAGCCATATCCGACACCCAGATGATGGTCTGCAAAATGCGCTCACGTGATGATCCGGCCTGTTCCAGCAACGCGTCCACTCGGGACAGGCAATCCTTGGTCTGTTCGGTCACATTGTCACCGGCCCCGACCTGCCCGCACAGGTAAGCAACGCCGTTATGTTTAACAATTTTGCTCATACGTGGGCCAGTTTCGATACGTTCGATCATTGAACTCTCCTATTTTGCCGTATCCGGCGTGCTGTGTTCCATGGACGCAAGTTCGCCCAGTGTGACGGGTTTTAACGGCGGACGGATGCGATAGTATCCTGTCTTATCCGGGGTCTGGCCATGTGCTTGTGACAGCAAGGTGGTGACGCTCAGCCCGCAATATCGCCCCTGACAAGGCCCCATTCCGGCACGGCCAAAGGCTTTGGTCTGGTTTGGCCCGATACATCCCAGTTTTGCATAGCCCCGGATATCACCGGCGGTGACCTCCTCGCAGCGACAGATCACGGTATTATCGTCAGGGTGCAGCGCCTGCGCAAACGGCGGGTAAGCGGCATCAAGGAAGGGTCGGGCGGATGTTTCAACGGCCAGTTGGCGGCGCTGGTGGCGCGCGATCTGGTCGCGGTCTGACAGAGGCAGATGGCCCGCCTGACAGGCAATCTGAAGCGCCGCCAGCCTGCCCGCAAACTCTGCCGCTTTCGCCCCTCCGATCCCTGCGCCATCACCCGCGATGAAGACCCCGTCGGCATCGCTCTGGCCCCATTCATCTGTGTGAGGGACAAAGCACTGTTGCGTGTTGTGCCAGGAATGCTTCACGCCCATCGACCGGGCCGCCTGGGTGTTGGGGACGACACCGTGGTGCAACATGACAGTATCGCAAGTGATGTGGTGGCGGCGACCTTTGCTCGTGAAACTCACCGCTTCGGCTTTGTCGGTGCCCGTGATTGCGATGTCGGTGGCGCCCATGTAACGCGGCACGCGGGCGCGGGTAAGCTCCGCCAGCATGCGCATCCCTTTGGCCAGATAGCGCCAGCCACGCAAGGCCCCGCTGATGTGGCGGGATGCATGGATCATCTGGCCATGCGTTTGTGTTTCGACCAATGCCGCCGGGGGGCTGCCCGCCCGGACCATTTGTGCGGCGATCAGGTAAAGAAGCGGACCAGAACCAACCAGAACAGCGTTGCGTGCGACAATCCCGGATTGTTTCAGAAGAATTTGTCCGGCCCCAGCCGTCATCACCCCCGGCAGTGTCCAGCCCGGTAACGGCATCGGGCGCTCCAACGCGCCGGTGGCCAGCAATATCCGGTCTGCGTTGATCTGTGCGCCGCGTCCATCACGGGTGTAGGAAATCCGAAACCCCGCCTCAATAGCCCAAACAACAGCGCCGGTCACATGGTCAATCGCATCATGCTGCAATCCTGCCGTCAGCCTGGTGCCATGGCGATAGTCTGTGCCCAAAATATTCCCGCGCAGGGGGGCAACCCTGTCGACATCGCGGTAAATCTGTCCGCCTGCGCGGGGCTGTTCGTCCATGAGGGCGACCCTCAGGCCGCGAT
>DDMF01000024.1:38348-38566 GCA_002340515.1 Rhodobacteraceae bacterium UBA2553 | reverse complement strand
CCGGCACCGATGATGCCCAGATCATAACGTATCATTGTGACCCTCCCGGCCATATGCGCGGGCCAGTTGTAACCCTTCGCTCACGTCGATCATGCAGGCTTGCTTTGTGATGCCATCAATCTCGACCAAACATTCAAAACAGGCACCCATCATGCAAAATGGTGCACGGGGGGCGCCTGAAACCGGGCTAAAGCGGAACACCTCGACGCCCGCCGCCA